>JAGWOZ010000066.1 GCA_028870715.1 Betaproteobacteria bacterium | reverse complement strand
CATGGCTGAAAAGAAGGCCTCGGACATCTACATCAGTCCGCATGCGCCCATTCTCATCCGCATCAATGGCCAAGCGGTTGCTATCAATCGCCAAGTGCTCACCCCGGAAGATCCGTCAAAGCTGCTGGGCGAAATCGTCGATGCTGTGCGTGTGAAGCAGCTGTATGACGAAGGCGAACTCAACATGGGCATTGCGCGCACTGGTGTCGGCAGCTTCCGTTTGAGTGCGTTTATCCAGCGTGGCAGCGTGGCGATGGTGATCCGCTACATCCCAAGTGATATCCCCGCGCTGGAAAACCTGAATCTGCCGGGTGTGATGGCTGATCTGGTGATGGAAAAACATGGCCTGATCCTCATGGTGGGATCCACCGGTTCGGGCAAGAGCACAAGTTTGGCTGCGATGCTCGACCACCGTAACGCGCGCATGACCGGTCACATCCTTACGCTGGAGGAGCCAATTGAGTACCTTTTCACGAACAAGAAATCGATCGTGAACCAACGTGAGGTCGGCATCGATGCCAAGAGCCTGTCAATGGGCCTGAAGAATGCGCTGCGTCAGGCACCAGACTGCATCATGATCGGTGAAATCCGAGACACCGAAACGATGACCGCCGCATTGAACTATGCCCTGTCGGGGCACCTATGCCTGGCGACTCTACATGCCAATAACAGTTACCAGGCATTGAACCGGATTCTCGGCTTTTACCCGCTGGATATGCGACCTGCCCTTTTGTCAGATCTCGCCGCAGGGCTGCGCGCCGTGGTCTCCCAGCGCCTTTTGCGCGCCACAGCCGGGGGGTTGCTGCCCGCTGTGGAGGTCCTGCTTAATACACCGCTCATCCGCGAACTCATCGCAAAGGGCGACCTGTCCGCCATCAAGGACACGATGGAAAAGACAATGGCCGAGGGCTCTCAGACGTTCGAGCAATGTCTTGCCCGTTTGGTCGTCGACGGTCAGGTCACGCGGGACGAGGCGCTGGCCTATGCGGACTCGCCGACCAACCTGATGTGGCGCCTGCAGAATGACTTCTCCAGTCGGCCAACGAGCCAGCCGCCAGCCAATGCCATTCTCGATTCGGACGAGCCATCGTTTCGCGAGATCTCGCTCGACCTCGGCGTTCACTGAGGCACTTCTCAATGCCATCATCCACGCGCGCCCTCGCCGAGGCCCTGATCGCGCGGCGTTCCGTGACGCCAGACGACGCAGGATGCCAGGACATCATCGCCGAGCGCCTTAGGGCATTGGACTTCACGTGCGAGTTCGTCGAGGCGGGCCCGCCGGGACTTCGCGTGCGCAATCTCTGGGCGTTGCGGTTGGGGCAGGGCGGGACAGAGGCGCCGGTCCTGGCGTTTGCAGGCCACACAGACGTGGTGCCAACGGGTCCTCTTGAAAACTGGCAAAGCGAGCCCTTCACCCCCACCGAGCGCGATGGCAAACTCTATGGCCGCGGCGCGGCCGACATGAAAACCTCGCTGGCGGCGATGGTGGTGGCCGTGGAGGCGTTCCTCGCGGGGCATCCGGCGCCTCAGGGCAGCATTGGTTTTTTGCTGACGAGCGACGAGGAGGGGCCGGCACGCGATGGCACGGTGCGCGTGTGTGACTTGCTGGCGACGCGCGGCCAAAGGATGGACTGGTGCATCGTTGGTGAACCCACGTCCGCCACATTGCTCGGTGATGTGATCAAGAACGGTCGTCGTGGGTCCCTCTCGGGTCGCCTCGTGGTGCATGGCGTGCAAGGCCATATCGCCTATCCGCACTTGGCGCGCAACCCAATTCATCTCGCAGCGCCAGCCTTGGCCGAGCTCGCTGCCGTGCAATGGGATGCCGGAAACGCCCATTTCCCTCAAACGTCATGGCAGATCTCCAATATCCACGCTGGCACGGGCGCCACGAACGTGATTCCTGGAGACCTGACGGTCGAGTTTAATTTTCGTTTTTCCACCGAGTCCACGCCCGCCTCCCTCAAGGAGCGCGTGCAAGCCGTGCTCGACCGACACGGCCTGCAATACACGCTCGACTGGACCTTGGGTGGCGAGCCTTTTCTCACTCCTCCCGGTGCGCTCTCAGAAGCATTGCGGGTTGCCATTCTTGCGGAGACCGGCCAGCATGCCGAGCTCTCGACTACGGGCGGCACATCGGATGGACGCTTCATTGCCAAAATCTGCCCGCAGGTTGTGGAGTTCGGCCCGCCGAGCGCAAGCATCCACAAGATTGACGAGCACGTGGAACTGCGGTTTCTCGATCCATTGAGTGCAATCTACCGGCGCGTTCTTGAGGCCTTGGTGGCATGAATTGGCATGACGCGTAAAGCAGCGGCGCCACAATTCGGCCCGACTTGGCGCCGCGCTGTGCGCTCACTTCGGGCCGCTGCCTTGCACTTTGGCCACGGTGCCGCCAGCGCCGAGGATGAGGCTGCGTGGATGCTGATTCATGCGCTCGGTTGGCCAGTCATGGAGAGTTTTGCAACATTCGGCTCGCTTGCGCACCGGCCAGTTCCGCCGGACGCAATGCGGCGATTCAACGATCTTGTTGGCCAGCGCATTGCCACTCGCAAGCCCGTCGCCTACCTGCTCGGCGAAGCCTGGCTCCAGGGTGTGAGATTCGTCGTGGATGAGCGTGTTATTGTCCCCCGTTCGTTCATTGCGGAGCTGTTGCCACAAGCGCTTGAGCCGTGGCTTGAAGCCGAGCCCCGCCGCGTGGCCGATATCTGCACCGGTAGCGGTTGTCTGGGGATTCTCGCGGCGCTGCGTTGGCCGCAGGCACGCGTGCTCTGCACCGATATTTCGGCAGATGCGCTGAAGGTGGCCGAGGCAAACCTGAGATTGCATCGCCTGTCAGACCGCGTCGAGTTGCTTCATTCCGATCTGCTGGATGCAATACCAACCCCGCCGGCGGGTCAGGGCATTGACCTTCTATTGTGCAATCCGCCCTATGTCAATGCGGCGGCCATGCGAACGCTGCCCCAGGAGTACCAGCACGAACCCGCACTGGCACTGGCTGGCGGCATTGATGGCATGGACCTGGTGCGTCGTTTGCTTGTCGATGCGCCGCGAGTGCTGGCGCCACTGGGCATCGTCGTGGTGGAGATCGGGCATGAACGCGCGCATTTCGAGGCGGCTTTCCCACGGCTGCCGGTAATCTGGCTCCCCACAAGCGCAGGGCATGACTCCGTGTTCCTGGTGCAGGCAGCCGGGCTGCGGGAGGCTGCATGATCCGGCTGCAATCCGTGACGCTGCGCCGTGCTGCCAAGGTCGTGCTGGACGCCGCCGATCTCACGATACAGCCAGGCGAAAAAGTGGGTTTGGTTGGTGCCAATGGCGCTGGAAAGTCCTCGCTATTTGCGCTGCTTCTGGGGCATTTGCATGAAGACGGCGGCAGCCTTTCGTTCCCTGCGCATTGGCGCGTAGCGGCTGTGGCGCAGGATGCGCCCGATTCACCATTGGCAGCCACCGATTTCGTTTGTCAGGCCGACACCGTATTGCAGGGCGCGATCGCGGCGATGCACGATGCCGAAGCAAAGTGTGACGGTATGCTGCTTGCGGCTGCGTCGGAAGCGATGGAGTTGGCTGACGCTTACACCGCCAATGCTCGCGCCGAGGCATTGCTTCTGGGTCTGGGTTTCGCACCGCACGAGCTTCGGCGACCAGTGCACGATTTTTCCGGTGGCTGGCGCATGCGCCTGGCGCTCGCACAGGCACTGTTTCAGCCGAGTGACTGCATGTTGCTGGACGAGCCAACCAATCACCTTGATCTGGATGCGTTGGTATGGCTTGAAAACTGGCTTTCGCGCTACCCGGGCACTTTGCTGATCATCTCGCACGACCGTGAATTTCTCGACGCTGCAACCCGAGTCACGGTCCAACTTGAACAGGGAAAGTTGCAGCGTTTCGCAGGGGGCTATACAGCGTTTGAAGAGCGCCGCGCCCAAGCCCTGCAGCAACAGGCGCAGGCGTATGCGCGTCAACAGCAGGACATCGCTCACCTCTCCAGCTTCGTCGAGCGTTTCCGCGCGAAAGCCACCAAGGCCCGACAGGCGCAAAGCCGGCTCAAGGCTCTTGAGCGCATGGAGCGGCTGGCACCGGTGATGCTGTCAAACCCATTGCGCTTCGATTTTCTGCCACCGGTTCGTCAGCCGCAGCAACTGCTTCGGCTGCGCGGCGCAGATTGTGGCTATTCAGCGGACCAGCCGATCCTCCGCGGCGTCGAGCGCGACATCATTGCGGGTGCGCGCATTGGCGTGCTTGGGGCTAATGGACAGGGTAAGTCCACCTTGGTTAAAACCTTGGCCGGACTGTTGCCGGCCCTGGCAGGCCGCGTGCAATTGGGGGCCGATGTCGTAGTGGGCTACTACGCGCAGCAGGAGATGGATGTCTTGCGCCCCGACGAGTCGCCATTGCAGCATCTCGCGCGGCTGGCGAAGCAAACCCAGCCGCAAACCACGACGCAAGACTGGCGTAATTGGTTGGGGCGCTTCCAGTTCAGCGGGGATATGGCGGAGCAGCATGTGGGGTCGATGTCGGGCGGTGAGAAAGCACGTTTGCTACTCGCTCTTCTGGTCTGGCAGCGACCCAACGTGCTCCTCCTCGACGAGCCGACTAACCATCTGGATTTGGCGACGCGCGAGGCGCTGACCTTGGCCTTGCAGGAATTTGGCGGGGCCATGCTTCTCGTGTCGCACGATCGAGCACTTTTGCGTGCGGCCTGCGACGAGTACTGGCTTGTGGCCGATGGCCAGGTGAAAACCTTCGAGGGAGACCTTGACGACTACCAGCGGTGGGTGCTGGAGCGTGCACGCACGCGCATGCGCGAAGGCGCCCAATCGGTCGGCGATGCCGGGACCGCAGATGCCGAAGCGGGATCCGCGTCAGCCACCAGCACTCGCAGGGAGCAGCGTCGCAGCGCCGCGCAATCGCGCCAGAACCTCGCACAGCAGGCCAAGCCGTTGAAGGCCGAGCAGGCGGCCCTTGAGCGCGAATTGGGCGCCCTCGAAGCCGAGCGTGCGGTGCTGGAGATGAGCTTGGCCCAAGGCGCAACCCCCGCCGCCCAACGCGTTGAGCAAGGCAAGCGACTCAAACTGGTGGCCGAGCGGATCGCCAGCCATGAGCAGCGGTGGTTGGATCTTGCCGAGTCGATCGAAGCACTGCAGGCGTGAGCAAAAGTAGCGTGGACACACTGCAGTGAAGGTCACCGTGTTACGCGCCACAGTAGCCAAGCTAAGCTGCCAGCCGCCAGCGCCAGCCCTGCTGAGTTGCCCATCCAGAATCCAGCTGCCCCTTGCAGGGCTGGCGCATGAAGGCCGAAGGTGTTGAAGGCCAGTACATAGCCTCCCCCCAAGCCCACTCCCCATCAAGAGAGTGCATACAAGGCGCTGGGCAGGGAGGCGATGTGATACGAGCGAAGCACGAACGCGCTGCAGGCCTGCACGGCGTCAAACACTTGGTACGACGCGATAAACACGAACAAATGGCTCGCTACGGCCTGTACGCCGGGATCGGGCGTGTACCACGCAATAATCCGCATGCGCCCGAGCCACACCATGGCGCCCATCCCTGCCGATAACAACGCGGCTGCGCCAACGCCGCCCCAAGCGGCATGGCGGGCCGCACGGACTTGGCCGGCGCCTAACTGTTGCGCCACCAGCGATCCGGCCGCAATGGAGACCGACAGTGGCAGCATGTACAGCACGGTTGCGAAATTGGCAGCAATTTGGTGTCCAGCCAGTTGGGTATTGCCCAAGCGGGCGATGAAAAGGGCCATGAATGTGAAGGCGGAGACCTCGACCAACAGGCCCAGGCCGATTGGCCCGCCTAGCCGCCAAAGCGCTCGTTGCTGCGCCCAATCGGGCCACTCCCAGTGGCGAAGCGCTTCGTAGGGGCGAAGCGTGCGGCTGCGCTGGTGCTGCAAGAGGGCGATACCCGCCAGGACCCATTGCGTGAGAACTGTAGCGATGGCGCAGCCTGTGGAACCGAGCGCTGGCAGCTGGTGTAGGCCAAAGTTTGCGGGAAGCAAAAACAAGGCGTTGAGCGCCAATTTCAGCAAAAGTGCGGCAACTTGCAGCAACGTAACCAGCAGCGGCTTTGCGATGGCTTGGCTCAGCGCTGTGTGGACCCTAAAGAAGAGGGCCGCTGGCAGGCCCAAGGCCAGGATTCGCAGATAGCGATCGACCGATGGATCATGCCAATTGCCGGTGAGGCGCAGCAAGGCAGCGGGCCAAACCAGCACCGCCAGGCCCAGCGCACAAAGCATGACAGCCAGCCACAGGCCTTGCCGGAACGCGCGGCTTAAGAGTTGCGGTGAAGCTGCGCCATGTGCGCGGCCGAAGGTTGGAAGCAGCGCTTGCGTCACTCCCGAAAGCGCGACGAACATCGTGATGTAAATCGCTTGCCCAAGCGACAAGGTGGCCAGGCTCGCAGTGTCCGCATAGCGGCCAAGCATGACCGTATCGGCAACGCCAAAGCCGATGACGGCGAGTTGGCCGATAAGGACGCCAGCAGCAAGACGAAGCAGCGAGATGACTGATTGCCCAGGGAATCTGCCCAGTAGCGACATGGCGCTTTTAGTCCCTCTTGAAGGATGCCGAGGCAAGCATGCGGGGACCAATCTTCACTTTGCAGCAGATTTGCCGTAAAGGCTCATGCTCTCGTCCGGCTCCCCTGGCCGATGTCCCCTCCATAGCAGAACGCCTCGTTCGGCCTGATGCATGGCACGGATCTCGCCATGCATGCGCTGGACGTCGCCGGGCGCAACCCCACGCAAAGGCCTCAGCACAAGCGCGAAGCGGCAGCCTGAGCCCCTTAAGCCCGGCACCAATGCCGCGCCGCTGAAATATCCCACCAACGCTTGTTGGGGCTGGCTGAGCCCCAAAGTTTGCACGCAGGGTGATGGTTGCTGCGACCCCTGTTGTGCACGCAACACCGCTGCCAGACTCGCCGCCAGCGGACGGTAGGTACTGGCGTAATTCAGGACGGGCAGCCAAAGCAGAGCAACGAGAACCCACACCAAGGTGACCCCGCCAGCCGATAGCACCATGCCTTTCCACAACGGATGCCGATGTCGTCCCGCGCGCCAGAACACCACGGTCGCCCAGCCCAGCGTGGCGAGCACGGAGAGGAGCGCGGGCCACCAGGAAAAATGCGCGACGAACCCCGGTGCGAGGCGCGCAATGTTGGCGGCAGGCTTGGCTGGAAAGCCCGTCAGCATAGCGAGCCACAACACCCACACGACCAGTGCAAGCAGGGTGAAGAACATTAGCGAGAACCAGTCAAGCGCCGCCAAACTGCCGCGGCGCATCACCGGCAATGCCAGAGCGGCGAGGACGGCGGCCGGGGGAAGGGCTAGCACGAGTGTGGCTGCATTGCCTGCTGCAAGCATCGCTGCTAGCGTGGCTAAAGCCAGCAGGGTAAGCGGAGCAAGCACATGCCATTCCCCAAGTGATTCACGCCATCGCCACACGGCCCATGCTGCCAATGGCCAAGCTGGCCACATAAACCACGCAATCGTGCCGACGAAATGCTGGAGCGCGCCCCAGCTCGGCCACTGTGCCGAGGATTCGCCATGCAGTATGAATAGAACACCAAGGGCGATGATGATGCCGGCAGCAAGGGCCAATCCCGGTATTAGCGGCCTGCTGACCGCTGCGTGACGCGCGACGAGGATCGCCGTAGTCAGTGCCGCGAACAGCGCAAGCCATGGAGCTCCGCTGGCTGCGAGGATCAGTAGTCCGCCGAGTGCCGCTGCCGAAGCCCGAAGCGGTTTGGAGGGAAGCAAAGACAATCCGAGAAGTATTGATGTGAAGCCACCCAATTGCACCAACTCGGGAATCGTTTCATGCCCTCTGCCGAGCAAGCCGAGGCAGGCGACGAGGCTGAGCAACGCACCATCCGCCATCGCCCTCGCATAGCTTCGCGCTGAGACGGGTGCTGCAAACGCAGGCTGAACTGGCTGCGCCGTGTCGCGCAGCGTGAAATGGTAAGCCGCGTACCAAGTTTGAACCAGTGTGAGGCCGAGCATGGCGACGAAGGGCACGCGGCTCGCGCCAATGGCGCCGAGCCAAGAGCCGAAGGCTCGCACGCTGATGGCCCCCAGCCAGTAAGCCAGCCAGCCGCCCCCGACGCGCCCACCGTACAGCGTGGGCGTAAGCCAGTGTGAATGCCCCTGCGCAATCTGCCACATGACCCCGAAGGCCAAGCCGTCTCCTTTCCAAGGATCACGACCGATGAATCCAGGCAACACATACGCCACACACAGCAGCCATAGGGGCCAGCGCGGGAGCCTCGCCACAGCTTCAGGCGAAACCACGGGGCGCGCTGGCAATCTTTCTTGGCCAGGGATGGCGTTGGGCGTGCTCATGATCCAGGCCCGCAGGGGCGGCGATTGGCGTAGTGGTCAAGAAAAACGGGCAGCCAAGCTGCCCGTCTTGTGAAGGCACAACGCGTCGCTGGCCGACCCGTTGCAAAAGCGCCGGGTTTTACTTCTTCGGGCCCGCAGCAGCGGCAGCGCGCGCAAACTTTTGGCGGAACTTGTCCACACGGCCGCCCAATGCGTCCACGCTCTTTTGGGTACCGGTGTAGAAAGGATGCGATTCCGATGAGGTGTCCAGCTTGAACAGGGGTAGCTCACGGCCATCGTCCATCTTGACGGTTTCGCGAGTCTGCGCAGTCGAGGGGATCACGAATTTGCTGCCATTGGACAGGTCGACGAAACAGACGTCGCGATATTCGGGGTGGATTCCAGGTTTCATGGTCGATTCCAAAATGAAGGTCAGCCGCAGCGCAGACAACAAGGGATGATGCGTGCCCGCTGTACTTAACCAAAAATGCAATTATTTCACGAATTCACCTTGCCGCAAAAACCGATGGTCGTGAGGCGGCAGGCCATATGGGGAAAAGCACTTTGAGGCCCTCATCCTCCCCTGCGCATCATGTCGAAGAATTCGGCGTTGTTTTTCGTCTGTTTCATCTTTTCAAGCAAAAATTCCATCGCCTCGATTTCGTCCATTGGATAGAGCAATTTGCGCAGGATCCAGGCCTTTTGCAGGATGTCCGATTTCAGCAGGAGCTCCTCCCGACGCGTGCCCGATCGATTGAGCAGGATGGCGGGATAGACGCGCTTCTCCGCCAGGCGCCGTTCCAAGTGGATTTCCATATTGCCTGTGCCCTTGAATTCCTCGTAAATCACTTCATCCATGCGGCTTCCGGTATCGGTTAGCGCACTGCCTATGATGGTCAAGGAACCGCCTTCTTCAATATTGCGCGCCGCGCCAAAAAACCGCTTGGGGCGTTGCAGCGCGTTGGCATCCACGCCGCCGGTAAGGACCTTGCCCGAGGCGGGAACCACGGTGTTGTAGGCGCGCGCGAGGCGTGTGATGGAATCAAGCAGGATGACGACGTCCTTCTTGAGTTCGACAAGGCGCTTGGCCTTCTCAATGACCATCTCCGCCACCTGCACGTGGCGTAGGGCGGGTTCATCAAAGGTCGAGCTGACAACCTCCCCCTTGACGGAGCGTTGCATTTCTGTCACTTCCTCAGGACGCTCGTCAATCAACAGCACAATCAGCACGACCTCGGGGTGGTTGGCTGTGATGGCATGAGCGATGGATTGCAGCATCACGGTCTTTCCGCTCTTGGGGGGTGCCACCAGCAATCCACGCTGGCCCTTGCCGATCGGGGCGATGATGTCAATGACGCGGCCGATGATGTTTTCCTCGGCGCGGATGTCGCGTTCGAGCTTGAGGTGTTCCGTGGGGAACAGCGGCGTCAAGTTCTCGAACATGATCTTGTTCTTGTTTTCCTCGGGCGTAACGCCGTTGACCCGATCCACTTTCACAAGTGCGAAATAGCGCTCGCCGTCTTTCGGTACACGCACCTCGCCTTCAATGGAGTCCCCGGTGTGCAGGTTGAATCGGCGGATCTGGCTCGGCGAGATGTAAATGTCGTCCGGTGACCCGAGATAGTTCGATTCCGGCGCCCGCAGGAAACCGAAACCATCGGGCAGCACTTCCATGACCCCGTCGCCGAAGACTTGTTCACCCGTGCGGGCGCGGCGCTTGAGGATCGCGAACATGAGCTCCTGCTTGCGCAGGCGACTAGCGTTCTCGATCTCCAGGCTCGTTGCCATTTCGAGCAACTGGGAGACGTGCATGGCTTTGAGTTCGGACAGGTGCATAGCAGGCGGGTGAGGCGAGGGAGGGTGAGGTGTGCGATATCCCAGGCGCTGGATTGGGAGTCCGAGATCGGAATCCGGCAATCTCGGCCTGGATCAGGCGCGTGACAGAACGCAAAAAGGGGTCGGATCTGTTGGGAATGCCGGCCTGACAGGCCGTACATCAGACGCCCATGAACACATGAGGTCGTCGGAGAGACCCGACTTGAGCCGGGATCTCAACACATGGCAGGGTTCTCTGCCATGTGTGTAAGCGTGAATTATATATTGGCGTCCAAGAAGGACGTCAGTTGCGACTTGGACAGTGCACCCACCTTCGTGGCTGCGACCTCGCCGTTCTTGAACAGCATAAGCGTGGGGATGCCCCGAATGCCATATTTCGCCGGAATGGAGCGATTCTCGTCGACATTGACCTTCATGACATTCAGACGACCTTGATATTCGCCTGCGATTTCATCAAGGATTGGGGCCACCATGCGGCAGGGGCCGCACCACTCGGCCCAGTAGTCGATCAGCACAGGGGTGGCAGATTTGAGGACGTCTTGGTCAAAGGACGCATCGGTGGTGTGTTTGATGAGATCGCTCATGTGAATTCCTGATCAGAAAGCGCCGACTCTGACGCCGGGGCGCAGCCAATGCAAATGGTCGATTGAAGGGGCAGAACCCTTCAACACCCTCTATTTAACCCCGAATTCGCATTTCTGGCAGAACGGCGTGCACGGGATTGCAATATGGTTGCGCAAGATCAGCACTTCTTCGGTCGACTGGATGGTAATGCCCATTGACATCCACCCCGCCCTTGGCCGGTTGCCACCGCTTGCGCGGGAAGGACGGGGGATTCCTGCGGCGCAGCGCATGCGTGAGCTCGCGCGCAGTCGCTTCGGTGGGTCCTGCTTCATCGAGGGGACTGAATGCGCCACCTCTCCACGGGCTGCAACGCGGTGTCCCCGCGCCAAAATATTCGTCGCGCCGGCAAGCTCGTGATTTGCATAGCCGCACGCAACGCGCTTGAGCCGCACTTGAGTGGTGCGGTTCGCCGCCGCAGCCTGGCCGCAGGACGGGCAGGCTGCGGCTGGTGTTGTGGGGCCTGGGGCGGCACGGCAGGCGGCCAGCCGCCTCTCCACTGGTGTTTAGAGTCCAGTTGCGTGCGAAGCTCGGCCCAGCCCTCGTTCAGGATCGACTTGTTTAGGCCGCTCTTGGATCGAGCATTCCTGCCTGGTTGTTCGACCGTTCCCGCAGCGCCGCGCGCCAAGTCCTCGCCAGCCACCATCGCGTTGTTTTGGCTGATCGCAGCCGAGATGTCGTGCGGGAAGTCCCAGCGAGCATTGCCTATGCGGGAATGAATGCGCTGGACACCGGCTATCACCTTCTTCCAACTGCTGCTGAAGCATTTCAGCGTGTCATTGCCGTGTGGTCGCCAGCAACGCACACATGTGTCCACGCAGGGCCAGCATCTGGCGCTTCAATTGTGAATGCATGAGCCACGGTCCCAACAGTGGAGGAATCCAGACCCTGGGCAAGATAAGCGCGGTGTAGGTCACCGCGCTACCCCGGTCACGGCCAGACACCTCTGCATTGCCACGCGACTCCAGATTTCCGCGGGTGGTCACCCAACTCGCAGCGTGTCTTTGCAATGTAATGGTCAACTGGCTGCGCAGGTCCACGCGGAACGGTGCAATGCCTGCACGCCCCTCCTGCAGGACCTGAATCGTGTTCCCGCTGACGGCGAGAACCTCGCTGCGCAGCATGCCAGGCATGTAGCTGGCCATGGCGTCATAATCAGTCATGGCATGCCACGCCACACGTGGCGGTACAGGCGCGAAAAATTGAGTTTGCAAGTCAAAGCCCTGGCCCTGTTTCGAGGGCTGAAGGCTGACATGCAGTGGATAGCGTTGCAAAGCGGCCTTGCACGCGCTGGCAGCGATGCGGCCCGAGGCGCCAGCGTGTGAAGGCGCGAAATCTGGGCCTGCGCCATAAGCGCGGGATGCCTGTGCAACTGCGGCTTGGTTTGAGCTCCCGGCGGTTGAGTGCACCTGTGCCGCAAGGCCGTGGGGGCCGGCCAACAAGCCATACGCAAGCAAGCTACCGAGCGCTGCTGCGTGCGTTAACTGGTATCGGATCCATTGCATGCCACATTGTGCACAGGCAAGGGACCATTGCGCTCAAAGAGGTCAATGGCAGATCCGTCTTCGCCGGCAAATGCGTTGCTTCAGCTAGGAAGCCACGAGACTAAGGCGATGGTGACGAGCCGTACCCCCGGCACTTGCGGTAAGCGGCTGTGGCTGCTCCGTTCCCGGCCTGACCAGGTTCACCGCGCCACAATGCGGGGCGGCCCGTCGCTGTGCATTGTATAGCCCGGCGATGGCATACCCCTTCGCGCGGGGCTTCAGGCGGCCGGTTTTCGACCCCTACAATCCAAACCATGTCCAGTACCGTCCTGGCGCGCAAATGGCGCCCCAAAACCTTCTCAACCCTGGTGGGCCAGGATCACGTGGTGCGTGCCCTTACGCACGCGCTTGAACAACGCCGTTTGCACCACGCATATTTGTTCACAGGTACGCGTGGAGTGGGCAAGACCACGCTTGCCCGCATTCTGGCCAAGTCCCTGAATTGCACCGGACCTGATGGCAATGGTGGGGTCACGGCCGAACCGTGTGGCATATGCCAGGCTTGTTCCGAAATCGACGCCGGTCGCTTTGTGGATTACATCGAGCTCGATGCCGCCTCGAACCGCGGTGTAGACGATATGACTCGCCTGCTCGAACAGGCCGTCTACATGCCGACTGCCGGGCGTTTCAAGGTCTACATGATCGATGAAGTGCACATGCTGTCCAACCATGCCTTCAACGCAATGTTGAAGACGTTGGAAGAGCCGCCTGAGTCCGTGATATTTGTTCTGGCCACCACGGATCCCCAGAAGGTCCCTGTGACGGTACTCAGTCGGTGCCTGCAGTTCAGCCTCAAATCCATGACCCCAGCGGCCATCGCTGGACACCTCGAGGGTGTGTTGCGCGCCGAGGGCACGGCTTATGAGTCCGTGGCGTTGCAGGCTCTCGGCCGTGCCGCACATGGATCAATGCGCGACGCACTGTCACTTACCGACCAGGCGATTGCCTACAGCGGTGGCCACATCACACTTGAAGCCGTGCGGCAGATGCTGGGCTCTGTGGATTCTGGCTACTTGTTCAGCTTGCTAGGGGCCTTGGCCACGGGGGATGGCGTCGCATTGCTGCGCCTAGCCGACGATATGGATGCACGTGGTCTATCGCTGTCCACCGCCCTGGAGGATCTGGCAGCGCTGCTGCAACGCATCGCCGTGGTCCAAGTGGTGCCACAGTCGTTGGACGCCGCTGACCCGGATGGCAGCGACATCCAAGCGCTTGCAGATACCCTAAGTCCGGAAACCGTGCAGCTTGCTTACAGCATGGTTTTGCATGGTCGCAGTGAGATGGCCCTGGCACCCGACGAACTGGCGGGGTTCACAATGGTGCTTTTGCGTCTGCTGGCGTTTGCGCCCGTGGCCACATCGCGGGCCCCTGAACATCGCATCGGTGCATCGGCGCGGGCCGCTGTTGCGCCCCGCAGTGAAGGCACGCCGACCGTTGGAGGCCATCCACCAGCGCAGTTCCTCGCCACGGCGCAGCCTGCATCTCCCATTGCGGCGCCTGCCACGGCAGGGCCGTCTTCACTTGATCGAGCGGGATCTGCGCCGCCAGGCAGTACCGTGGAAGGATCATCGACTCCACCACAGCCAGCAGCGCCGCTTGCTCCAGAACAGGACGCTGCGAGTGCCGATCAAGAGCCAAGGGCCACGCCCAATCGTGATCCGGCAGCGCAGGCCGCGCCAGCCGTTGGTGGCCCAACCCTGCCTGAACCGGCATCGGTCACGGCTGCCTTCCCAGGCCCTGACGCCGATTGGCCCACGCTGGCGGCCCGCCTTGAACTCGTCGCCCTGGCTCGGAGTATGGCGCTTCAAAGTGAGTGGGTCGGGGCCGAGGGCGATGCCTGGACCGTACGCGTTCCCAGTGAGCAGTACGCGCGCGCGGGTTCCCTGGACAAATTACAGGCTGCTTTAGCCGATGCATTGGGCCGCCCGATTACCCTACAAATCGAGGTGGGCCCGGTGCGTGACAGTGCCCATCTTCGCGCCGCGGCTGCCCGTAGCCAACGTCAGCAGCAGGCTGAGGCAACAATCGCAGCCGATCCGCTTGTGCGCCAGCTGGTCGAAGACTTGGGCGCGCAGATCGTGCCTGGCTCCGTGCGCCCGCTGAGCCCTGGCAGCTGAGCGGGCGCGCAAATCTCCGTTTTTCACACTTCAAGAGGACATTCCCATGTTCAATAAAGGACAACTCTCAGGCCTGATGAAGCAAGCGCAACAGATGCAGGACAACATGAAGCGCGTGCAAGAAGAGCTCGGTCACATTGAGGTCGAGGGCCAATCGGGTGCTGGTTTGGTGAAGGTTTTAATGACCTGCAAGTACAACGCGCGCCGTGTGAGCATCGATCCTAGTCTGGTGGGTGAAGACCGGGACATGCTCGAAGATTTGGTCGCCGCTGCTTTCAACGATGCTGTGCGCAAGGCCGAGGCGACCACCCAGGAAAAGATGGCTGCGGTGACCGCGGGCATGCCGTTGCCA
The DNA here is from genome assembly GCA_028870715.1 of Betaproteobacteria bacterium. Classification (GTDB taxonomy): domain Bacteria; phylum Pseudomonadota; class Gammaproteobacteria; order Burkholderiales; family Burkholderiaceae_C; genus Thiomonas_A. Next base: position 328 of record JAGWOZ010000066.1, on the reverse strand, counting down.
CCGGGCATGAAATTGCCATTTTGATGTGCTTGCATGAGCAACTCTGGCCAACTTACGCGCGTTGCAGCGCTTGACGCGCTTATCGACGCATTGCGGGCCTTGCCTGGAGTGGGGCCGAAGTCGGCCGCTCGCATGGCCTTCCATCTCTTGCAGCATGACCGCACTGGCGCTGCGCGCTTGGCCGAATCCCTGGATCAGGCGCTGGCGGCGATCCGCCGCTGCAGCCTGTGTAACACCTACACGGAGCAAGAGATTTGTGCGACTTGCTCTGACCCGCGGCGCGATCGGAGGTTACTTTGCGTTGTGGAAAGTCCAGCCGACCAGGCTG
>JAGWOZ010000313.1 GCA_028870715.1 Betaproteobacteria bacterium | reverse complement strand
AGGCATGAGACAAGCAAAATCGACCGTGCCCGCCTTGTCGAATTTCCACACGACTCCCCCTTCTTGTCCAGGTGCCAGAGCGATCATGTTGGGCTCGGCATGACTCATGTTCATGTCGGGCATCATCCGCATCATCTTTTCGTGCTCCTTGAGCTCGGCCATGCTGCCAATCACCATTTCGTGCTTCATGTTGCCGGTGTTCTTCAGAAAAAATCGGACGGTTTGTCCCGCCTTGACGTGGATCGTTCCCGGTGTGAAACGCATCGAGTCGTCCATGGTGATGTTGATCGTGTTGCTGACCTGGGCCGGATCGCCGGGTTGTCCCACGGCGGCATCATGGTTGCCACCGTGCATGCCCTCCATGCCCTGCTTCCCCATCATCGGCATGTCCATCATGCCCTGGCCCGGATTCTGCTGCTGCGCGGCGCTCTGTCCTTGCGCCTGGACCGGCGCCTGTTCGTCATGATTGTGATCATGGTTGGCCGCGGCACTGGCCAAGAGCGGCATCGCGCCGAGCATGATGGCCGAGATCATCTTTTTCATAGCTGGTGTTCCTTTGAGTTGGGTTGATCAGACATACACGGATTGACGTACCGCGCGACGTATCAGAACCAGAACCGCAGGCCGGCCAACAGGCGCGTTTGCTTGGCCTTCTCGCCTGCCGCATGGGCAAAATCGGCTGTTTGACCGAACTTGCCCGCCCACTCGACGCCGACATAGGGCGCGAACTGGCGGGTGATTTCATAGCGCAAGCGCAGGCCGGCGGTCGCGTCCGACAGGCCGCTGCCCACCATGCGCGCCGGGTCGCTCTTGCCATACAGGTTGGTTTCGACGCGTGGCTGCAGAATCAGCTTTTGCGTCAGCAAGATGTCGTAGCTCGTGGCCAGCCGGATGGCGCTTCGCCCCTGATCGCCAAGATAGCCCGTGGCCTCGACGTCGAACCAATAGGGAGCCAAGCCCTGCACGCCGAATGCCAGCCAGGAACGCTCGGGACCGATTCCACTATCCAGGCGCAAGCCCATCTGTGTATCCCAGAATGCAGCCACGGCATGTCCCCACAACACCTCCGTGCGTGCATCCTGCAGCCGACCCTGGGCGATGTCGCCTTCCGCCTTGAGCACGGCACGGTTGTAGTCGCGCCCGAACCAGGCTTGCACGTCATAGGCCGTCGAGTTGCCGTTGCGCGTGTAGGCCCGCTCCAAGCGGTCGACGAGCAGCGAGCCGAAGTTCTCCTGATCGGCCATTCGGGGCGGCTGCAAGCCAGCCAGCGCATAAGGCCCCGAGGTCAGCGTGTAGCCATCCGAGTAGGCGTTGGGGTCACGGGGGCTCAAGGAGCCAGAGGCGGGCGCATGGGTCGACGGCATGGCGCCCGGCGTGGCCGGCGCAGCTTGATCGCCCATTGCGCCCATCGAACCGGTCATGCCTTGCATGGCGCCGCCGGATTCATGCTGGGGCTGCTTCGGTTGAGTTTCGTCCATCATGCCCGGCATCTTCATGCCTGCCATGGCGGCGTCGGGGGGCGCGGTCCCTTGGGTCGGAGTTGTCGCGTCGGTGTGCTGCTGGTGATTCCCAGCAGGTTGCACGCTCGCGCTCTGCGACCATGCGGGAGAGGCCAGCATGGCTGCGATCGCGATCGACAGCAGCTTGGTGTGCATCGTGTTCATCCAGATTCCTTGTTGATTGGCTCGTTCTTCCGCACTCACGACACGATGATTTCGCGGAACATGCCGGCTTCCATGTGCATCATCAGGTGGCAGTGCCAAGCCCAGCGGCCTGGCGCATCGGCAGTCACGAGGTAGCTGATGCGCTGTGCGGGCTGCACGGGGATGGTGTGGCGCCGGACCTGGAATTGCCCTGTTGGACTTTCCAACTCGCACCACATGCCGTGCATATGCATGGGGTGGGTCATCATGCTGTCGTTGACCAGGACAACGCGCAGGCGCTCGCCGTAACGGAAATGCACGGGAGTCGACTCGCCGAACTCGACCCCGTCGATCGACCAGGTGTAGCGCCCCATATTGCCCGTGAGGTGAAACTCAAGTTCACGCTCGGGGGCGCGCGGGTCGATGGGGCCACCCACGGTGTGCTGATCGGCCAGCGTCAGCACCCTGCGTCCGTTGTTGCGAAGACCGACCCCCGGGTCGTCCAGGTTGGTACGCGGGGAGTCCACGCGGTTATCGGTCGTCGGGCCGTATTCGGTCGCCGCATGTCGCGAAGGCTTGCTCGTCGCGGCCGCATCGCTTCCCATCTGCATGCCCGACATGCCAGGCATATCTGGCATCCCCGGCATGCTGCCCGAGGCCATGCCATCCATGCTGCCCATCATGTCGGTCATGGTGAGCTGCTGCGGCTTGTCCATCGCCGGCACCGGAGCCGTCAGGCCGGCACTGCTCGCCAGCGTGCCGCGGGCATAGCCGGTCCGATCCATCGATTGGGCGAAAATCGTGTACGCATCCGATTGCGGTCGCACCAGCACGTCGTAGGTCTCGCCGGGGCCGAAACGGAACTCGTCCACGGTCACCGGGTCGATATTCTGGCCATCGGCCTGCACCACGGTGAGTTTCAGATTCGGAATGCGCACGTCGTAGAACGTGTTGGCTGCCCCATTGATGAACCGCAGCCGCACCACTTCACCCGGGCGCATCGGCGCGGTCCAATTGCCGGCCGGAGTCGTGCCGTTCATCAGGTAGGTCAGCGTGCTGCCCGACAGATCGCCCAGATCGTTCGGGCTC
>JAGWOZ010000065.1 GCA_028870715.1 Betaproteobacteria bacterium | reverse complement strand
CATGACATCTGCTGACCTACATCAACACATCGCACATATTGCGGTGCAGATCCAGGATTTGCCGCTCAATGGCGAGCTTGAGATGTGGCTGAACCGCGAGCACGGCGCAGGAAGTTCCACGTTTGAGCAGATCAAGCGGGCCTGTCAATCGGGTGTCGAGGCGGGTTGGCTATGTCAGCGCGAGTCCGGGGGGATCCGGTACGGGCGCATTTTCAAACCCTCGACCGAGTTGGGCGGCTTTTCAGTCGACGTGGTTGACATGCATGACGTTGCGGGGCCGCATCATGCGCATCCCACCGGCGAGATTGACCTCATCATGCCACTTGACGCAGGCGCTGCGTTCGACGGTCGGCCAGCCGGATGGCTTGTCTATCCCCCCGGTTCGGCACACAGGCCCACTGTCAGCAAGGGTCGAGCCCTGGTGCTCTACCTGTTGCCCGAGGGGCGCATCGAATTCACGTCCTGACGGGAGCATGAAGCGATGCGCGACTTTCGGCGTGGCGGCGGGGTTGGCCGTTTTGTGTCGAATGCGCACATCGGGGCACACCACGGTGCACAGTGCGGGCGCGCCTGAAGTCGCTGACTGAACACAGACCGATTCAAGCCGTGCATGTCAAAACGGCAAACACGCCCATCAAAGGAGACCACCTTGAGCGCCGAACAGAACGCACCGCCCTTGCAGTCCCGATTCAACTTCGCCCAGCATCTGTTGGAGTGCAACGCCGGTCGCACCGAGAAACTCGCCTACGTCGATGATTTTGGCGCACTGAGTTATGGCGAGCTTGGCTTGCGCGTTCGCCAGATGGCCGCAGGACTGCGCAGCCTTGGTTTAAAGCGGGAGGAGCGGGTGTTGCTTGTGATGCAGGACTGCAACGACTGGCCCGTGGCATTTCTTGGCGCCATGTATGCCGGGCTCGTCCCCGTGCCTGTGAATACTCTGTTGACGGCTGACGACTATGCCTACATGCTCGAGCATTCGCGCGCGCAAGCGGTTCTCGTGTCGGGTGCGGTTTTGCCCGCGCTGACGGCGGCGATGATCAAATCCGACCACGAAGTGCAAAAGGTGATTGTCTCGCACCCGTTGGCGCCGCTGCATCCCGCCGAGGTCGAATACGAAACCTTCGTGAAGGCGCATGCGCCGGCGCCGCGGCCTGCCTCGACGAGCCCTGATGATCCCGGTTTCTGGCTGTACTCATCAGGCTCGACCGGCCGCCCGAAAGGGGCCGTGCATTCGCACGCCAATCCCTATTGGACCATCGAGCTCTACGCCAAGGCTGTGCTTGGACTGACCGAAGCCGACGTCTGCTTCTCGGCGGCAAAGCTCTTCTTTGCCTACGGGCTGGGCAATGCGCTGACCTTCCCCCTCGGTGTTGGCGCCACCGTCATCCTGATGGCGGACCGGCCGACGCCCGATGCGGTCTTTCGACGCTGGAAGGCAGGAGCTACTGGCATTCAGCCAACAATTTTCTTCGGGGCGCCGACGGGATACTCCGGAATTCTTGCCCATCCGCAGTTGCCCGCGCGGGGTGAGGTGGTGCTGCGGCTGGCATCGTCGGCGGGGGAAGCCCTGCCTGCGGAGATTGGCGAGCGGTTCAAGCGACACTTTGGAGTTGACATTGTCGATGGCATCGGCTCGACCGAGATGTTGCACATCTTCCTATCCAATCGCCCCGAGCGCATCCGCTATGGCACGACAGGTTGGCCGGTGGATGGGTATGAAATCGAATTGCGCGGCGACGGCGAGAAGACCGTGCTTGACGGCGAGCCCGGTGATCTGTACATCCACGGCCCGTCCAGCGCCCTGATGTATTGGGGCAACCGCGATAAATCGCGCGAGACCTTCCAGGGGGGGTGGACGAAGAGCGGCGACAAATACATCCGCAATGCGGACGGAAGCTACACCTACGCCGGGCGCAGCGATGACATGCTCAAGGTCAGCGGCATTTATGTTTCGCCCTTCGAAATCGAAGCCACACTTGTCCAGCATCCATCGGTGCTAGAAGCCGCCGTTATAGGCATTCCCGATGCGGAGGGGCTGACAAAAACCAAAGCGTTCGTGGTTCTCAAACAAGGCCACCAGGTAAGCGAGGCCGAGTTGAAGGTCTTCGTCAAGGATCGACTGGCTCCCTATAAATATCCGCGCCTGATCGAATTCGTCGACGACCTTCCCAAAACGGCCACAGGAAAGATCCAGCGCTTCAAACTGCGCCAGCGCGAAGCCGCGGCTGCTGCCCAATAACCGCTCACGACGCGCGACACCACCGATGCCAACGAAATCGGATCACCAAGAAGAGGGTGCAAAGACCCTGGCTGAACGCGATGATGTGCTCTTCGCCGAGATTGACTGGGCTGGGCGACGTGTGCGCATCGAATACCAATGGGTCAGCCGTCATCTGTCCCAGACTCCATTACTCATCTTCTTGCATGAGGGCCTTGGTTCGCTGGCAATGTGGAAGGACTTCCCGCAGCGCATGTGCAGCGCAGCGCAATGCAGGGGACTGGTGTTCTCGCGACCGGGATATGGTCGATCGACGCCGCGCGCTCCGGATGAAATGTGGCAGCCGGACTTCATGCATCGCCAAGCCAACGAGGTCCTGCCAAAGCTTCTTGATGCGCTTGATGTGAGCGCGCACCAAACCCGACCTTGGCTATTCGGGCATAGCGACGGCGGGTCGATCGCATTGCTCTACGCCGCAACGTTTCCTCGCTCCGTGGCCGGCACAATCGTGGTGGCACCCCATATCTTTGTGGAGGAGCTATCGGTTGTCAGCATCGAGAAGGCTCGCACGGCCTACCTTGAAACCGATCTGCCAAAACGCCTCGGTCGCTACCACGACCACCCGGATTCTGCGTTTTGGGGCTGGAACCGCATCTGGCTGGACCCGAAGTTCCGCAACTGGTCGATCGAGCAGGAGATCGGCAAGATCCGCTGCCCCACGCTTGCCGTGCAAGGCACGGATGACGAGTATGGGACACTGGAGCAGATTCGCGGCATAGGCCGACTCGTGCCCACCGCCGAGTTGCTGGAAATCTCCCACTGTGGGCATTCTCCTCATCGCGACCAAAGCGACCAGCTCATCCATGCCACGGTGCAGTTTATGGCGGCTCATGCGGGCTAGTTGTGAGGCGTCAAGACGTTGTTTCCTGACGCGGGAAGTCGAGACATGGGGGGCGCCGATCCCCTAGTGTTGCCTTGCCAATTGCACGGCTCTCCAATTTGTCGCTCAGGCGCAGCCGGCCTGCTCGAAAACCCAGCCTCGCCCCAGGGCCGCTAAGCATCAATGCGGTCAGTCTCAAAGGATGGATTCCAGGACCGCTCAACCGCATTGCAAAACGTGAAAACCTCCTACTCCGAGTACCTCTGCGTCTTTGGCAGGCGTGTTCACCTGCGCCGTTGGGGAAGTGCATCCGCAAAGCCCCTGTTCTTACTGCACGGCTGGATGGATGTGTCGGCATCGTTTCAATTCATCGTCGACCATCTGAGGGGCGATTGGAACGTCATCGCTCTCGACTGGCCTGGCTTTGGACTCTCGGATTGGCTCAACCAGACCTATTATTTTCCGGATTACCTGGCAGTTCTTGATGCTGTCCTAGACAGGTACTCTCCATCCAGGGGTGCGCGACTGGTGGGGCATAGCATGGGCGGCAATATTGCCTGTCTTTATGCTGGCCTCAGGCCGCATCGGGTGGGGGCAATCATGTCCTTGGAGGGGTTCGGGATTGCCCCGACAAACCCGACCATGGCGGGTGAGCGCTTGATCAAGTGGCTGGATCAGATCAAGGACGCTCGGCATCCGAAGCGCTTCCCGACCCGCCACGCTGTCGTCACCCGTCTGCTGGGGCGGGATCCGTATCTGACAAAAGACAAGGCAGAGTTTCTTGCGACGCACCTCACCTGCGGGGGGGATGGTGATTGGGCTTGGGCTGCCGATCCATTCCATCGGGTTGCGAATCCCGTTCTTTACCGCCTTGATGAATCCCTGGCGATCTGGCGGAGCATTACCTGCCCGGTGATCTGGGTTGTGGGCCGGGAGTCGGCGATCCACGAGGAATTCGCGGCGCGCCCAGGTGACTGGGACATGCGCAAATCGTGCTTTTCCACATTCAAGGAAATCTGGGTCGACGATGCAACGCACATGCTGCATCACGACCGGCCGGACGTCGTCGCCAAGTTGATCGATCGCGAACTCCACGCCGCCTCAACGCCCTAAAGGGCTGCGGCCGTGGCCTGCGCGTGCACCGCGCGTACGAAGTGATCGACAGTGATCGAGCGGGCGCCAGGCATGCGATCCCCGCACAGCGTGCTCATGCACGTTGGCCGGTTGCACCAATGCGGTGGCACGGTGCAGGGTTCCTCTGAAAACGCACCATAATCGAGCATTGGCGCACCAAGGAACTCGATTTGCGCCCATAAAGGCTGCATCGACCGCCTGGGGTAATGGGGCCTTCGTTTCCCCGCCTGTGCGAGCCGCTGCTTCGAATTTCTGGCACATTTCCTGCTTGAGTGGAATCAGGAGGCGCGATCCATGCGCGCACTAAGGTGGGCTAGGGTTCCGGTCGCGGTCAGTGGTGCGATGTCTGGTCCAAGAGCCTGCCGGCCCTGCCAAGGCGGGGCTCCACGGAGGGATAAAAGCCCGGGAGGTCGCCGCATCAAGGCGCGCCTCCCGCTCGTGTCCCACACTCTCACCTGGAGCTCGCCATGTCCCTGTTGCGTCAACTGATCCGCAAAATCCTTCCGGTCGCAGGCCTGTTCACCCTGGCCTTGCATCCGATTCCCTCATTCGCCCAAGTCACGCTGGGGCTGTCGGACTGGCCGGGCTGGGTCGCGTGGTACGTCGCTGAGAAAGAGGGGTATTTCAAGAAGTACGGAGCCGACGTCAAACTGGTCTGGTTTCCGGACTACATGACCTCCGTCAACGCCCTGTCGGCGGGCCAAATTGACGCGAATTGCCAAGCTCTCATCGACACGCTTTCTCCCGTCGAGAAGGGCGTTCCTGCCAAGGTCATCCTGGTCACGGACAACTCCGCGGGCAATGACGCGCTGATGGTGAACAACAGCATTACGAGCTTCTCCGAACTCAAGGGCAAGACCGTGGGTGTGGAGATTGGCTCCATCGAGAACTACCTCGCTGCGACTGCACTGAAGATGAACGGCATGAGCGAGAAGGATGTGAACTTCGTGAATATGTCCACGGGGGATGCGGCTGCGGCGTTGATTGCGGGCAAGGTGCCGGCGGCCGGAGTCTGGAACCCTTGGATCCAGCGCATCGAGCAACACAAAGCAGGACATCCACTTTTCACGAGCAGCTCCGCACCGGGTCTGATTCCCGACGTCGTGTATGCGCGCAACGCCGCGCTGGCTGCGCACCGCAAGGACTTCGTCGCCATGACCAAGGCATGGTTCGATGCGGTGAAATTCATCGAGAAGAACCCGGAGAAGGCTGCCGAGATCATGGCGCCCCACGTCGGGCTCAAGCCCCAGGAGTATGCGCTTGGCTTGGCCGGGACCAAGCTCTTTGGAGCGCAGTTGAACCTGCAGGCCATGAGCAAGGGCAACGTGCCTGTCTCGCTCTACAAGAGCACAGCGGACACGGCAGCGTTCCTCGTCGCGCAGAAGGCCATCACGGCCACGCCTGACCCAGCCTCATTCATCGACGCCAGCATCGTGAAGGCAGCGATGGCGCATTGAAGCTGACGGTCCATGACACAGCCCATCCACCGCAATGCCCCCGCGCATCGCGCAAACGGAGCTCCCATGAGTGCACAACCTCTCGAAGCCGGCGCTGCGTTGCCGCAACTCTTGCAGCCACACGCCTCGGGGGCGCGCCGCTGGAAGGAACGCATGCGTATTCGCGCCACCATTCCCAAAGGTGTTTACGTCCTGCTTTCCGTCTGCGGCTTTCTGCTGCCCCTCATTACATGGCAGTTGGTTGCATCCAGCGGCTGGGTCGGATCGCTCTTTCTCCCGTCACCCGCCGGCGTGGTGCAAAGCTTCGCCGATTGGATGCGCAACGGGCTGTCGGGCGACACCTTCATCAGCATCTACCGCGTGGTCATGGGCTTTTGCATTGCCGCAATCATTGGCGTGCCGCTGGGTCTCTACATCGGCGCCTACAAGTGGTTTGAGGCGCTGCTGCAGCCCATCAATGACTTCGTGCGTTACATGCCCGCCTCGGCCTTCATTCCGCTCGTGTTGTTGTGGGTGGGCATCGGCGAAGGGTCCAAGATTGCCATCATTTTCATTGGCGTCATTTTCCAGGTCATCGTGATGGTGGCTGACGCGGTGCGGCGCGTTCCGGAGAACTATCTGGAGGTGGCCTACACGATGGGCGCCACGCAGGGGGAAGTTCTCGGCCTGGTGGTGTGGCGCGGCATTCTGCCCGAGCTGCTGGATATCCTGCGCATCAATATGGGCTGGGCCTGGACCTACCTGGTCGTGGCCGAGATGGTTGCCGCCAACAGTGGTTTGGGCTTCCAGATTTTGCAAAGCCAGCGCTTTCTCAACACGCCCAAGATCTTTGTGGGCATCTTTGTCATCGGGCTCATCGGACTGCTGTTCGACCTTGCGTTCCGCTGGGCCTACCGGTTGGCGTTTCCCTGGAAACGAGCCTGAGGAGTCTGAAATCATGGCGCAATCAGAAGTGCAGTTCGAGGCGGTCAGCAAAAGTTTTGCGCGCCGCAACGAGCCGCCGCTGCTGGTTCTGGACCGCGTTTCGATGCGGGTCGAGCCGGGCGAGCTGCTGGTTCTCGTTGGTGCCTCGGGCTGCGGCAAGTCCACGCTGCTTCGCATCCTCGCCGGGCTCGAGAGCTACGACACCGGTCGCCTCATCCTGGATGGTCAGCCCATTCACGGCCCGGGTGCCGATCGTGCGATGGTGTTCCAGCATTACAGCCTCTATCCATGGCTGACGGTCAAGGACAACATTCGATTCAGCCGTCAACTCAAGGTGGTGCGCCAGAACCTCACCAGCAACGACGTCGAGGTTGCTTCCGGGCGCTCCGATGCCTTGCTCCAGCTCATGGGCCTGGCGCATGCGGCCGGCTATTACCCCAACCAGCTCTCGGGCGGTATGCAGCAGCGCGTGGCCATCGCCCGCGCGCTCATGAACCGTCCCAAGCTGCTGCTGATGGACGAACCATTCGGTGCGCTCGACGCGCAGACCCGGGAAGTGATGCATGACTTGATTCGTCATGTGCACCAGCTTGAGGGAACGACCATCGTTTTCGTCACGCACGACGTCGAGGAAGCGCTGTATCTGGGGGACCGCGTCGTGGTGATGGCGCCGCGTCCCGGCCGCATCGACAGCGTTGTCAACGTGCCCTTCGGCAGGCAACGCGAGCAGGACTTGAAGATCACGCCGGAATTCCTGGCCATCAAGCGTCAGATTCTGCAGCGCATCCGCGAGACTTCGGGGATGAAGACCGATCTCGAGCAACTGGATCAGCTCAGCAAGCACTTGGAACAAGGAGAGCACGCATGACGCAGAGCGTCAATCCCGTATGCCCTGAAGCCTTCCTGTGGGAGGAGGTGCTTCCCGGAGGATGTCACTGGTCGGGTTTGCTGCGGCGCGGAACCGCCTTGCGCGTCACCGACACGGGCGGTCGGGCCAACCTTTCAGCGCTGTTCTATCGCGCCGACGAGAAGCTCGAGCGGTACAACATGCCTGACACGCTCAAGGCCCAGCACACATCCATGCTCACACGCGGGCACGCCCTGTATTCCGATATGGGACGGGTCATGTGCTCAATCACGGCCGATACCTGTGGCTGGCACGACACCATTGGTGGCCTGTCAACCGATGAAGGGATCGAGGCCCGCTACGGGAAGGCGAGCTACCAGACCCACCGCAATGCGATGTACCGCAGCGCGGAAGATGGTCTGCTGATTGAACTTGGCAAGTATGGTCTGGGCCGCCGTGATCTGGTGCCCAACGTCAACTTTTTCAGCAAGGTGATGGCCGACCGTGACGGCAGGCTGCACTTCGATCGGGCTCATGGCCGTGCCGGCGCGTGGCTGGACCTGCGTTTCGACATGGACGTGCTGGCGGTGTTCTCCGCGGCCCCGCACGCCCTTGATCCACGGCCCGATTACGCCCCGGCAGACGTTGTGCTCACGGCATGGCGTTGCGGGCCCGCCGACGCGACCGATCATTGCCGCAACGTGTGCGCCGAGAACCAGCGCGGCTTTTATCGCACCGAGCTACTTTACCGCTGAACCTGACTGTGGACTCAATCGCCATGAGCTCTTTCAATCTTGTCGAAAGCCCCCTCGACCCGCAGGCAGCCTCGTACGACCACGTCTTGCCAGCGGGCGAGGGTTGGCTGCATGCAATCAAGGCCGGCCAGACGTTTCGCATCCTGGACTTGGAAGGTAACCAGGCCGTGGATACCCTTTTCTACAACGCGGAAGACTTCACGGAACGCTACAGCGCGACCGAGACCATGAAGCAGCAGGGGGCGCTGTACCTTACTGCAGGCAGTCGGTTGATGTCCACCCGCGGCCGCGAGATGCTTGCCATTACGGCCGATACCTGCGGTCGTCACGACACCTTGGGCGGGGCCTGCGCGGCCGAGAGCAACGCCGTGCGCTACGCGCTGGACAAGCGATCAATGCATTCATGTCGTGAGACCTTTCTCAAGTGCCTGTACCAGTACGACGGCGGGTTGACCAAGCGCGATCTCACCAGCAACATCAATTTCTTCATGAACGTACCGGTGACCCCAACGGGCGGGCTTGAATTTGCAGACGGCGTGTCCGCGCCGGGCAAATATGTCGAAATGCGAGCCGCAATGGATGTCCTGTGCCTCATATCCAACTGTCCACAGCTGAACAATCCATGCAATGCGTACAACCCGACGCCGGTGCGACTGCTGATCTGGAATTAGTCCCATCCACAGCCCACCGGGACGGCCCGGTCCGGGTAACCTCATGCACTGCGGGACGACCCGCCGCAGCACGCCATGTTTGACTCTGTCCTGATCGCCAACCGAGGCGTTATCGCCTGCCGCATCATTCGCACGCTCAAGCGCATGGGCATTCGCGCCATCGCGGTGTATTCCGAAGTCGATCGCGACAGCGCGCACGTGCGCATGGCCGACACTGCAGTGTGCATCGGGCCTGCACCGGCCAATCAGAGCTATCTCAAGGCCGAGGCCATTCTGGAGGCAGCACGGCAGACTGGTGCAAAAGCCATTCACCCTGGGTACGGATTCCTGTCTGAAAACCCGGATTTCGCGGCGTCTTGCGAGGCCTCGGGCATTGCCTTCATCGGCCCGACGCCGGACCAGATGCGCGCCTTCGGGCTCAAGCACACGGCGCGCGAGCTGGCGCAGCAGAACGGCGTGCCATTGCTCCCCGGGACAGGCCTCTTGGATGACGCTGGGCATGCCCTGGCGGAGGCACGGCGCATCGGTTTTCCAGTGATGCTCAAGAGCACAGCTGGCGGCGGTGGCATTGGCATGCAGCTGATCTGGAGCGAAGATCAGTTGCACGAAGCCTATGCCCGCGTGGACCGCCTGGCGCGAGCCAACTTCAAGGAAGCCGGGATTTACCTGGAAAAAGTCGTGCAGGCGGCGCGGCACATCGAGGTGCAGATCTTTGGCGATGGAGCTGGCCACGTTGTGCATCTGGGAGAGCGTGACTGCTCGGTGCAGCGGCGCAACCAAAAGGTGATTGAGGAAACCCCAGCGCCCAACCTGCCCGAGCGCGTTCGCCGGTCCCTGTGCGAAACCGCAGTGCGCCTGGCGCAAAGCGTGCGTTATCGCAACGCCGGTACGGTGGAATTTGTTCTCGATGCCGAAACCGGCGCGTTCTATTTTCTCGAGGTCAATACCCGGCTTCAAGTCGAGCACGGTGTCACCGAGGAGGTCGCCGGTGTGGACCTGGTGGAGTGGATGGTTCGCCAGGCCGCGGGCGAGTCACCGGGCGTGGGCTACGCCCATGCGCCTCGCGGCCATAGCATTCAAGCGCGTGTCTACGCGGAAGATCCAGCGAAAAACTTCCAGCCAGCGACCGGTCTGCTCTCTGAGGTTGTTTTTCCCGACACGGCACGGGTGGAGACCTGGGTTGAACCCGGGAGCGAGGTCGGCGCGTTCTACGACCCCATGCTGGCCAAAGTCATCGTGCATGGTGCCGATCGGGCCGAGGCGCTGTCGCGTCTGCGCGAAGCGCTCGCGGGGACGCGTCTGTATGGATTCGAGACGAATCTGGGGTACTTGCGGCAGATCACGGTGGATGTGACCTTTGCGCAGGGCCAGCAGACCACACGTTACCTCAACGGGCTCGCGTACTCGGCGCGCACGGCGGATGTGTTGGAGCCTGGCGTGCAAACCACTTTGCAGGATTGGCCAGGCCGCCTGGGCTACTGGGACGTGGGCGTGCCACCGTCTGGCCCGATGGATGCACTGGCCCACCGCGCGGCAAACCGGCTTCTGAATAACGCCGCCGACGCGGCGACCCTGGAGATCACGCTCGCCGGGCCCACGTTGCGCTTCAACACCGATACGGTGATCGCCCTCACCGGCGCGGAGATGGGGGCGCGGCTCGACGGTGAGCCACTGGAGGGGTGGCGTAGCCACGCTGTGCGGGCCGGCCAGATTCTTGCGCTTGGCAGTGTGAGTGGTGGCGGCTGCCGGGCCTATTTGGCGGTCGCCGGCGGGTTCGAGGCGCCGATGTACCTCGGTAGCCGATCGACGTTCACACTGGGCAAGTTTGGTGGCCATGCGGGGCGCACCTTGCGCGCAAGCGACGTGCTTCATGTGGGGCTCAATCCGCACGCGCGCCCGGGCGCCGAGGTGCCACGGTCCGCGCAGCCGATCTTCCCCACGTCTTGGGAGATTGCGGTGCGCTACGGCCCGCACGGTGCCCCGGACTTTCTCACTGATGCCGACGTGGCCATGCTGTTCGCCACGGATTGGGAGGTGCATTACAACTCCAACCGCACCGGAGTGAGGCTCATCGGGCCCAGGCCGCAGTGGGCTCGAGCCGACGGCGGTGAGGCGGGGCTCCACCCGTCGAACATTCACGACAACGCCTATGCCATCGGCAGCATCGACTTCACGGGCGATATGCCCATCTTGCTGGGGCCCGACGGGCCAAGTTTGGGAGGCTTCGTCTGCCCGGGAGTGATCGTGGCGGCCGACCTGTGGAAAATGGGGCAGCTGCGCCCCGGCAATACGGTGCGTTTCGTACCGGTGGGCCTGGACGAAGCACTCAGGCTCGAGACTGCGCAGGACGCCGCGCTGCAAGAGCTCGATGCGCCTCTGGATCCGCCGCTGGCCGCGGCGTCCGCGCTCGAATCCCCCGTCGTTGCATCTGCCGCCAGCTCCGAGGGCTCGGTGGGCGTCGTCTACCGCGTGGCAGGCGACAAAAACCTTCTGGTTGAATACGGGCCGCTTGTGCTCGATCTTGAGCAGCGCTTTCGTGTGCATGCACTGATGCAGTGGCTTGTGGCTTCCGGCTTGCCGGGCATCGTCGATCTGACGCCAGGAATTCGCTCACTGCAGATCCACTATGACAACCGCAGACTTCCGCTCAATGCGCTGCTCGACGCGCTCAAGCGTGCCGAGGCCGAGTTGCCACCAGTGGAGACCATGGAGCTGCCCACGCGTATCGTGCATCTGCCCCTGAGCTGGGACGATCCTGCCACCCGTCTTGCGATCGAGAAGTACATGGCCGGCGTGCGCAAGGATGCGCCGTGGTGTCCAAGCAATATCGAATTCATACGCCGCATCAACGGACTCGATTCGATCAACGATGTCCTGCGTATCGTCTTTGAGGCAAGCTATCTCGTGCTCGGTCTGGGGGACGTCTATCTTGGCGCGCCAGTTGCCACGCCGCTGGATCCGCGCCACCGCCTCGTCACCACCAAGTACAACCCGGCGCGGACCTGGACCCCGGAGAATGCGGTCGGCATCGGTGGCGCGTACATGTGCGTGTACGGCATGGAAGGCCCCGGTGGCTACCAGTTCGTCGGCCGCACCCTTCAGATGTGGAACCGCTGGCGGCAAACGAATGTGTTTACCGATGGCAAGCCCTGGCTGCTGCGGTTTTTTGACCAGATCCGCTTTTTCCCGGTGAGTACCCAGGAGCTGGAAACCATCCGTGCGGACTTTCTGCATGGGCGCTATCAGGTTGACATCCGCGAGGACACTTTCCGTCTGGCCGACTATCGACGTTTCCTCACCGATCACGCTGCAGGGATTGACGCGTTTCGAATGCGGCAGCGCACGGCGTTTGCCGAGGAGCGTGAGCGCTGGGCGCAAGCCGGCCAGACCGACTGGGCAAGCGATGCAAGCATCGCTGAGGCATCGACCGACAGTGAGATCGATCTGCCACAAGGCAGCCGCCGAGTTGCCAGTCATGTCGCCGGCAGTGTGTGGAAAGTCTTGGTCGAGCCCTCGCAGACCGTGAAGGCAGGCGACGTCCTGTGCATCCTCGAGTCGATGAAGATGGAAATCAGCGTGGCCGCACCGGTCGATGGTGTGGTGGAGCGGTTGCTGTGCCGGGAAGGTGGCGAGGTAAGTGCTGGACAGAATTTGGTGGTTTTGACGGAGACCTGAATGCTCACGAGCCTGAAGTTTTCTGCGCTGCTCAGCGCGTATCGCACCAACGCCCTGACCCCTACGGCGCTTGTGGAGGAATTGTTGGCCCGCAGTGCACGGTATCCCGACCACGCCATCTGGATCACGCCGCCGGAGCGAGGGCGTCTGCTTGCGCGCGCGCGGGAGTTGGAGGCACGTGGCATGGACGGGTTGCCGCTGTACGGCGTTCCCTTCGCGATCAAGGACAACATCGACTTGGCGGATGTGCCAACCACCTGTGCTTGCCCGTCCTTCGCCTACACGCCGCGGCAGTCGGCCACAGTTGTGCAGAGGCTTTTGGACGCTGGGGCCATCGCGGTGGGCAAGACGAACCTCGACCAGTTCGCCACCGGGCTGAATGGCACGCGCTCGCCCTATGGCGCGTGCCGAAACGCCTTCAACCCCGACTACATCTCCGGTGGATCGAGCGCTGGATCTGCGGTGTCTGTGGCGCTGGGCCTGGCGAGCTTCTCGCTGGGTACCGACACCGCCGGCTCGGGGCGCGTGCCTGCGGCATTCAACAATCTCGTCGGGCTCAAGCCGACCTGCGGCTTGTTGTCCACGCACGGCGTGGTGCCCGCTTGTCGTTCGCTGGATGCGGTTTCGATCTTTGCGCTCTGCGCCGAAGACGCGCAGCAGGTGTTTGGCGCCGCACTTGGCGAGGATGCGGCCGATCCCTATTCCCGTGCCGCGCAGCCGCATGGATTCGACTTCGGTCACGCGCCGCGTTTTCGATTTGGCGTGCCGGCGCGCAAGGATCTGCAATTCTTCGGCGATGCCCAGTCCGCAGCTTTGTTCGACGCCGCCGTGGCGCGTCTGCGAGATCTGGGCGGCGAGGGGGTGGAACTCGATTTTGCGCCGTTCATCGACACCGCGCGCCTGCTCTATGGCGGTCCCTGGGTCGCCGAGCGCTACCAGGCCATCCGCGCCTTCATTGACGCACAACCCGAAGCGTTGTTTCCAGTCACGCGCGACATTACCCTGGGTGGCGCCAAACCGCTGGCGGCCGACGCTTTTGCAGCGCAGTACCGGCTGCGGGAGCTCAAGCGCGTGTGCGACCGCGTCTGGAAGGCCGTGGATTGCGTGATCACGCCGACCGCAGGCACCATCTACACACGAGCCGAGATGCTGGCCGAGCCCATCGCGCGCAACACCGATCTCGGCCTGTACACCAACTTCATGAACCTGCTTGACTATGCAGCCATTGCCGTGCCCGCCGGTTTTCGCGACGATGGCCTGCCCTTCGGCGCGACATTGTTCGCACCGGCTCACCAGGACGTGCCGCTTTTGCACTTGGCGGCGCGTTGGCAACGGACCATTGAGCGGCCTTGCGGCGCTGTTGAAATCGCCCCTTCGGCTCAGTCCCCGGCAGTACCGTCGCCAGTGCCCAGCGGCCAGATGCGCGTCGCGGTGGTCGGTGCGCATCTCAGCGGTTTGCCGCTGAATGGGCAGCTCACTTCACGCGGCGGGCGCCTGGTGGCCGAGACATGCACCGCGCCGGAGTACCGGTTTTACGCATTGCCCGATGGCAAGCGCCCGGGCCTGATTCGCGTCGCCAGCGGCGGCGCATCCATTGCCTGCGAAGTGTGGGAGCTTCCCGCCAGCAGCTTTGGCAGCTTCGTGGCGGGTATCCCAGCACCGCTGGGTATTGGCAGCGTCATGCTGGAAGATGGCAGCACCGTCACCGGCTTCATCTGCGAAGGCATAGGCATCGAGGGCGCACACGACATCACAGCCTTTGGCGGCTGGCGCGCCTACCTCGCCGCCGAGCCCAAGGAGGCGGCCTGATCGATTTGCCGAGGCGCGGTGTTTGGCCGCGGGCTCAAGACACGCTCCGTGGGTCTGCCGGCTTTCCCGGGCCCCTCCGACATCGCCATTCGCGGGATGATTGAGCAGGCAGGAGGGGACCACGTGCTCCAGCTTGACGCGTGCGTTGGCGCGCGGGCCGTCGAAGTCGTAGGCGAAGGACTTGCCGTGATCGATGAGCTCACCGCTTCGCGCCGTGGTCATTCAGCCGCAAGCGCTGTTGTGCCCGGCAAGAACACTCAGCGTTGAGCCACGGCGTTCGCGCAGGTGAGTTGCAGTCGCTTTCCTTCGAGCCAGGGCAGAGTGGAATGGAGAACGTGTCCATGTCCATCCGCTATGTTGCCGAACGAGATCTCAAAATCGGCCAGCTGGCGTAGCTCGTCGTCGCGTGCCGAGCCGTCTTGTACGCGCTGCCACGCGGCGCGTTCCGCATCGGCGCGCATTCCCCTGGCGCGAACCCGCATGAAGCATGGCCCGGAAACCAAGCAGAGTGCAGGTGGATCGGCGCCGGATGTCAACGCCGCGCCCTGTATCCCACCACCTAGGGGTTCGCGTTCCCAACGCTCCGCATAGTCGGATTCGATGCCGTATTCGTCGATGGCGTCCAAGGCTGGCGCGAAGGCCATGCGGCCGAGATCGCGCCGACCGGTGGGGCGGTAGTCCAGCTGGCGCAACCATTCGCACGTGTTGCCGCGCACATGGGTGATGCCGGCGAAACCCTCCTGGCGCAGCAGACCTAAGAGTTCGTCGCGGCTGCACTCGTGCAGGGACGTGCGTCCCTGGCAAGGCGGCCGGTCAGCCGGAATGCGCAGGTCGGCATGCCATTGCGCGGTCTGCATCCACAAC
>JAGWOZ010000312.1 GCA_028870715.1 Betaproteobacteria bacterium | reverse complement strand
GGTCTGTCGCACCGTGCCATCTGCGGAGACTTCCACTGCATCCTTGATTGCGTAACCCTCAGCGCGCAGGCTGGCCGCTAGCGACTCCACGTCGCTCACACGGTCGGTTGCGTGGTTGAATGTTTGTCCTTCCGTGCTGATCCAAGCCATTTCGGCCGACTCAGCCGCAAGCGCATCATATTGCGTCACGCTGGGCAAAGGGTGCTGGCGTGCGAAGCAGTGCAAGAGTTGGGGCAGTAGCTCCTGCGCGTTGGCCAAGGGCAGGCTTCCATCGCGTTGTAGGGCATCCAGCGCTGCCAGGTCTTGCTTCGTGAGAGGGTCGTGGCAGGCGCCAAGCAGCGCATTCACCGTGGTGCGGAATTTCGCCGAGAACTGATCCGCGTGCAACTCGCTGAGAAAGAACTGGGGGATGCCGCGCGGGTCATCGGCATGGATATACGCGCGGCCGGTCATTTTCAGCCGAGGCAGCGGGTAGGTGCCCGCCAGCGTATAGCCCAGTGGCAGCAGGATGCGCGTAATGGCCAATTCGCCGGGTGGTAGCGCGCCACACTGGTCCGCCAACACCGTGCGCACGGCACCGTGGTCAAACGTGATGGATTCGCCGCGCACGCGCACGCGCTCGACATAGCGCGCGGCTTCGGGAACCGCGTCGACCAATTGCGCGAATAGCGCCAGAGTCAATGCGAGCGCCAATTCCGCGCGTGAGACTGTACCGCGGCACGGCTCATGGCCGCATGCGGGCAGCGCCACAAGGTCGATCAAAGCTCGTGCATGGCCTGGCATCACACCTTCAAGCAGGGCCAGCAGTTGCGTCTTTGTCTGCATGAAATGGGATCGTCCGTCGGGGTGGTCTGGATCGCTGCCCGTCTGTCGGGCAGCAACCGAAAACCAGCATCTTAGAGGCGGCGTTGAGCACGGTTGTTGCAAGCGATGACAGGCCCAATTTTCCGGGCTAGATCCAGTCGCCTACAATGATGGGTTCGGGGCGTAGCGCAGTCTGGTAGCGCATCTGCTTTGGGAGCAGAGGGTCGTAGGTTCGAATCCTATCGCCCCGACCATTTAAATCAAAGACTTACGAAGGGCCGCCATGTGCGGCCCTTCTTTTTTCTGGTCATTTGTTGCCGATCTGTTGCCGTTTCGAGATTACTTAGACGCACCGGGGAAAAAATTGAAGCGGTGCGATAAACCCCTTGCTTGGCGCGAAGATGGCAGGAGTGCGACCGCATTCATCCGCGCAGCGGCCAGAGCAAGACTCATCGCCACGACTCCGCCACGTTGAACCTACACCGCCGGGCGAATGCTGAGCATCTGGCCGTTTGGTACGAGTGCGCGCTTGAACTCGAGCCCATCCGATTGAACCGTGTTGGTGGTCTCACGTGGATCTGTCGGCAGGAGCGTCTCCATGATTTGCGTGACCTTGCGTTTTGCGGCTATGCCGTAGTGCATGGCCAGCGGATCGACCGCGATAACCATGGCGGTGCCCGCAAGGATAAAACTCATCGATGCCAAGGCGCCGGCGCCGACATCGCCAGGCTTTGTGCTTTCGATTTCGATGGACGCAACGGTAACGCGCCCCGCTGTGGTGTCGATGAAAACGGTGCCTTGCGCTGCCACCGGTAGGCCGGACAGGCGGCAGGTGTAGAGCTTCTCCTGGGCGATCCCTGCCGTTCCCTCGCAATCGGTTACCGTGGCGAGGCGCCCGAATCGCGGGTCACCCTTGAACACGCCGCTATAAGGTGCCGGGTTTCGCAAGGCCGCATTGAGTCGCACGATGATCTGCCGGGCTGGATAGCGGATCTCTGACTTTGACGTGCCGAGCGCCGCGAGTGAGAGCGCCGGGAATGTGACTGCCATTGCGACCAGTGACGCCCTGCAAACTTTGTTCAACATCATCGCCTCGCATCGCCGAGCATCCAATGACGCGATCTTATGCGAGGGTGCACTTGGATCTGGAATTCGAGACGAAGCATGCTTTTTCGTTATCTCCGCCCCGCAGCCCACGCCGTGCCTGCGCGTACGTGTTGCGAAAATCGGCGGCAAGCACAATAAGCTCTGATCAGCGGCCATGAGGCCAGCGATCCAAAAAGGACGATCCCATGCAAAAGCTCTTCGTTGTTGGTCTTGCCCTCCTGCTGTCCGCTTGCGCCACGACGCCAGTGCCGTCGGCTGACGCCCGCCCTGCGGCCGCCGTCTATGACCTAGCATTGACTAGGCCGCAACCAGGCAGCGCTGCCGTGACCGTTGTGCGTGATAGCGGGCTAATGGGGGCCGCATGCAACGATGTTTTGTACATCGACGGCCAGAAGATCGCCGCTCTCGGCACGGGAGAGAAGATCACGGTTTACCTAAGCCCCGGGCACCACGTCCTAGGAACGACCGCGGCTGGAATCTGTGCTGGCGGGACCGCGAGCGCAGAAACAACGATCCGCGCCGGGGAGTCGCGGACATACAGAATTGCCAGTGGGCAAGGTGGCACGTTGTCAATGCAGCCGAGCGCGTTCTAGGGACTCAATTCTGGCGGGGATCGCTTTGAGGTTTCGCTAATTGAAATTAGCCCGAGAACCAGACTGCATGGGGTTGGTTTCGCTCATGCGCCCCGCTGCACCATGTTGGGCGTCGGAACCTGCGAAAACCTGAGCACGATTGGAAACGGTTACCAGATCGAGGCCGATGCACTACCGGCGGCGCTGCAATAGCTCGACCAGCTCTGCGAAAGGCGCGGGAATCTTAGCTTTTGATAGC
>JAGWOZ010000311.1 GCA_028870715.1 Betaproteobacteria bacterium | reverse complement strand
TGTTCACCCCATCGTAATTGCAGGTAATCGTGCCCGCGCCGATGTTCACACGCGCGCCCACACTGGCGTCGCCCACATAGCTCAAGTGGTTGGCCTTGCTCGCAGGCCCGATATGGCTGTTTTTGATCTCGGTGAAGTTGCCCACGTGCACGTGCTCGGCCAATTCGGTCCCGGGGCGCAGGCGCGCATAGGGCCCGATGCGCACGCCGGGCCCACACTGGGCGCCGTCGATGTGCGAGAAAGCCTCCACGTGCCCACCCTCGCCCACGCTGCAGTCGCGCAGCACGCAATGGGGGCCGACGTGCACCCCGTCTGCGAGCTCCACGCGCCCCTCGAATACGCAGCCGACGTCGATCAGCACGTCCTGACCGCAACGCAATTCGCCACGAATGTCGATCCGCGCCGGATCAGCCAGTGTCACGCCTTCGGCCAACAGCGCCTGGGCCTGCCGGCTTTGCACGATGCGTTCGAGCTGGGCGAGCTGCGTGCGATCGTTCACCCCCAGGGTCTCGTAGGGATCGGCGCACGCCACGGCCTGCACCGGCACGCCCTCGGCCCGCGCCAATGCAACGATGTCAGTAAGGTAGTACTCGCCCTGAGCATTGTCGTTGCGCAGCCCCGCAACCCAACGCTTGAGCAAACCTGCAGGCGCCGCCACGATCCCGGTATTGACCTCGGCGATGGCACGCTCGGCAGGACCTGCATCCTTGTGCTCGACGATGCGCTGCACCACACCGGCTGCGTCACGCACGATGCGACCATAGCCCGTGGGATCGCTCAGGGTTACGGTAAGCAGGGCAAGATGCCCGCTCGCGGCGATATCGAGCAACGGCGCAAGCGTCGCAGGCCGCACCAGCGGCACGTCCCCGTAAAGGACCAACACGACTGCCGCGTCATCGAGCAGCGGAGCTGCCTGCAATACAGCGTGGCCCGTGCCCAACTGCGGCGCTTGCACGACAAAGTCGACCCCCGTTTGGGCAAATTGCGCGCGCACCTTCTCGGCCCCATGGCCGACAACGACAATGGCGCGCTGCGCTGCCAGTGCGCTTGCGGTATACAGCACGTGGGCCAGCAACGGCCGGCCGGCCAGCGGCTGCAAAACCTTCGGATGCGCCGAGCGCATGCGCGTGCCCTTGCCAGCGGCGAGCACAACGACTTGCAAAGGACGTGGGGATGCGCTGGGGCTGGGGTTGGAGACGGGATCGAGCATGCCCGGATTCTAGGGTTTAGCTGCAATCGGCGGCCCCCCCTGCTGAGGGATAGCACGGCAGGCACAGGCAACAAAAAGGGCCGGTGTTGGGCCGGCCCTTGGATTCGTGCCTCGCGTCCCGGATTTCAGGTCGGCAGCGGCTGCTGGGTCGATTTCGTGGTGGACGGCACCTCGGAAATGAGGCGCTGCTGCAAGAAACCGGGAAGGCCGATCCACATGTCGAGCAGCGACACCCCCATCTCGAGCATTGCAATCGGGCATGACAGCGCCCCACCGATCAAGACCATCCAGGCGAAGTTCGGGTTCTGCTTGGTGAGGAACCAGCCCGAGTAATCCAGCAGCATGGCGAGAAACGGAGTGAGCACGGAAATCGCCTTGATCTGGTCGTTCACCCGCGTCTGCAGGAACAGCCAACCAGCAATCCAGAAAATGACGCCCAGCATCGTCAAGTGCACCATGCCCCCCATGAACATGCTGCTGTAGCTCATGCCCGTATTGACCTTGGCGACATTTTTGACGTCTTCATAGGTGACAAGGGGCGGGTTATGCAACTGTTGACTCATCGCCACGCTGTGGCACATCAGGCAATGCTGCGCGATGAGCGGTTTGATCTGCGTTTCGTACTCGGCCTTGGTCTGGCCACCCGCCACCCAATGATCGATCGTTTGCGTCAGCTGCGGCCATTGCGCCTTCGGAACGCCCGCGTTGGTGAACATCGCGGGCAATACGGTCTGCAACTTGCTCGACGAGCGATCACCGTAATAAGAGAGTTGAACGTCCTTCAGTGTCACCCCCGATTTGCCGTCGAGTCCGGTGTGCGTCACATAGAGATAGGCCTCCGCCGCGAGGAGGCCTATGCAGACCAGAAAGATGAACCCGGTATGCAACAGCTTTTCGGAGAAGGACAGCTTATTGAGAAGGCGCATGATGGGGAATCGAGCTGTGTGAACGAGAAATGACGGGGGTCAACACGTTTAATGGTTTTCCCGAATCGTACTCCGTCAAAACCCTAATAAGCAATGCTGTTATGGAATGCGAGAGTATCGAGATATTTCATCCCGACATCCGTTCGAACTCCCCAGGGGTATGCCCCCGCCAAGCGCGACGGGTCGCAAATGCACGCTGTTCGCGCGGCATCTGCCTATAAATAGAGGCATCACGCTGTTCCGCCGAAGTGACACCAAACCGCAACACATGGCGTTGCGCGCTCGTCGCGTCGAAAGCGCTGACATGGAACACCCGGGTTTAGGATTCAAATTTGCCGACCGTACCCATGGGCACAACTGCGACTGAACACACGAGCACCTACGGTGAATTGCGCAAGCGCGCGTGGATGCGTCTGGCCAAGACGCGCTCGCGGCGGCTGTTCCTGCAGTTTGGCCTGCCATGGGGCGGCGCGCTGCTGGTGGGCCTGGTGGCGGTGCTGTATGCGCAGTGGAGCAACGATGCCTACGCGATCTTCCTGGGCTGGATCGCCGGGCGGCCCTGGCTGGCGTTTCTCATCACACCGGCCTTCACCGTGCTGGCCGTGTTCCTCACCCGCCGCTGGTTCTCCGGCAG
>JAGWOZ010000064.1 GCA_028870715.1 Betaproteobacteria bacterium | reverse complement strand
GATTAGCAGATGGGCGTTATAACGCACGCTCAGGCCTTGGGAGAAGCCGTCATGACCGCAGAGCCCGCAGGGGATGACCCGCCTGGTCCGCACGAGATTAGTCAGACCGTGGCCGCGCGGTTACGCGAATTGCGCAAGGAGCGCGGCTGGAGTCTTGACCGTGCCGCGCTCCAGACCGGAGTGAGCAAGGCCATGCTTGGGCAGATTGAACGCGGCGAGTCGAGCCCAACGGTCGCGACGTTGTGGAAGATCGCGGGGGGATTTGCCTGCTCCCTGACGAGCTTTCTCGTTGACGCGGCCGAGCCCTGTGCGGACAGTCGTGTGCACAATGCAGCCGCTGCGCGCGCGAAACCGGCCAGCGACGACATGCTCGTTGCCCCGATTTTTGCCTACGACCCACGGTTTGCGTTCGAATTGCTTGAGCTCACCTTGTTGCCCGGGTACGTCCGCCACTCCGAACCGCATACGGCTGGCGTGACGGAGCACGTGATCGTTCTGCAGGGGCGCATGGACGTGATGCTTGCCGGGCAATGGACATCGCTTGCGCCCGGCGACGCGGTCCGGTTTGCCGCTGACAGGCCCCATGGCTATCGCAATCTCGGCGACTCAGCCGCTGTTTGCCTCAATCTCATCCATTACGCCGTCACCGCACCGCATCCAAGCCACGGCAGACCATCGACGCCTGCACAACCATGAGGGCAGGCCGCAGCGGCACGGCACCAAGGCTAGGCGTGGCGCGATCAGAACTCTGTCGGATCCACGTCGATGGCCCAGCGAACGCGCGCCTTGCTCTCCAGCAGGGATGCGCGCCACTGCGTGAGAAAACCCTGCAACGCTGCGCGGCTCGCGCCTTCCACCAGGATGTGCTGCCGGTGGACCCCGGCCACGCGGGCCAGACTTGCAGGCACCGGCGGGTAGACCATCAGGCCCGCCGCCTGTGCCGGCGCAACCGCCAAGTCGGTGGCCAGAAGCAGGAAGGCCTCGAGCGTCTCGGGTCGTTTGTGCTCGGCGCGCAGCAGCGCCTGGTGCGAAAACGGCGGCATCCCGGCCCGCTGGCGCTCGACCAATTCCTGCGCAGCAAAACTGCGGTAGTCGTGAGCCCGCAGCGTCTGGTACACCATATGCTCCGGGTATGCGGTTTGCACCAGCATCTCCGCAGCGTGGGCGGGCGCCGCAGGGGGACCCTCGGTCCCGGCAGTGCCGGCGGTGGAGACCGTGTGTGCACCCGGCTCGCCACTGGCGCGCCCGGCTCGTCCGGCTGCTTGCATGATTTGGGCGAACAGGCGCTCCGGGCCGCGCACGTCGTGGGTGAACAGACCGGCGTCGGGGTTGAGCGCGGCCACGAGGGTTACGCGTTGAAAGTCGTGCCCCTTGGTGATCATCTGGGTACCCACGAGAATGTCAACCTCACCCGAATGAACCTTGGCGAATCCGCTTTGCGCAGCGCCTCTGCGCCGCACACTGTCGGCGTCAATGCGGGCAATGCGCGCCTGCGGGAACAGCGCCACCAGCGCCTCTTCCACGCGCTGGGTCCCGCGCCCCAGGGGCTGAAGGTCAAGACTTCCGCAATCCGGACAGGCACGCGGAACGGGCGTGCGATGACCGCAGTGATGGCAGCGCAGGGTGCGGTCCGTGCGATGGAAGACGAGGTGCGCGTCGCAATGCGGGCAATCCGATAGCCAGCCGCAATCCGGACAGCGAAGCACCGGCGCGTAACCGCGCCGATTGATGAAAAGCAGACATTGCTCGCCGCGCGCCAGGCGCTGCAGGATGGCCTCCTGCAGCGCGGCGCCAACCAGCCCGCCAGTGCGCAGCAGCGGGTCTTGCCTGGCGTGCAGCAGGCGCACCTCGGGCAGGCGGCCCGCGGCGCGCTCGGGCAGCTCCAACAGGCGGTAGCGGCCCCGTTGGGCCGCGTGCCAGCTCTCAAGCGCGGGTGTGGCCGAACCCAGCACCACGGGCACACCGCGCTGGCGGGCACGCCAGACCGCCAAGTCGCGGGCAGAATAACGCGCGCCTTCCTGCTGCTTGTAGGAGGGATCGTGCTCCTCGTCCACAATGATCAGGGCCAGGCGCGGCAGACTGGCCAGCGCCGCCAGACGGGTGCCCAGCACGATGCGCGCCTCGCCACTATGCGCCGCGCGCCAGTGGTCAAAGCGCTCGGCCTCCGCAAGGCCACTGTGCAACAAGGCGATCGACTCCTGCGGAAACCGCTCGGCCAGGCGCGTTGCCAGCGGTGGCGTCAGGTTGATTTCGGGGGTGAGCACCAAAACCTGCGTGCGTGGATCCTTCGCCAGCGCATGCGCAACGACGCGCAGATAGACCTCGGTCTTTCCGCTGCCAGTGACTCCGAAAAGCAGGAACGGTGCGAAGCCCTGGGCCTCGCACACCGCGCTCACGGCGGCCTGCTGCGCCGCCTGCAGCGCGTGCGGCGGTCGGATCTGCGCGGGTCCACCGGGGTCATCGGGCATGCGCGCAGCTGGCCCCGGCACAGGCTCCACCCAGCCCCGGGTGGTCCAGTCGCGCAGGAGCGCTGCGGCCTTCGGATGAAGCCGGCGCGCGGCGGCGATCGCCAGGGGCGGCGTGGCGCGGGTTTCGGCGGCGCTCGCATCCTCGTCCACTGGCGCAAGCCCGAGCGCGGTGGTCAAGCGCGCAAGGGCGGCATGGCGGGGCACGATCGCGGCGCGTAGCGCCACCTGCCCTGCCGGAGTCAGCCGAAAGGCTGCGTGCTCCCGGCGCGCGCGCTGTGCCGCCACGCGCGCGGCCACGGCGGCCGCACTGCGGCTGCGAAGCCAGCCGGGCAAAGCCGCCCCCATCAGCTCGCCCCATGGCCGCTGGTAATAGCTCGCGGCAAAGCGCAGGAGGGCCAGCCAGTCCGCCCCGAGTGGCGGCAACGCCTCCACAACCTCGGTCACCGCGCGCAACGTTGCCGACGCTGCACGCGCTGGCCCGGCGGCATCCAGCACAACCCCTCCCACCGTCTGACGCCCGAGCGGCACGCGCACCAGGGTGCCGGGTACCAAGGCCTCGGTGTGCGTGTAATCCAGGACGTCCCAAAGCGGTGCATCCACCGCGATGTGAAGCACAACGACGTGCGGATTCCCGACTGTCGGCCTTTGCGCTGGGTCAGGGTTTTCCACGGGATGGGGTCGCGAGGGGAAGAATTAAGTGAGTGTTGACTCGCATGCAAGCGCCCGATTTTTCAGGCCGTGGACAAACAGAAAAAAGTCAAGTCTGCTTGTGAATAACTTTGTGCATAGGCTGCGTCTTCTGCGAAATCAAGCTTGTGGATAACAATGTGAGCATCTTTTGACGCACTTGCAAAAACCTGAGATATTCGTTTTAAATCAAACGCTTAGTCAGGTGAACTTCAAGTCAAGCCTGTGATTTTCATGTTGCAGTGCATAGCATCCCAAAATGTGCATAAGCACGCACCGTTCTTGACCTGAGCGCACGTTTGTGGTGGCTATGCGCACCGCCACCGGTCTAGACGCGCAGTGTTCGACTATGCCCATGCACCGCCTCGACCAGCGCGGCCACATGCTCGGGCGGCGTGAATTGCGAGATGCCGTGCCCGAGATTGAAGACATGCCCCACAGCCGCGTTCGCTGTCACGGGACCAAAGCTCTCAAGAACCGCGCGCGCCTGCGCGGCGATACGGTCCGGTGGCGCAAACAAAATGGACGGATCGAGATTGCCCTGAAGTGCCACACGGTGGCCAATCTGCGCCCGCGCGGCACCGAGATTGACCGTCCAGTCCACGCCCAAGGCGTCAGCGCCGCTATGGCTCATGGCCTCAAGCCACGGCCCGCCGCCCTTGGTGAACAAAATGACCGGCACCCGCCTGCCCTCATGCTCCCGCTTGAGCTGGGAAATGACACGCTGGCTGTAACCCAGTGAAAACTCCTGAAAGGCGCCGTCCGCCAGGGCACCACCCCAGGAGTCGAAGATCATTGCCGCCTGCGCGCCCGCATCGATCTGCGCGTTGAGGTACGCGGCAACGGCGTCGGCGTTCACGGCCAGGATGCGGTGCATCAAATCCGGGCGCGAATACAAAAGCGTCTTGGTGAGGCGCCAGTCATCGCTGCCGTGCCCCTCCACCATGTAGCACGCCAATGTCCACGGGCTCCCGGAAAAGCCAATGAGCGGCACGCGCTGGGTGTCGCCCTGCTGCAGCGCCCGGCGAATCTGGGCCACCGCCTCGAAGACATAGCGCAGCCGGTCAAGATCCGGCGGGCGCAACGCCAGAACGTCCGCCTCGGTGCGCAGCGGGCGCTCGAAGCGCGGCCCTTCGCCCGCCGCGAACTGCAGGCCAAGACCCATCGCGTCTGGCACGGTGAGGATGTCGGAAAACAAGATCGCCGCGTCCAGAGGGAAGCGATCCAGCGGTTGCAGCGTGACCTCGGTTGCGAAATCCGGATTCTGGGCCAGCGCCAGAAAGCTGCCGGCGCGCGCGCGCGTGGCGTTGTACTCGGGCAGGTAGCGCCCGGCCTGGCGCATCAGCCACACGGGCGTGTAGGCAGTGGGCTGACGCAGAAGGGCGCGAAGAAAAGTGTCGTTCGAGAGGGCGGTCATCGGGCTATTGTCGCAAACCCGGGATGCCCGACCTCCAGCGCCCCATCCCTCCAGCGGCTAAACGTTGCGCAATCGATTGAGCTGATGCAACTCGTATTCCACGCGCACCTTCGAAGCGTTGACCTTCGCCACCGTCTCCTCGATCCCCTTCACCGCACGTCCGGCCGCGGGGGCATACCAAAAGTGGGTGATGACCGTTGCATTTGGCGTGGCGTAGCGCCCCTGAAGGCGTAGCGTGTCGAACGTCCCCGCGGGCACCTGCACCGATTCCTCCGCTTCAACCGTCACCTGGACCTGGATGGACGCATGCAACTCCCATTCCGGTTGGCTTTGAATGATGGTCTCGCTCCAGCTCTCGCCAGGCGCCATGGGAAAGCGGAATTGCGGAAAGGCCGGGCTGTAGGTCACGGCCTCGCCCGGGACCATTTCGCGCGAGACCAAGTCGAACTGGTCACTGTAGATATTCTTCAACCACGTGGCGTCCGGCTTGTCCCCGTTGTTGACCTCGATTTGAATATGCCCACCGTCGAGCAGGGCCACGACCCGACTGCGCATGAGCAGGCCGGCGTCCCGGTGGTCGCTGTCGTCCAGCGTGCGCGTGAGAAACAGCCACTCATCGCCGACGCGAATATCGGGGCGAAGCAGCCTGTTAAAGGATTGCGCAGAAGGGGTCGAAGATGCGGTGAGCGAAGTCGTGTCCATGCACTGAGCTCCAAGCGTGTCGTGTGCCGCAGAGCATATCCGGCACGGGTATCCGACATTGCATGTGGTGGAATGTTGCGAAGGTTGCCGCGCCCGACGATCCTGCCGCGCTCGGGAGAGGGGCTCTGCAGATCGAACCCACCGAAAGCATCATCGCAGCACCCCAACGATGCCCTTGGCCGCCTGGAAGTGCTCCACCAGAAATGGCGCGACAGCGCTTGACAGTCTATTGCAACTCAGTTGCAATAGCTCTTCGATAGGAGGACACCTGGTGGGGCTGTTGACTCCGATTCGCCCCTTCTCCCTCCGATTCAGTACCCCATGCGTTCAAACCCGTTGGCGGCGCTCGGCCTTTGGCTGTTTTCAGCGATATTCGCCTGCGCCCAGGCGGCGCCGGTCCCGGTCGTGGCTGCGGAAAGCACATACGGCACCATCGCGCAGGCTATCGGCGGGCCCTATGTGCGGGTCAACAGCATCATCCAAAACCCGAACGTGGATCCCCACCAATTCGAGGCCTCACCGCAGACAGCGCGCACCGTGGCACAGGCTGCGTTGGTGATCATGAACGGTCTGGGCTATGACGACTGGATGCGCAGGATGCTGGCTGCCAACCCCAGGCCTGGCCGGGTGGTGCTGAATGCAGCGCAGCTGGGGGCCTCCCTGGTGACGCCCAACAAGAATCCGCACGTGTTCTACGACCCGCGCGTCGGCCTGTTGGTGGCCCAGCAGCTGGCAAGCCAACTGGAGAGCCTCGATCCGGCACATGCGGACGATTTCCGGCGCAATTTGCGGGCCTTCGCGCAGGGTCTGCAACCGGTGGACGCGGCGATTGCCCAACTCCGCGCGCGGCACCCCCATCTTGCCGTGACGGCCACGGAGCCGCTTTTCGATTACATGCTGGGCCTGCTGGACTGGAAAAGCCTTGGCGAGACCTTCCAATTGAACGTGATGAATGGCACCGAGCCAACACCAGGGGTGGTTGCGCGCTATGAGGACAACCTTCGTCACCGCCGCGTGGCGCTCTTGATCTATAACCGGCAAGTGAGCGATCCGCTGACCCAGCGCATGCGCGATACCGCGCGTGCGAGCGGCATACCAACCGTAGGACTCGATGAATTCGCGCCACCCGGTACGGGTTACGCGCAATGGTTGCTGGCCAGCTTGCGCAACGTCCAGCTGGCGCTGCGCAAGGAGGCGCAATGAGACACCCTGTGCAGGGCGACGCAGCCCTCGGCGGCCGCGAGCCTGATGCTGCGGCTGCTGCGGCGTCATCGACCTGGGCCGTCCGCGCCAACGCCTTGACATGCAGACGCGCGGCACGCGCCGTGATCGAAACGCTCGATCTGCGCATCGCCCCTGGCCAGTTGGTTGGCGTATTCGGGAGTAACGGATCGGGCAAGACCACGCTGCTGCAAACGCTGGCCGGCATTTTGCCCGTCGGTGGGGGCGAGCTCGCCTTGCTGGGAGAAGAGCCTGCGCAGGCACGCACGCGCGTTGGTTACGTGGCCCAGAGCGTCCCCGAAGGCGCATACGGGCGCGTGTCTGTGGCCAGTTTCGTCGGCGCCGCCTGGCAGGGTGAGCGCTGGGGCCTGGGCCTGGTAGGGGCGAGCAGGCGAAGCCAAGCCCTGCATCGGGCGCTGCGCAGCGTGGATGCGCTGCACCTGGCCGCTCGGCCAATGGCAGGGCTTTCGGGCGGCGAGCGCCAGCGCGTGTGCATCGCGCAGGCGCTGATCAATCCGGTGGGCCTTCTGCTTCTGGACGAGCCGCTCTCGAACCTCGACCCGCGCGCCCAACAAAGCGTTCTGCTCCTGGTGAACAGACTGTGCCGTGACGAAGGCCTGACGGTGTTGCTGACCGCGCATGACATCAACCCCTTGCTGCCCGTGATGGATCAAGTGCTCTATCTTGCGGGCAAACGGGGTCGCATGGGCACGGTCGACGAAGTCGTCAACGCCGAGTCGCTCAGTGCGCTGTATGGCCTGCCCATGTCCGTGGTGCGGCATGACGGTTACATGTTCATTCACCCGACGCATGGCTTCATGCCCGAGATTTCACCCCATTGCGGCCACGCGCACGCGCACACCTCCGGGAGCCTGCCATGATCCTCGGTTTGGACTATGGCTTCATGCGCCATGCGCTCTTGGCCGCCAGCAGCATTGCCGTGGCCAGCGCGGGGATCGGCTACTTCGTCACGCTACGGCGGCAAGCCTTTGCTGCTCATGCGCTGTCGCACGTCGGCTTCACGGGCGCAGCGGGCGCCATTTTGCTGGGACTGAGCCCCTATCTCGGCCTGTTTGCCTTCACGCTGGCGGCTGCGCTGGCGCTGGGCCTGGCCGGCGGCCGACTGCGCGAGCGCGATATCGGCATCGGCATGGTGCTGATGTTCGCGCTTGGCCTGGGCGTGCTGTTCCTGAACCTGTACACCGCCAACGCGCAGGCTGCCATGAGCATCCTGTTCGGCAGCATCGTCGGGATCACGGCGCAGCAGGCCGCCTTGTCGCTCGGCGTGGCACTCGCCTGCCTGATGGCGCTTGCGGGCATCTACCGCCCCTTGGCATTCGCCAGCCTCAACCCCGAGGCCGCGCGCGCGCGTGGCGTGCCCGTGCGCGCTCTGGATCTTCTGTTCATCGCCGTGGTCGCTGCGGTTGTGGCCATTGCCGTGCCGGTGATCGGCGCACTGCTGATTTTCGCTTTCCTCATCGGCCCCGCCGCTGCAGCGCAGGCGTTGACGCGCGGCATGGCGCGCGGCGTGCTGCTGGCCATGGTTTTTGCCCTGCTCCTCACGTGGGCGGGACTCGCCGCGGCGTATTACATCGGCTATCCGTCCAGCACCTGGATTGCTTCGCTGAGTTTCGCCCTCTACCTCGCAGCGCAATTCATGCGCCCCGCCGATGCGCCAGACGTCGCCTCCTGAATCCCTCGTGCGGGCCTCGGCACGAATGGAGCAACTGGCGCAGACGCTGCGCCAGCACGGGTTGCGTGCCACGCCAGCCGCGCTGGCAGTCCTGCATGCGCTCGATCAAGCGGCTGCGCCACTCGCGCACGATGCCATCGCAGCCCGGCTGGCCACATCGTCGCCCGTCGATCGCGTCACCCTTTACCGGATCCTCGACCGCATGACCTGCGCCGGCTTGATCCATCGCTTTCAGGGCCCGGACCGCACCTGGCGCTTCAGCGCGAATGCTGGCGGCAGCATGGCCAGCATGTTTGCCTGCACACGCTGCCACAGCGTGGCCCCGCTTCCTGCCGCTCCCGCCTTACCGAAGGCGCTGGCCCAGGTGCAGGATCAATTGCGCCAGCAAGGACTGACCAGCCTGGCCACCGAAATTACCGTGCACGGACTGTGCCCGCGTTGCCAGGGTTGACCCAAGCTCGCCGCCTCAAAGGTGTGAAGCGGCAGTGCCTGCAAGCCACGACACGGCGCTGGCCAGGAGGAAAATGAGAAACTTCGTGTTCGATTCGAGCCCCATGCTCTCGAAAAGGCGCCGCAGCCACCACACGGCCACCGGGTAGGAAACGAAGGAGACGGCCAAGCCAAACATGGGTCACAGAGGACAGGTTCGCGTAACGGCCCGCATTATCGGCAGGGTCGCCTCGACGCACTGTGTGCGCCTGTAACAGAGGAAGCGGGATCACCTCCTCACCCGGCGACTCTCGTGCCGGGCGTCGTGGAGCCGTGGGCCGCGGCCGACCAAGGCCAGAGCGTGGGATCGGCAAAGCAGTCCTTCAGATAGTCCACCCAGAGCCGCAGGCGCAACGGCATGTGCTTGCGTTGCGCAAACACGGCGTGAATGCCCACGGGAGGCGCGCAGAAGTCGGCAAGGACCTCCACCAATCGCCCGGCCGCCAGGTCTTCGCCCACTTCCCACATCGAGCGCCAAGCCAGGCCGTGCCCTTCCAGGCACCACTGGTGGAGCACCGCCCCATCGGTGCAGTCAAGCGGGCCGCTGACGCGCAAATGCTGCAGCTCGCCGTCAATTTGAAAGACCCATCCGCGCGGCTGGCTTGCCACCGAGGAATAGGCCAGGCAGCGGTGACGCGACAGGTCCTGCGGCGTGTGCGGCGCCCCATGGCGACCGATGTAGGCCGCCGACGCCACGCAGGCGCGACGGCTTTCACCCAAACGCACGCCAATCAGCGACGAATCAGCGAGCGCGCCCACGCGCACGGCGCAATCGTAGCCTTCGTTGACCAGATCAACGAGCCGATCGGTCAGGTCCAGCGACAAGGTGACGTCCGGATTGCGCTCGCGGAACGCAGGCACCAGCGGCGCGACATGCTTGCGCCCAAACCCGGCGGGCGCGGTAATGCGCAGGTGACCGCTGGCCTTGACCCCGCCGGCGGTCACGCTGGCTTCCGCGCTTTGCAGGTCGGCCAGCAGCCGCTGGCAGTCTTCCAGGAAGGACACGCCTTCGTGCGTGAGCGTGATGCGCCGGGTGGTGCGCACCAGCAACTTGACCCCCAGGCGCGCCTCCAGTCCGTCGATGCGTCGCCCAATGATCGCGGGCGCCACGCCCTCGGCATTTGCAGCGGCCGTCAGGCTTCCGCGGCTGGCTACGGAGACGAACGTTTCAATCTGCTTGAGTCGATCCATGTTCGTGGGCTTCCTGATTCGGGTCTGCAGGCGGCGACCCTTTCAAATTTCTTGGGTATCCAGGCCGCGATTCGGCCTGATTACCACCATTCGTGTCAAGACTGTCTTACGCCGGCGCGGCCACGACGCAGCCCGATCGACCTACACTTTGCAGTGCAGCATAAAAAAACGATCTTTCGCGCCAAGAGCGACATGGCCAATTGACGCGCCGCATCATTTTGAGTTCTGGAAAGCCGTTCACAGGAGATTCGCATGCAATCCATAGACCTGCCCCAAGGCATCAGCATCACCGCTCCCCACAACCCGGCGTTCGACGGCGTGCTGACGCCGCAGGCGCTGAGCTTCGTGGCGACGCTACACCGGGCATTCGAGCCACGCCGCCAGGCGCTCCTCGCCGAACGCGCGGCACGCACCAAGCGGCTCGATGCAGGCGAGCGCCCCGACTTTCTCCCCGACACACGTGCCATCCGCGAGGGGAATTGGACCATTGCCCCGTTGCCGAAGCCACTTGTGAAGCGGCGCGTGGAGATCACCGGTCCAGTGGATCGCAAGATGGTCATCAACGCCTTCAACTCGGGCGCCGACAGTAACATGGCGGACTTCGAAGATGCGAATACCCCGAACTGGGACAATCAGATCCAGGGTCAGATCAACCTGTCGGAAGCCATACGCCGCACCATCGTGCTTGAGCAGGGCGGAAAAACCTACAAGCTGAACGACCAGATCGCCACGCTGCAGGTGCGCCCGCGCGGCTGGCATCTGGACGAAAAGCACATGCGCGTGGACGGCCAGCGCGTGAGCGGCTCCCTGTTTGATTTCGGCCTTTATCTCTTTCACAACGCGAAAGAGCTCATCGCGCGCGGCGCGGGGCCCTACTTCTATCTGCCGAAGATGGAAAGTCATCTGGAGGCGCGCCTTTGGAATGACGTGTTTGTGATGGCCCAGGACGCACTCGGCATTCCACGCGGCACCATCAAGGCCACGGTGCTGGTGGAGACGATCCTGGCCGCGTTCGAAATGGATGAAATCCTGTATGAACTCCGCGAGCACAGTGCTGGCTTGAACGCGGGGCGCTGGGACTACATCTTTAGCGCCATCAAGAAGTTCAAAGTCGACCGCAACTTTTGCCTGGCCGACCGCGCGCAGATCACCATGAACGTGCCCTTCATGCGCGCCTACGCGCTCCTTCTGCTCAAGACCTGCCATCGCCGTGGCGCGCCCGCCATCGGTGGCATGAGCGCGCTCATTCCCATCAAGAATGACCCGGAGAAAAATGCCCGCGCCATGGAGGGCATCCGCGCTGACAAGCGGCGCGATGCGACCGACGGCTATGACGGCGGCTGGGTCGCCCACCCGGGGTTGGTGGCCTCCGCGATGGAGGAGTTTGTCGCCGTCCTTGGCGACAAGCCGAATCAGATCGAAAAGACGCGCGATGACGTGACCGTCACCGCTGCCGATTTGCTCAACTTCGTGCCTGAACAGCCGATTACGGAATCGGGCCTGCGCAACAACATCAACGTCGGCATCCATTACCTCGGCGCGTGGCTTTCCGGCAGCGGTGCCGTGCCCATTCACAACTTGATGGAAGACGCCGCCACGGCTGAAATCTCACGCAGCCAGGTGTGGCAATGGATCCAGTCTCCAAAGGGCGTGCTTGACGACGGGCGCAAGGTCACTGCCGACATGGTGCGTGCGCTCATACCCGAAGAGCTTGGCCGTGTGAAGGCAACGGGCGCCCACGGGCAGTTCGACAAGGCTGCGCAGATTTTCGAGCGCATGGCCACCGGTCAGGAATTCACGGAATTCCTGACGTTGCCGCTGTATGAAGAATTGGGCTGAGCGACGCCGCGGCGCCATCATGCCTGCCGTGTCGCGTGGGTGGGGTCCGGCCTTGGGCAAGGAGTCGATCTCCGTCCAGGCGGCCCCGACCTGCACGGCCGCATGCAGCGTCTTTCATTTCACACTGAGGCTTCGCAGAAGGGCGACGATGTCCGAAGTGCGCCCTTCCAATCCCCGATCCGCGATTGCATCGATGTAGCCAGCCTCACCCGGATATCTCTGGGGAGGCCGGGTCCTTGCGGGAACACCGAGTGGAGATGCCCAACGGTTTGCGCGCAGTCACCACGCGGCAATCCTGAGGTGGGCCGGCGTTGCACCGGTCGATCAGGGCAGGGAGTTAGCGCCGGCTCGTCGGGCAATGCTGAGAGTCATCGTGGCGGCTCGACCCAATGGCTGGGTTTCGTCGCCGCAAACGCAGCACTGAGGCTGGGCGGCTCAGCACACCGCACACGCAACCGCTGCCATGCGCCGGGGGGAACTCAGCTGGTGGTGTCGGGGGCTGCCCCAGGCCCCACCGCAGGGCTTGGGGCATCGTTTACAGCACTACCGCCCTGGGCATCGCCCGAAGTCGGGTGATCGTCCTGCTTGTGCGCCTTGCGCTGGAGCTTTTCCTGCTTCTTGCGCTGCTTGGCGAGTTCCTTCTGGCGTTTTTCGTATGAGTAATTCGGCTTGGCCAATGGTTATCCTGATGAAGTGAGATAGGGTGAATGCACGCAGCGAACCGATCGGACGCGGCGCGCCATTTGCGCTGTGAAAGCGGCCTCGATGTTTGCCCATCCAATGACGACACGTGACGCGATTTCCACGCCAACCGCCATCGACAGCATCCGCTCGACGTTGCCCGTGAAGCAATTACCACGTGAAACGGCGGTGGTTCAGCTTAGCACTTCGTCGATCATGCCGGGCGTGGCGAGGATGCGCCGATTTTTGTGAGACCAAGCGCGACTGACTTCGCAAGCACGGCAAATGGTCTTCGCCGTCTTCGGGTCCACGCCTTTGACGAATCCAATTCGCCTGGCGATGGTCGCGGGCTGGCACCGCCATGCGGCCCAATCGCCATCCGCATCACGGACTGCTGGTCGGAGCCGCGTCAGATGGGCGCTTGATGGATGGAGGCATGGCACGGTCGACGCTCAGCCAACGCTCAGCACGACGTTGCCCGAGGCGCGACCACCCTCCACCATGGCGTGCGCGGTGGCAATGTCGTCGAGGGGGAGGCGGGCCGCAATGTTGTGCTGCAAACGGCCATGCGTCAGCAAGGTCGTGAGCGTGGCGATGGCGCGCTCACGATCCACCGGCGTCAGGTGGTAGACGATGAAGAACTTGAGCTGCAGGTTCTTCGCGATCAATGGATAGAAGGGAAGCTGCAGCGGACTCGCGCTGCTGCCGTAGGCCACGCACTCGCCGCCCGGCCGCAGCATGTCGAGATCTGCCTGACTATTGACGCCCAGATCGACCTCGATAATGCGGTCCACACCCTGGCGGCCGGTCAACGCGGCCACGCGCTCGGCAAGTGGCTCGGTCTTGTACAGCACCACGTCATCCGCGCCTGCGGCACGCGCCAGCGCTGCTTTCGCTGGGGTGCTGACCGACGCAATGACACGCGCAGCGCCCAGGAGGCTTGCCATCTGAACGGCGTAATGGCCCACTGCGCCGGCACCTCCAGCCACCAACACGGTCTTGCCCGCGATGCCACCATCCATCAACACGGCGTGCAGCGCCGTGAGCGCGGGAATGCCCAGGCAGGCCCCGGCCTCGGCATCCACACCTTCCGGGAGCGGCACGGCCTGCTCCTGCGGAAGGCACACCAACTCGCAGGCTGTTCCCTGCGCACGTCCCCAGGCGGCGTTCCACGTCCACACACGTTGGCCTACACGCGAAGACGCGACGCCGTCGCCGACGGCGTCGATCACACCCATGCCGTCGCTGTGGGGGATGACGCGCGGGAACGGCATCGTGCCGCTGCGCAGGCCCAGACGCGACTTGACATCTGACGGATTGACACCGGACCACAGCACACGCACCCGGACTTCGCCAGGCGCGGGTTGCGGGGCCGGCAAGTCACCAATCTGAAGCACCTCATGCGCCGGGCCCAGACGATCGTAGAAAGCGGCTTTCATGGCGCCCAGTGTATCGGCCAGGAGGTAGGCGCGGAAGTCGTGTGTCCGGGTCCGGCTGGCACTGCAACCGGACCCGCGTTGGGCTTGCGAGCCTGACCACCCCGCATTGGGGCACCGATCTCCAAGCGGCCCATCGCTCCTGGCGACGCGCGGGCGTGGCGCATCCACAAATCGCTTTTGTGGCGGAAAGAGCACTCGCAGCTGACATGCTTATAGGGACGCCTCCCGGGACTAAGAGCTTTTTGCGTTGCGATGGAAGAAGTCGCCTGCTGCCTTGTATCCGGCCTTGATGGCCGCTCGACCGCTTAAGAACCGAACGCAGCGGGAGTTCGGGCGCAGCTCGCTCGGCCTCGTTTCCCGGCCGCAAAGCCGCACCTTGGCCGCGCTCGACATGCAAGTATTCTCTTGCCTATACTTCACGCAACCAATTACTTGCATGATGTCGATGCCCGAACGCCAAGACGACACCGATGTGCTGTTCAAAGCCCTTGCCGATTCCAGTCGACGCAAACTGCTGGACCAGCTGCACGCGCACGACGGCCGTACCTTGACCGAACTGTGCGAGCACCTGGACATGACCCGGCAGGGAGTGACGCAGCATCTGGATTTGCTCGAGGCCGCAAACCTGGTCACCACCATGCGGCGTGGCCGCGAGAAGCTTCACCTTCTCAACCCGGTCCCGCTACAGGAAATCTACGAGCGCTGGATCGCCAAATTCGAAAAACCGCGCCTGCACGCGCTTCATTCACTCAAACACCGCCTGGAAGGAGGACACGATGGCTAATTGACATCCACCCCGCCCTTGGCCTGTGGCCACCGCTTGCGCGGGAAGGCCGGGGATTTCTACGGCGCTACGCATGAGTGAGCTCGTGCGCAGTCGCTTCGGTGGGTTCCTGCTTCATCGAGGGGCCTGAATGCGCCACCTCTCCACGGGCTGCAACGCGGTGTCCCCGCGCCAAAATATTCATCGCGCCGACCAAGTCGGCGTGGTTTGCATAACAGCATGCAACGCACTTGAACCGGGCTTGACTGGTGCGGTTCGCCGCCGCCACATGGCCACAGTCCGGGCAGGTGCGGCTCGTGTTGTGCGGCGGCACCGCAACGAGCCAACCACCGCTCCACGCCAGCTTGTACTCAAGCTGGCGACGAAACTCGGCCCAGCCCTGATCCAGGATCGACTTGTTCAAGCCGCTCTTGGCCCGAACGTTGCGTCCCGGCTTCTCGGCGTTGCCCCTGGCCGAGCGCACCATGTTGCGCACCTGCAGGGCCTCAACGACCACCATCGCGTGGTTCTGGCTGATCGTGGTCGTGGCCTTGTGCAGGGTGTCGCGCCGGGCGTTACCAATCCTCTGATGAAGTTTCGTGACTTTGGCCTTCGCCTTCCTCCAGTTCTTGCTGAACTTCACCTTGCGGCTCATCGCCCGCTGGTACCGCGCCAGACGTGCCTCATGCTTCCTGAAACTGTTCAGCGGCACCACGAACGTCCCATCCGAGAGCGTGGCCAAGCGAGCGATGCCCACATCGATCCCGATGGCGCTGGTGGCGCTCGGGATGGGTGGCTCAACCTCACGCTCGCTCTGGATCGACACAAACCACTTGCCTGCGCTGAAACTCACCGTGGCGTTGCGCACCGCACCGAGAACGTCCCGGCTGTTGCGGTAGCGCAGCCACCC
>JAGWOZ010000310.1 GCA_028870715.1 Betaproteobacteria bacterium | reverse complement strand
GAGTTCGATTCCGCCCTCAACCCCGGCGACCAGCGCGTCAAGTTCCCGGCTAGCCTGGCGTGCGTTGCGGGCGACCTCGGACATGCCCTTTTTGTGGCCGTCCAACTCCTCGAGCGTGATCATCGGCAAATACACGTCGTGTTCGTCGAAACGGAACAGCGACGTCGGGTCGTGCATCAGCACATTCGTGTCGAGCACGAAGAGTTTCGCCACAGCGTGTACCGGGGCGGTTGTGCGTTTTGCCGATTTGCGCGACGCCGGTGGCTTCTGAGCCGGGACGGACACAACGGCCTCGGATGCCGATGCAGCGACAGGCCTTTGGTCGGGTTGCGCAGGGGACACAGCCATTGCTCGCGCTGGGCGAGCGTGCTGAGGCTTGACGGTCGGCGTGGAGGCAGCAACGGCGGCGCGCCTTGCTTGTGGCCGCTCGGCCGAACCCTGCGGTTCGGCAGGCGTCACGCCGGCCTTCAGTAGGGAGCCAAGCTTGGAAGGAGGTTTGGGCAGGGGCATGAGGTTAGGCGTGGGGAGGGTGCCGGGCGCTGACCAGGAGTTTCAGCGCGATCGGGAGTGCCAAATACACAACTTTCACCGCTCGTGCAAGGCTGGAGAGCGGTTGGTGCAGGGGTGAGACGCGGATCGAGGCAAACCCCCGTACTTCGCGCCAGGCGCAGCACGGTCAGACGGGGAGCATGCCGCGTTCAAAGCTTGCGAACGGCTTCAAGCACGTCTTCCACATGGCCGGCGACCTTCACGCCGCGCCACTCCTGACGCAACACGCCGTCGGCATCAACCAGGAAGGTGCTGCGTTCGATCCCCTTGACCTTCTTCCCGTACATGATCTTGTTCTTCACCACACCAAACATGTGGCAAAGCTTTTCTTCGGTATCGGCAATGAGGTCGAAGGGCAGTTCAAGATGTGCCCGAAAACGGTCGTGCGACACGAGATTGTCCCGCGACACACCGAAAATGACCGCACCCGCTTTTTCAAACTCGGCGTAGAGGTCTCGAAACTGCATGGCTTCTGTCGTGCATCCCGGGGTCAGATCCTTGGGGTAGAAGTACAGAATGAGTTTCTTACCCAGATAATTTTTCGGGCTGAATTTGATTTCGCTCGTGGCCGTAGCCTCGAAATCCGGAACAACCTTATTAAGCACCAAAGCCATGAAGTCTCCTGATAGCGGGCCGTACATGTGGACAACAGTTGGCTTGGAGGCCAAGAGCTGTCGCGCACAGGGCGAGGCGCCCTGGGTTGCCGAGACACCCGTCAAACACCATCGAGCATTTTAGCAACTCAAGTTACAAATCCGCGTTGACAGTGGCATCTCGGGGGTCAACAACCAGGGCAGCGACCACCCGCCGGCCTTCACCTGCAAGAATGTTGTAGGTGCGACACGCAGCAGCCGTGTTCATCGATTCAA
Source organism: Betaproteobacteria bacterium (assembly GCA_028870715.1). GTDB lineage: Bacteria > Pseudomonadota > Gammaproteobacteria > Burkholderiales > Burkholderiaceae_C > Thiomonas_A. The sequence goes on along the minus strand of JAGWOZ010000310.1, from coordinate 1,384 downwards.
AGCCCACACCCTGCGATATGAGCGACTGCAGCAGCGACGGATGGGGAAAGCGTTGACGGTGGCCTGTGCCAATGATGACGATTTCGGGTTGCAGCGCGAGCAGACGTTCGAAATCAGCCGCGGTGAGGGCGCCGAATCCGTCGCAGCCCCAGGGTTCCGGCGCTGTGTCCGATGCGAGACAGACCCCCTGCAGGTAGCGCACCCGGTTGACTTCCACGAAACCGGGCCCCTGCGCGGAGATGGTGAACAGGGCCTGGTTGGAGTCGGGTTGCAGCTTCATGGAAAGCGGGATCGGCCTGGATAGCGGTTGCGCGGGTTGCCATGCACAAACGCGGTAAATTATAGGGTTCGTCCCTCCAGTCGCCAGGCGGGGCGTTCGGATGCGGTGCGGTCTTGCGGGCGTGGTGCCACTGGAGGCAAGTGTGCGGGAATTTCGGAAATCGAACAAATTGGCCGATGTCTGTTATGACATCCGCGGACCCGTGCTGGATAAAGCGCGGCAAATGGAGGAAGACGGCCAGCGGATCATCAAGCTCAACATTGGCAATCTGGCCGTGTTCGGGTTCGATCCACCCGACGAGATCGTGCAAGACATGATCCGCAATCTGGGGCAAGCCGCCGGCTACACCGATTCCAAAGGCCTCTTTGCTCCGCGCAAGGCCATCGTGCATTACACGCAGGAAAAGGGCATCGCCGGCGTGAGCATTGACGACGTGTTCATTGGCAACGGCGCCTCCGAGCTCATCAACATGAGCATGAACGCCCTGCTCAATGACGGGGACGAAGTGCTGATTCCCGCACCCGACTACCCGCTGTACACCGCGGCTGTCTCACTCTCGGGTGGGCGGCCTGTGCATTACATCTGTGACGAACAATCGGACTGGTACCCCGACATCGCCGACATCCGCAAAAAAATCACGCCCAATACCAAGGCGCTGGTGGTCATCAACCCCAACAATCCGACCGGCGCCCTCTACCCGCGTGAGCTGCTGCTCGAACTGGTGGAGGTGGCGCGCCAGCACGATCTGATCATCTTCGCCGATGAGATCTACGACAAGACGCTGTACGACGGCCATACGCACACGAGCATTGCGTCACTGGCCGATGACGTGCTGTTCATCACCTTCAACGGCCTCTCCAAGAACTACCGGTCTTGCGGCTATCGCTCGGGGTGGATGGTGGTCTCGGGACACAAGCGCCACGCGCACGACTACATCGAAGGCTTGTCCATGCTGGCTTCAATGCGCCTGTGTGCCAACACGCCCGGTCAGCTCGCCATCCAGACCGCGCTGGGCGGTTACCAAAGCATCAAGGATCTTGTGGCGCCGCATGGACGTTTGACCAAGCAGCGCGATTTGGCCTATGACTTGCTGACGCAAATTCC
>JAGWOZ010000063.1 GCA_028870715.1 Betaproteobacteria bacterium | reverse complement strand
GATGGGCCTTCGAGGCATGCGCGGACTGCGGATACACCTGCGCTGCGGCGAACCCGGCGGCAAGCGCCGCCCGCACGTCATCCGGATTGGTCGACAGGAAGAGATTGGCCTGCAGGGCACGCAGGTAGTGGTAGGGTGGGCGTCCCCGGGTGAACACGCCGCGCTCGATGGGCGTGGCGTGGTGCTGTGCGGAGCGGAACACGCGCAGCCCCGAAACCGGGTCATTGCGCGAAAGCAGCACAACGTCCACGCGGTCGCGCTCGCCGCCTTCGGTATTGAATGCCAGGAGCTTGCGCACCAGCTGGAAGGCCACGCCCGGCTGCGCGGGCTCGGCCAGCCGGTCAAGCTGCAGTTGCATGTACGCCGCGTCATCGGCATTCTCGAAGATGCGGTTTTCTTCCTCAAAATCGAACAGGGCGCGCGAAGAAATGGCCACGACCAGTCTGTCGGAGATCTTGGCGCTCATGAGTCACTTCACCAGATTGTTGAGCTGGATAATGGGCAGCATCACCGCCATCACGATGACAAGCACGAGCACACCCATGCCCAGGATGAGCAGGGGCTCGAGGATGGTCACCAGCGTGAAGGCGCGGCGCTGCACCTCCTGGCCGTGCTGCTCGGCCGCGCGATCGAGCATCTGCGGCAGGGTGCCCGTCTGTTCACCCAGGCGGATGAACGTGATGAGCACTGGCGGGAAGCGTTTGTGCAGGGCCAGCGCGGCTGACAGCGTGGAGCCTTCGCGGACCAGTGCCAGCGCCTCCTGGGCGTCGGCCTTCAGCACCGTGTTCGACAGGGTGTCGATCGCGGCCTGCAGGGCGCGCAGGATCGGGACGCCGGCGGCTGTGAGGATGGCCAGAGTCGAGGCAAAGCGTGCCGTGTTCAGCCCGCGCACCAGCCGCCCCAGCAGCGGACTGCGCAAAAGGAAGCCGTCGAGCGCCGCGCGCGGGCCCGGCAACTTCAGCGCTTGCTGCGCCAGCACGCCACCGGCCATCAAGAGCGCCGCAATGCCCCAGCCCCAGTGCCGCAGGAAATCGCTGACCGCGATGAGGCCCCGGGTAAGGATGGGCAGTGTTTGGTGCGCCCCCTGAAAGACGCCCACCACCTGTGGCACGACATACGTCAAGAGCAGCATGACCACCGTGATGGCCACGACCACCACGATCGCTGGGTATGCCATGGCCTGAATGAGCTTGCCACGCAGTGCCTGGCTGCTTTCGAGGTAATCGGCCAGACTGGCCAGCACGGTGCCGAGGTTCCCGCTGTCTTCCCCCGCCGCGATGAGCGCGCGGTAGATCGGCGAAAACTCGCGCGGATGTTGCGACAGCGCCATGGCCAGGCTATGCCCGCCGGCGACTTCGCTCTTGACGGCTGACAGCATGTGGCCGACTTCGGCGCGATCGGCGTCCTCGGCAAGCGCGGCCAGGGCGCGCTCCAGAGGCAGGCCGGAGACCAGGAGCCCGGCAAGCTGGCGCGTGAACAGTGCGAGCTCCTGGGGGGCAAGAAGCCGCCGCCTGAAGCGCCGCACCTGGCTCGAGGCCGCTTCAGGGACGATCGCATCGACTTCAATGGGGATCAGACCGCGTGCGCGAAGCATGCCGCGCGCGCCGCGTGCGCTGTCGGCTTCGAGCACCCCACGCTGCTCGACCGCAGTGGCATCCAGGGCGATGAACCGGTACGCAGGCATGGGCGATCAACGGTGCCGGGTTGCGGCAGGCCGGGAGGGCAGGTGCATCACTCTCGTGTCACCCGCATCAATTCGGCCAAGGAGGTTTCGCCCGCCTGCACCCAGCGCATGCCATCGTCGCGCATCGTGCGCATGCCGGTCTGACCGGCCAGCCTTCGCAGCTCGGCTTCGCTGGCGCGCTCGTGCACCGCTGCGCGGATGGCGTCGTTGGCCACCAGGAGCTCGAACACGCCGGTGCGCCCCGTATAGCCCGTGTGGTTGCACGCTTCGCATCCCACAGGCTCGTAGCCTTTGCCATCGGCCGCGGGGCGTTTGCAGGCAGGGCAGAGCCGGCGCACGAGGCGCTGGGCCAGTACGCCCAGAAGGGATGACGCCAGCAGGAAGGGCTCCACGCCCATGTCGATGAGGCGCGTGACCGCTGAGGGCGAATCGTTGGTATGCAGGGTGGCCAGCACCAGATGGCCAGTGAGCGAGGCCTGGATGGCGATTTGCGCGGTCTCGAAATCGCGGATTTCGCCGATCATCACCACATCAGGGTCCTGGCGCAGGATCGCGCGAAGGGCGCGTGCGAAGGTCAGATCGATGCGTGGATTGACCTGGGTCTGGCCGATGCCGGGCAGGTCGTACTCAATCGGGTCTTCCACCGTCATGATGTTGGTAGTTGCCGCGTCCAGGCGCGCGAGCGTTGAATACAGCGTGGTGGTCTTGCCGCTACCGGTGGGTCCTGTGACCAGAAGCAGGCCGTGCGGGTGGCGCACCAGCGCGTCAAACTGATCGAGCATGTCTTCGGCCATCCCCACCACGCGCAGATCGAGCTTCGCTGCCGACTTGTCCAGAAGCCGCATGACTGCCCGCTCGCCATGCGCGCACGGTAGTGTGGACACCCGCACATCCAAGGCACGCCCACCGATGCGCAACGAAATGCGCCCGTCCTGTGGCATGCGTTTTTCGGCGATGTCGAGCTGGGCCAGAATCTTCACGCGCGAGATGAGCGCACCGTGCAGCGCCTTGTTCGGGCGTACGACGTCACGCAAGGTGCCGTCCACGCGGAAGCGCACCACCGAACTCTGCTCGTAGGGTTCAATGTGGATGTCGCTGGCGCCATCACGCGCGGCCTGCGTGAACAGCACATTGAGCATGCGGATGATGGGCGCGTCATCCGCGGTCTCCAATAGATCCTCCACCGCAGGCAGGTCCTGCATCAGGCGCGACAGATCAACATCGCCTTCGACCTCGCTGACCACCTCGGCAGCGCTGCCATCGCGCGCCGCGTAGGCAGCGCCGATGCGCTGCTGGAGTTCCGTGGCCGTGATGCGCTCAAGCGCCTGGACCGCATGCGCGCGCTGCACCTCGGCCAGGCCCGCGGCGCGTGTGGCCTCGCTGATCCAGAGCTTCAGCCGCGTGCCATCCTGCTCGGCGAGCAGCGACTGATCCCGGCAAAATGCATAAGGCAGTGGATAACGCGAAGACACCGCTTGGGACCCCTCAGTTCTGTGGCTGTGTGGCAGCGCCAGGATCAACGCCGGAGGGTGACGCCCCCGGCGTGCCCAATTGCACCAGAAGCTGTGTGCCCTCGATGGATGTGGTGTAGGGCGCCGGACTGCGCAGGTTGAGGATCACGCGTGAGCGGCCCTGCGCCTCCACGACCTTGGCGGAGCGCAAATCGCCTTGTTCAAGGCTGACCGCATTGCGCCCCAGGCCGGAGACCACACCGGGAAAGTCCAGCACGATGCTCGCGGGCTGGTCGATGGTGAAGCCGGCTGGTGCCGCCGCCAGGGGTTGGGCGAAGTCGAGCTGGACGGTGACCAGGCCAGCACGCGTGCTGGCCTGCACCGATCGCAGCACATTTTGGCCCTGCGCAGGAGCCTGACTGGTCGCGGGCTGGAAGGTGGCGGGGGATTGGCCTGCCATCGGACCGGCGGCCGCCGGCGCCGCGCTTGCCCCCGGAAGCGGGGTGATTTCGGGCAGGATGGGCCCGGGCAGGTCGGGCATGCCCAGCTGCCACGGCAACTGGCTTTGCGTCTGCAGATTCTGCATGCTGTCGTAGCGGCGCTGGCTGATGGTGTTGCCTTCGCCTTCCGTGCGCACGATGATGGGCCGCAGGAAGACCATCAGGTCGGTCTTCTGCATTTGGCGCGAGTTGGACCGAAACAGCGCACCCAGGCCCGGAATGTCACCCAGGCCCGGAATCTTGCTGTTGTTCTCGCTGACATTGTCTTGCATGAGCCCGCCAAGCACGATCGTCTGGCCATCGTTGACCAGCACGGCGGTCTGGATCGATCGCTTGTTGGTGATGATCCCCGCCGAATTGCTGGTGCTGGCAATGCTCGACACCTCCTGGTAAACATCCATCTTGATCGTGTCGCCGGCCGTGATCTGCGGGCGTACCTTCAGCGTCAGTCCCACGTCCTTGCGCTCGACGGTTTGAAAGGGCGTGACCGTGGCGGTCGATCCCGTCTGTGCGTATTGGCCGGTGATGAACGGCACGTTCTGGCCCACGACGATCTTGGCGTCCTCATTGTCAAGGGTCATCAGGTTCGGAGCCGACAGGATGTTGGCGCCATCGTGGGTTTGCAGGAAATTGGCCAGCAGTCCCAGCGTGGCCAGGCCCGCCACGTTGTGCAGGACGCCGATGTTCAGGCCGTTGGGGATGGACAGTGTTCCATTGGCAATGGCCGTGCCGGCCGCCGTTCCCCCTGCGGAGATGCCGGCTTGCAGGTTGATGATGTTGGAGCCGCCAGTGCCGAAGTTGCTGCCCCCATAGATGGCATTCTGATTGCCCGCGCTGCCCGCGATGGCTTGCCACTGAATGCCCAGTTGCGCGGCCTTGTTGGCGTCCACCTCGGCAATGAGGGCCTCGACGTACACCTGGGCCCGGCGCACGTCGAGCTGCTGGATGACGCCGCGCAGTTGCTGGTACACGGGCTGCGGCGCATTGATGATGAGCGCATTGAGGGCCGTGTCGGCGTGCACCGACCCTCCCTCGGGAAGCGCGACGGTCTCGCTGCCCTGCAGTTGCGCGAATTCCGGCGCCTGCCCCAGCCCGGGGCTGGTGGCGCTACTGCCGCTGCTCATGCCCTGTTGGCTCGAGGCAGCGCTGTTTTGGCCGATCGTCTGTCGGGCGCTGCGGCCGCTTTGTCCCCCGCTCGTGGAGCCCAGGTTGCCGCCAGTTGCAGCCAGCACGCCGCGCAAGGTGCGCGCCAAGTCGGCGGCATTGGCGTTATGCAGGTAGACCACATGAATGTTGTCCGTGTCATCCGGTCGATCGAGCTTCCTGACCATCTGCTCGATCTGCATGAGTTGCGCGCCATTGGCCGCGCGGATGATGAGCGCATTGCTGCTGCTCTCCGGCAGCACCACCGCGCGCATGCCGTTGGCACTCGTCACAGCAGCCGGCGCACCCGGCGCGCCTGGGGTCGAACCGGCCTGCATATCGATGAGCTTTTGCAGCGTGGGGGCGAGCTCCGAGGCCACCGCGTAGCGCAGCGGCACGACGTCCACCTCACTGCCCGTGGGTACGTCAAGGCCCGCAATGATGCGCGCCAGGCGTTTCATGTTGTCCGCATAGTCGGTGATGACCAACGCATTGCTGCCAGGATCCACATTGATGGTGTTGTTGGGCGAGATCAGAGGTCGCAGCACGGGCAGAAGGTTGTTGGCCCCCTGGTTGCGCAGCTGAAAGATTTGCGTCACCACCTGGTCGCCGCGCCCGGGAATGGCTCCCAACGTATTACCCACACCCACGGGCGTGGTCTGCAGCCGCGCATCGGCTTCGGGCACGACCTTGAACACACCCTCGTGCTCCACGACCGCGTAGCCAGCCAGACGCAACTGTGTCAGCAGCGCGAGATACACATGCTGCGGGGACACCGGCTTTTCGAACTGCAGCGTGATCTGCCCCTTCACACGCGGATCGACAATGAAATTGCGGCCGGTCGCCGCAGCCACCGCTTGCACGGCGCTGGCGATCTCGGCGTTCACCAGATTGATGGTCATCGGCTTCTGGCTGGTCGCCTCCCGCTCCGATCGGGGCGGCGCAGCCCAGGCGGGCGGGGGCAATAGCCCGGCCAGGGCCAGCAGCAGCGCTGGGAGAGCGCGGCCGGGCAGGCGTTTCGGCTTCGAGTCGAGTGGTACGCGCTTCGTGCTCATGGCTGGGTTCGGGCTTGATGCAAAGGCGTCGGTGAAGGGCCAAGCGTGGTGGATTCGGGGCGGCACAAGGAAAAGGCTTCCAGATTACAACGCAATGCGCACCTTGTCGCCTTCGCGCTGCCCCAGCAAGCTCAGCAGGTTGGCCAAGGACTGTTCCTGACCGGGGGCGGCCTGGGCCGAGCCGGCGAACTGCAACTGTCGTCCATTCCACACCCCCGTGCCCATCAGAAGCAAGGGGCCAGCGAGCGTGGACAGCGCAATTTTGGCGTTCGCACCGTCACCATCGACTTGCAGACGGTAGGTGCCCAGGGGGGCCACAGTGCTCAGGCGCGATGTCATGTCCGCAGCGTTCACCTGCACACGCCCATCCAGACGCAGGCGGCCTGCCGACGATTGCAGACGGGTCTGCTGCAGGGCCAATCCGACACGCCCTTGCAGGGCCAGCGTATTCCACGGAGTGCCCAAGCCCTGGAGCACAGCGGCTGGGAACTGCGTCTGCCATTTCGCTGGATTGCGCTGCCGCACGGTCCAGCCTGCGATGTTGGCTTGGGCCGACAGCACCAGCGGCTTTGTGGCCAAATCGGGCCACTCCAGGGTGACGCCCAGCGCCCCGTGCCAGATGCCGGAAAGGGCGATATGCCAATACAGCCGCCCGGGAGCCAGCGTGGCGCCACGACTTTGCGAGCCTCCAGACAACACGAATTGAGCCGAACCGTCGCGCCAGGTGCCTCGCGCATCGGCGAGCAGTACACGCTGTTGCGTCACGGCTGCCACGGCTCCAGCCAGCCAGCTCGCCGGAGCAAAGGCCACAAGCGCCCACAACAGGCCCGCGAAGGCGCTGAGCCACAGCGGCCAGCGCGATGCGGGTGCGAGGCGGCGCGGGGGGCGGCTCATGGTGCTGCGCGGCCTGTCCGCAATGGCCGGCGCCTTCTGCGGGGGTGCATCAGGAGCCGCCTGCGCTTTGCTGCTGGGAGAGCTGCACACGCCCCGCCATCAGTCCATCGGCGCCCCGAACAAGCTGCGCCTGCGCAAGGGTCGCGCCCCAGTCGCGGCGCGCGGCCTGCGCGAGCTCGAGCACAGTCTGCGGTTTCATGCTCTTGACATCCAGCGTGACGCTCCCTGGCAACACGGTGATCTGCGCCTGAGCTTGCGGGTCATGCTCGTGGACCCAGTCGCTCGCGGCGCGGCGCATGTCACCGGCCTTGGCCGCGACGGCCGGGGCAGCAGCCAGGGTTGCGAGCTCCTGAGCCTGTGCCTGTGCCTCGCGCAGCGTGGTCTGCAGTTGCGCGATCTCGCCAGGCGCTGTTTCCAAGGTTTGCAGGGCCGGGCGCAGCAGCGCCAGCCACAAAACGGCCAGACCCACCACGGCTGCGGCGATGAGCACCAGGCGCCGCTCGCGCGCCGAAACGGCGCTCCAGCGCGATCGCCAGGCAGCGGCGACGCCAGGCAGCGCTCGGGCCTTCGGAATGCTAGCCATCAGCCCGTCGCTCCAATGGTGAGCAGCCCGCCATCCGCCTTGCACGACAGGCCGAGCAGCGCGCAGCGAGCCTGAGCGGCCGAGGCAAGCGGCGGGGAGACTCCGAGCTTGAGTTGGCCGGGGGTGTACTCCAGCTTTCCGATGGACGCATCGGACGGCAGCACTTGAGCGGCGGCGCCCATCAGGACCTCGATGCTGGTGCTGGCGGGCTTGCCGGCACGCAAACGCGCCGTGTCCAGGGCGCGCTGCATTTGTAGGCGGGCATCCAGAATGGCCGGGGCACCCGGCAGCGCTTGGCTGACCACGGTCTGGACTTGGTTTTGGAGTGTGCTGCGCTCGTGGCGCAGTTTCATCGCGTAGAGATTGAGCCCGGCAATCTGCACCAGTGCCAGTGCCGCTGCGAAAAGACCAGCGCGGCGCCACGCCGGCGTTGCGAGTTGGCGCGCCAAGCCGGCAGCGCCGCGTTGCATCGCCGCCTGTGGCGCCAGGTCGAACTGGCGCAGGTTCCAAGCGGAGTCCACGGCGCGCGCGAGCCCTTGTGCCGAGGTCAACGCCACCGTGTCGACACCGGATCCAAACCAGCGCGTGACGGTCTCCTGGAGGGCGGGCTCGGCCAGCACCCGGGTGGGGGAAGGCAGGAGTTCAGGCTGCGCAGCGTCTTTCGGAAGATGCATCCATGCGGCCTCCCCCTCGGCATCGCGCCACAGCAGTCGCATCCCCTCGGGCGCGGTCTGCAGCCAAGCGTCGCCAGGGGCAAGCAAGGCGGGTTCGGGCACGATCGCGGCGGGTTCGCGCCCAGCCTGGGTCAAGCTCTGGATGGCGGCGGCCAGCGGTTCGCGTGAGCAGACGCAAGCCAATCGCACGCCGCCATCGGCTTCGCGTGGGCCCGCGGCCAGATGTTGCGCTGCGGGATCCGCGAGCAATCGATCCTCAAGCGCGCCGGCCAGCGCAGCGCGCAGGCGCGCGACCGGCACGGCGGGCAACTGCAAGGCCAGCAAAGTGAGCTGCTCGGCAGGCCACACGCCGACCACGCGCTGGGCGCGTGGAAGCAGCGCAGGCTGCGCCTGGCCGCTGTCCGTTGTCTGTCCCTTGGCGTCGAGCAGGACATAGTCCAGCGCGGTGTGCATGCTGCCGGGGGCGAGGCGGATGACGAGGGTACTCATGCGTGGGGATTGTAGGGACGGGGTGCTGCGTTTGTGCTCGCGTCAGGGAGGCGCTGCCGGCGACTGCGCAAGCCAAGGCGGCACGCGCTGCATGCGCAGCACCTGGGTGAGGAGGCCCACACGCTGAATCAAGGCACGCTCGGCATAGGCAAACTGGCCGATGCGCACCGCTGCGGTGGCGTCAAAAAAGCCGCTGCTGACGCCGACTTGCAGGGGGTTGATGGTGGTGGGCGCCGACTGCTGTCCCAGCGCAGTGGTAATGTCCGCAGTGCTGCGAAAGTATGCACGCTTGCGCACTTGCACCAAGCGTGCAGCCGCATCAGCCGAGAGATCGAGCACGGCAGCGAGGACCGTGGCACTGGCGGTGTTCGCGTTCACCGGAGTGGGTTGGGGAAGCAGCGTGACATAGGGGGCGAGCCGGGGCAGGGCGGCGGCCACCTCGGGGGACAAGCGCGCGACGTCCTGCAAATCGCGCAGCGGCAGTGTCGAGCCGGACCCATCCGGTTGCGCCGATGGCAGCGAGGCCGCCGCGGCCGGGGCTGACGTGAGCGCGACCGATTGCGAGCTCGAGGCGCTGGCGGCGATGCCGGACGCAATCGCATTGAGCGGCCCGTCACCGACACCCAGCGTTGCACAGAGCCGTGCGAAGATGGCAGCGGCCACCGGGTCGGGTCGACCTGCCGGAGCGAGGTTGGCCAGGTTGAAACGGCTCTGGGCATCGGTGATATGACCTTCCAGCCATGCATCGGGCAGGCTGCCAGCGCTTTGCCCGCGCGCGGCGAGGAACGTCGAAAGGCGCGACTCGGCCAGCGGTACGGCCCAGGGTTCGCTCAGATCGTCCACGCTGGAGTTGCGCGCATCCTCGCGAAGGATGAGCCGAGCCCAGTCAACGGCGCCGCGCAGGATCCAGCGTGCCTGCGTCGCCTCCTTGGCAGTCTGTTCGCGGCTGATCGCCCCCCACTGGTGCCAGAGCATGCCGGACACCATGACGGCGGCCAGCGCGGCAATCAGCAGCGCGGTGATCAGCGCAGCGCCCCCGGATCGGCTGCGTGGCATCGTCACTGGCGGTTTTCCAGCAGGAATTCGCGCATGATCATGCCCTGCAGGTCCGGCGCGTCGCTCAGCAGCGTCAGGCGCAGCGCTGCCGGGGTACGCAGTGCGATAGCCTGAGGACTGTTGCCCGTGGCGTTCGATGCAGTGTAGGGGTTCACCCACGCGCCGGTCTGCGCCAGAAGGCCCAGCCCGGCATAGCGATACACCAGAACGCGTACGTCGCTGATGGCGGTCAGCACGGTGAGCGGCTGGCCCTGCGGGCTTTGCATCGCACCAAGCAGCATGCTGCGCGACGCTGTCGGGGCGCTTGCCCAGCGCATCCAGTTGCCGTCGCGCAGCCCCCAGCGCGCCACTTCTAACAATCCTGCGTCCGATGGAGTCTGCGCGCCCGGCCAGGCGCGCACATCAGCGCCGAGCGCTTGCGGCGCACGGCGCACAATCAGCAGGTCGCCATTGCCACCCAGACTCACCGCAGGCAGACCCGCGCCCTCGTCGCTGGCCGCGTTCAGGTCATCCGCGAGTTGGCGCACGGCCAGCGATAGCTGCTCGGCGGCGTGCATGCGCGCACTGGCCGCGTCGCGCCCCTGTGCCACGCTGTTCAGGCCGCGCCAGCCCAGACCCGCCATCACGGCCAGGATGAGCGCGGCGACAAGTAACTCGATGAGCGTGAAGCCGGCGGAGCGCGGAGGGCGGCGCATTACAGGTTCCCGATGATGGTCACCACGTTCCAGGCTGTCCAGCCCGAAGCCTGCTGCACCTGGACGTCAACACGGCGGAAGTTTGGGTTGGGCGTCGGTTGCACGTCCACGTCGAGCGTGAAGCTGGCGCCGGCCTCGGTGCAGGTCGATGTGCTCTGCCCCACCGGAAGAAAGTTCCGGGTCAGGCGTTGCTCGACCAGAAAGTTCTCGGCGCATTGCTGGGCAAGCACCGCCTGGTGGTAGCGCTGGGCATTGTCCTGCAGGCCGCCGGAGGCACGCATGGCCGCCAGCAGGGCAATGGCCACCACGGCCAATGCCACGAGCACCTCCAGCAGCGTGAAGCCTGTGGCGTGGCGGCGTGGGCGCATGGTCGCTTCAGCGCGCGCTCTGCACGGCAAAGGGCGCCAGACCGTCGCTGGCGATCGTGATGACACGGCCATCCCCGCGCAGGGTCACGGCCATCGGCGCCGATACCGGCTCGGTGCCGAAGACCAACCATCCCGGAGACGCGCCCAACCCCGCCGTGCCGCCACGGGCCTGCACGGCCACGTCGCCGGCTAGCACGGTCGGTGTGTTGGATCGGGGCAGGTAGGTGGGAGCCACGGTTTCGCCCGCGCCCAGCCACTGCCAGGCGCGCGCTGCCAAGGGTGGATTGTCCAGCGGAATCCACCCCCTTGGGGATGGCTGCAGGAAGGTGTAGCCGGCCGACCCCGGCGCCCAGGCCAGGGGTTCGCCACGGTCGGCGGCTTGCTCGCGCGCTGCATCCAGCAGCGCCGCCAGACGCTCAGCCTCGCGCTGCATGCCTTCCTGCCCGCTTTGCGGCAGAGCCAGTGCGGCAAGCCCGGTGAGTAGGGCCATCACCAGGAGCGTGACCAACAGTTCGACCAGCGTGAAGCCACGCGGGCCGCGCCGCGCTGCCCTGGCGCTATTGCCAGCTGCCAATGTCGGCATTGGCACCTTCGCCTCCGGGCTTGCCGTCGGCGCCGTAGCTGAACACATCCACCGGGCCCTTCACGCCCGGGTTGAGGTACTGGTACGGGCGGCCCCAGGGGTCGGTCGGCAGCTTTTCGAGGTAGGGCTTCCAGTTGGTTGGAATGGGCGGCGTAGCAGGCTTGACCACGAGCGCTTGAAGACCCTGCTCCTGCGTGGGGTACATCCCGTTATCGAGCTTGTACAGCTTGATGGCCTGCATGATTGTGGCGATATCCGTCTTGGCCGCGGTTTCACGCGCCTCATCGGTGCGGCCGAGGATGTTGGGCACGATGAGCGCAGCCAAGACGCCCATGATGACCAACACGACCATCAGCTCAATCAACGTGAAGCCGCGCAAGCGGCGCTTCGCGGGCTGGGGCTGGGCGGAGAGGAGGAGTGGGGCTTGGGTCATGCTTGGGCGTCCGTGATTGGCCACTCGGTTGGGCCAGATTCGAAGTCCTCGCGAGTCATCGGGAGCGGTGCTGGTGCAGTGCGCGCGAGGACCTGTTCGCGTGAGACGGCCATAATACGAGCCTTATGGTTCCCCTCCTATCCTTCCTCGCCTCTTTCTCCCGCGCGTCCGCAGCCGGCGGCCCGTCTTCGGACGCGCCTTCGGCGGCTTCCTTGCGCCTGGCTTGGATTGTGAGTCTGCTGCTGGCGTTCGCCGCAGCCGCAAGCGTCGGCTATTGGGGGCTGCGTCTGCTCGCGCGCCCGCTGCCGGTGCCGGCGGATGCACGCGAAGTGGGTCGTCTTGACGCGGACACGCTGGCCGCAGCGGCGCCCCGGCTATTCGGCGCGGCTGGGACTGCCCGCGAGAAGGCGGCAACAGCTCCGGCGCGGTTCCGTCTGTGGGGTGTCATTGGCGGCGGCTCGCAGGCTGGCGCCGCGCTTATCGGAGTCGACGGCAAGCCCCCACGAGCCGTTGCCGTCGGGGCAGAGGTCGCCCAAGGGGTGCGGCTGGACTCAACGGCGTATGGTCAGGCTGTCCTGCACCAGGACGGCGCGCGCATCGAACTCAAGGTGCAGCCGAATCCCGGCGCTGCAAGCACGCCCACCTTGCCGGGGCCAGCAGCCTTTGTACAACCTCAAGCGGCGCCGCCTTCTGGGCATGCTGGCGCCAGCTTTTTGCCCAACCTGGCGCCAGGGTTCACGCCGCGACCGCAGCCCTGACGGGGCACGTTGCGCAGCCTAAAGAAAGAGTTGGACCACCGGGTTGTCGGTTTCCTCGACGTAGGCATAGCCCAGTGTGCCGAGAAACTGGCTGAAGCGTTTGTGATCGGCTGGACGCACCTGGATGCCCACCAGGACGCGCCCGGCGTCCCCGCCCTGGTTGCGGTAGTGAAAGAGGCTGATATTCCAGTCCGGTTTGAGGTGCTCGAGAAAGCGCATGAGGGCGCCCGGGCGTTCCGGAAAGTCAAAGCGAAACAGGCGCTCGTTGACTGCAAGGGTCTGCCCGCTGCCGTCTCGCGGGGCATGCCCGCCCACCAGATGCCGCACGTGCTGCTTGGCGAGTTCGTCGTCGGTCAGGTCCAGTGTGGCGTAGCCGGCCCGCTCCAGTGCTTGGGCGATGCGTCGCGCGTCGTCCCGGCTGCTGACACCGATGCCGGCAAACACGTGGGCCTGCTGCGGGTCGCCCATGCGGTAGTTGAACTCGGTGACAGAGCGATTGCCCAGCAGCGCGCAGAGCTTGCGGAAACTGCCGGGTTGCTCCGGGATGTTGACCGCAAAGAGCGCCTCGCGCGCCTCGCCCACTTCGGCGCGCTCGGCCACGAAGCGAAGCCGGTCAAAATTCATGTTGGCGCCGCAGGTGATGGCGATCAGCGTTTCGCCCTTGAGCTTGTGCGCAGCCGCATATTGCTTCACCGCCGCCACCGACATGGCGCCCGAAGGCTCCAGCACACTGCGCGTATCCTCGAACACATCTTTCAGCGCTGCGCACACCTCGTCGGTGTTGACCACGACAAAGTCATCCACCAGCTTGCGCGTGAGGCGGAAGGTTTCCACGCCCACGCGTTTCACGGCAGTGCCGTCGGCGAACAGACCGACGTCGGACAGCTCCACGCGCTTGCCTGAGCGCACGCTTCTGAGCATGGCGTCGGAATCCGTGGTTTGCACGCCAATCACCTTGATCTCGGGGCGCACCGCCTTGATGTAGGCCGCCACGCCGGAGACCAGTCCGCCGCCGCCGATCGCGCAGAACACCGCATGGATCGGCCCCTGGTGCTGACGCAGGATTTCCATGGCAATGGTGCCTTGCCCCGCGATCACATCGGGGTCGTCAAACGGGTGCACGAACGTCAGGCCCTGTGCGTTCTGCACGGTCAGCGCGTGGGCATAGGCGTCGCTGTAACTCTCGCCTTCCAGCACAATGTCCACATTCGCGCCGCCGAAGGCCCGCACTGCGTCGATTTTGACCTTGGGCGTGGTCGAGGGCATCACGATCACCGCGCGGCAACCCAGCTTGTGGGCCGACAGGGCCACGCCTTGCGCATGGTTGCCCGCCGAGGCGCAGATCACGCCGCGCTTGCGCTCGTCCTCGCTCAAGTGCGACATCTTGTTGTAAGCGCCGCGCAACTTGAAACTGAAGACAGGCTGCTGGTCCTCGCGCTTGAAAAGGACTTTGTTGTGCAGTCGCCGACTCAGGACGCGAGCAGGCTCGAGCGGCGTTTCATGCGCCACGTCATACACGCGCGCGGTGAGGATGCGCCGCAGATAATCAGTATCCTTCTTGGTCACGGACAGCCTGGGGACGGAACGAAAGCCACCATTCTAGGAAGCCGTGGAGCGACCGCACTGGAGGCGTCGTTGCGGGCAAAAAAAACCCAGGCTTGGAGCCTGGGTTGGAATCCACCTAAGGAGGAGGGTGGAGGAGACAAGGGGTGTTGATCAACAACAATCAACGTGAGCAAATCATAAACGATCTTCCTGCTGCGACGCAAAACCCTGTGGCGAGCTCAGGTATTTCAGAGAATCAGTATAGACTTATATGTAAAACATCGATAGAACAAGAACTTACAAAAGACTTGGCGTCATTTCTGGGGCGATCTTCCCTATTGCCAAGCCGATTGCCACGCGCGTGCGAAGAGGTCTGTTGCGTTGCAGCAACGTAGCCCGCTCCGCACATCATCAACGGAATAGGGAGACTTGATTCATCATGGAATGCACCGTGCAGTGGATGGGAAGCGACGGAATGGCGTTCATCGCGACCACCGGCAGTGGCCATATCCTCGCCATGGACGGCGCGCCTGCTGCGCGCGCGGGTGACCCGGGCGGGCACAACCGGGCGCCACGGCCCATGGAGACGCTACTGGCAGGCGCCGGTGGTTGCACCGCCTACGACGTCGTTTTCATCCTGAAGAAGGGGCGGCAGGACGTGCGTGGATGCAGCGTCAAGCTTGAGGCCGAGCGCGCCGAGACCGACCCCAAGGTCTTCACCCGCATCCACCTGCATTTCACTGTCAGCGGCAAGGGACTCCAGCCGGAAGCCGTCGAGCGTGCCGTGCAGTTGTCGGAAGAAAAATACTGCTCCGCCACTGCGATGATGGCCGCGACTGCGGCCATCACACACAGCGTCGACATTGTTGAGGTTTGATCGTTCCTCGCGGGTGTCCTAGACCCATCGCGCCGTCGTCGTCATGGCTTTGGCCGCAGCGCGCATCGCCCACCGCACGGGAGGTGGCATGGTCGTCGCCCCCAACTTCTGCGCCGCCTGCGCGTGCGCCACTTCATCGTCCTTCATGCGCGCGACGACGGCGCGCGACTCCACGTCCGATTGCGGAAGGCGCTGGAGGTGTGCGGCCAGGTGCTGCTCGACTTGGTTTTCCGTCTCCACGACAAATCCCAGGCTCACTTTGTCGCCTGCGGCGCGTCCGGCGAGCAACCCGAGCGCGAATGCGCCGGCGTACCAAAGCGGATTGAGCAGGCTGGGGCGTGACTGCAAGTCATGCAAGCGTTGTGCGCACCACGCCAAATGGTCACCCTCCTCGCGAGACGCCTGCAGGAAATGCGCGCGCAAGCTCGCGTTCTGCGTGGCAAGCGCCTGGCCTTGATACAGCGCCTGCGCGCAGATCTCCCCCACATGGTTGACCCGCATCAACTGGCCCGAAAGCGCGCGCTCGGCGTCCGATAGCACGGCACCCGCCGCCGTAGGGCTCTGTGGCATGGGTCGCGAGGGATGCAAACCGCCGGCGAGCGTTTTCAAGGCGTTGTCGGCTGCAATGATGAGCCGGTCAGATCGTGAGGAAGCGAGTTGTGTGTCATCCATGGCGGGATCCTTCCATAAGGGCACGAAGGGCAATGCAATCGGTCAGGCCGCGGCCGGCCCATCCGCACCGCCTGCAGCGCACGATCGGCCGACCGCCCAGGGAAAATTGCGACCGATCAAATTCACCTCATTGCTCGTCGCCGATGTGCAACAGATTACCTTGCCAGAATACT
>JAGWOZ010000309.1 GCA_028870715.1 Betaproteobacteria bacterium | reverse complement strand
AGCCAGCGTGCGAAAAGCTTCGCGGAATCGCTGACGGTCGCGAGCGGCCTCAAAAACGCGTCCACGGACAAGCACCTCATGCCACGCCAGCGCAGTGCCGGCCATGACCTCAGCTGCTGGCGTACTTTCCAGCGATAGCGGGAGCAGCTTCTGCATGCCCGTCAAAATCTCTTCCAATACCCAATCGGTTGCCATGTTTCATGTCCTCAAGTGCTTGAATGGCTTGTGCGGTTTTGCCGATGGTTGCGATTTGCGGGCCAGCTCTCGGTTGCGCCGATGCTTGCCGAAGTTCAAACAGCCCCGTCCACCCGCGCTCAATGGATTGCTCAATCACGCCAACCGGGTCGTGTCCGTCGGATCGGAGTTTCGCCAGCGTGGACAGCGAGAGTTCGCGGGCCTTGTGCGTCCAGCCCTTGCGGCTGTTGCGGAAGGCGTGCCAGTCAGCCCATGCGGATTCAGGCAGCCAGTCGGGCAGCGTCAGCGCTGGCGGCTTGCCGCCCTTTTGCTTTTGCTCTTGTTGGTTACTGGTGTCTGGTGTCTGGAGAGCATTGCGTTCGCATTGCGTTCGCATTGCGTTCGCATTGCGGTCGCATTGCGCCCCTTTTGAACTCCAACGCGCGTCAGCACTGGCGCGGGCTTTCGACTGCTTTTCCAGATAGCGCGCAATGTCTGCGTCGGCCCGCTTTTGATGCCACCCGTCATCTTGCAGGTCGAAGAACTCGGCAAGCACAGCCTCAACGGCGTCAAGCTCGTCTTGCGCATGAGCCCCTACCAGTCGAGCCACTTGGCGCCAATCACTCGGGAGCGGAGCTTCCTGCAGGTAGTAGCGGCGGAGCATGCGGGTATAAACCGCATCTTCAATCAGGGACAGATGCCCGGTTGCCGCCGCGTAGTCGCCGATGTGGTGTTCGTAGTAGTTCACCGCGCCCTCGCCGATCCTTCCACCTCAACATCCGTCATCGCCCGCCCCATCTGCCCTTCCAGGTCGCGCCGGATTGCATCCGCAACGGGCGCCCAGCTACCAAGGTCGAACGGGATGGGATCGGACTCGCCGTGGTCGTGGATCTGGCTCATGCGGCAGCCCTCCGCAGATCATCGTTCTCCGACTCGAGGCGGGCCAACTTCTCTTCCAGGGACTCGGTGCGCGGCACCATATCCATGCCGCAGTCGAAGGCAACCCATTGCTGCCAACCCCAGTTACCGACCACGTAGGCGAAGGAGCGCGCCTTGTCGACCGGCATGTGGGCGTTGCCGCAGATCACGCGAGCGAGCTGCGACGGCTCAATTCCCACCGCACCAGCCACCTGCCGCTGCGACTTCTTGCCATAGCGAATCGCCAGCAGAACAGCCTCACCAGATGACCGACACAACGACACCAGGTGAGCTGGGATGCGCTCTGGCGACTTGATGGCCCCAATCAGTGATAACTCGCGTAGCATGGTGTGGTCTCGTGTAGACGGTTGGATTTCAGGCGTAATAAAGGCCCACCCTCACAGGCGGGCCGATGGAATTAGGAATTCTTGTTTTTGACGGACTTGCTGGTCGTCAGCCAGTGCAGCGCCAGCCTCACGGACGCGCCCGTAAAGACCAGGCACGCGGCGGAGTAGACTTCGTTGGCGTATGGGTTCGCAGGGGGATAAAACGTGACGATGCCGAATGGGATCAGCGCCAAGAACGGCGCGTTGTCGATCAAGGTTTTGCGGCGCTGCTGGTTCCGCGCACTATTTGCCGGCTGGCTGTGGTGGGCTGCTTTCATGACATCACCTCCGGTGAACGTGCAGCCGTGGATATTCCGTCTAGCGGCGGTGCTGGCTGCGATATACGGAACGCTGCGGCTTGCGCACGCGGTGTGGCGAACGAAGCACGGGCTGCCGGACGAGTAGCCATCTCAGGCCGCCTCGTGTTGGGCGGGTTCGCCGAAGACGTCAGGCCGCAGTTCGCAACGCGTTACTGCGCCGTCTGTCGCGTCTTCAATCTTCCGTCCCCAGTGCGCAGCGACCGGACGTCGTCCGGTAACCCATTGCGACACCAGGGATGGTTTCGTGTTGAGGAGCCGTGCGAGTGCAGCGTTCCCGCCCGCGATCTCCACAGCCCTCTGAATCGGATTGGTAGTCATGGCGGCTTGAGAATAGCACCGCTTATTCTCGGACGCAATAGCATCGCATATCGCGACACCAACACGGCTCCGATAGCATTGCTGTCATGAAGAAGCCCACGCCAACAGCGGAATCCCGTGCCATCAAGGCCGCCATTGATGCGTCAGGGATGCGGCAAAAAGACATTGCCCCCTTGCTTGGCGTAGAGCCAAGCATGGTCTCGCAATGGGCTACGGGCGTGCGCCCCTTGCCTGCCGACAAGGCGCCGACCTTTGCGCGTGTGGTGAACTACGCCGGAGACGTGGGCGCGTTAAGCGTGGCATATCGAGAGGTCTATGCCGCGCAGGGGGCTGGGGGCGCCGTGCATCATGCCGAACGTACGGGCGACCTGCGCGATATCGGTCTCGTCCTTTCCAGGCTGGAGAACGATGTCCGGGCGCTGAATCTTACTATTGGCGTGATCGTCTCAACTATGGTCGATCATCGACCAGCCGAAGCCGCTGAGGTGGCGTCGGCGATTCACCGTCTGATTCCGCCAAAGTTCCGTGACAAGGGCTTGTTGGGGCAACTACTCGAAGCTCTGGACGCCGTGGATCGTGCGCGCTAGGTAGTGGCTCAAGACTTCGCTTGTGATCATCTAGACGCCCCATGCGCAACACCCAGTCCATGATGAAAGCATCCATCTTCTCAGCCATTTTCGATTCCTCCGGCTAGCAATATCGCACGTAAGGCGCC
>JAGWOZ010000308.1 GCA_028870715.1 Betaproteobacteria bacterium | reverse complement strand
TCTGTACCGATGCTCCCGAGGTATTCGTGGTGGGTGGTGGCGAGATCTACGCCGAAGCGCTGCCGCTGGCACAACAGCTGTGGCTCACCGAAATTCACGCGGACGCGCAAGGCGATACACATTTTCCGCCCTGGGATCGGTCAGCGTTCGTTCAGGCGAGTCGCGATCCCCATGAAGCCACGGGCGACCTCCCTGCCTTTGACTTCGCGCTATACGAGCGCAAAGCGTGATGCCGAATTTCCACCGACGCGGCCTCTCGGATCGTGTGAGTGACCTCTTTGCGCCGCACTTGGCGTGCGCGTGACCACACGAAGGCACGGCGAACTTTTTCGGCGCGACGCGTTCTGATTCCTTCATTCTGCTGTGCGCATGCATTTCGCGTACCACAAACGTCGCGTCCGCACGATCGGCTCGACAAACGCCTTTGCTCCTTGTGCCACCGTCCGGCACTATGCAGCGCTCGCCGCTATGCGGTTCGTCCGCCGGGCTCAACTGCCGGCCACCGTCATGCCGTCGACGAGAATGGATCCAGTGCGACGGCTTCCGCTTTGATACACGTCACTGCCAACAGCTTCAATACCCAGCAGCATGCTGCGAAGGTTTCCAGCGATGGTGATTTCCTGCACAGGATATTGAATGGCACCGCCGTCCACCCAGAACCCCATGACGCCGCGCGAGTAATCACCAGTGACGTAGTTGATGCCATGACCCATGAGCTCGATCACGAACAAACCACGGTGCAGCTTGCGCAGCATGGCCGGCAGGTCGTCGCCCGGTTGCGTGAGCCGACTCGTCAGCGTCAGATTATGAGGGCCGCCTGCGTTTCCGGTTGTGGGCATGCCGAGCTTGCGCCCGGAATAGCTGGACAAGAAGTAACCCTCCAGGCGACCTGCTTTCACCACACGCCGGGCGCGAGTTCGGACGCCTTCGTCGTCGAAGGGCGCCGAGCCCATGCCATCTGGAATTTTCGGGTCTTCCAACAAGTCAAGGTGGGCAGCCATCACCGGCTTGCCTAAATGATCGACCAGAAAAGAAGCCTTGCGGTACAGCGTTCCGCCGCTCGCCGCGTGGACAAGCGACCCGATAAGCCCAGCCGCCAGAGGCGCCTCAAACAGCACTGGATATTGCCCCGTTGGTAGCTTGCGGGCGCGTAGACGCGACAGGGCGCGCTCCGCGGCATAGCGGCCCACGACCTCCGGGCGCGCCAGTTGTGCCGGATTGCGCTTGCTGCTGTACCAGTAGTCGCGCTGCATGTCACTGCCGCGCCCAGCAATGGGCACGCACGACAGGCTGTGGCGACTGCTTGCGTAGCCATTGGAAAACCCGCGCGTGTTCGCCAGCACGAAGTGCATGTGTTGGGCCGAGACGCTGGCACCCTCGCTGTTACGCACGCGACTGTCGGTGGCGAAAGCGGCATCTTCGGCGCGGCGAGCAAGTTCCGCAGCCGCTTGCACGTCCACGTTCCAATGATGGTAAAGCAGAGGATCCCGCACCGACTTGGCCAACAGGCCAGGCTCGGGAAGGCCCGCGCATTCGTCCTCAGCCGTGTAACGGGCTATATCAAATGCAGCCAATGCAGTACGGCGAATGGCCTCCGGCGAAAAGTCCGACGTATTGGCGTGACCCTTGCGCAGCCCTGCGTAGACCGTGATGTCCAACCCCTTGTCCGTGTTGTGCTCGACCTGCTCAATTTTTCCGCGGCGCACGTTCACACTCAGGCCCTGGCCCTCCGAGATTTCTACGGCCGCATCGGTGGCACCTGCGTTTCGAGCCTCCTGGAGCGCCAACGCGGCAAGATCTTGAAATTGAGATTTGGTGTATGCGAATTGGCCCACATTGAACCTTTGCTGGTCTTAGAAACGGAAAGCGAAGCTCCACAATGCTAGCGGGCCGGTGATGCCACGAAACCCGTCCTCGCGCAAGCCAAACGATAATACCGGTCGATGAGAACTTCACGCACTTCTGCAGCAAAGCCTTACGGTGAAAATGCTGGGGCTGAGCCGGACCTTCCCCCCAGCAAAAGCCAGCTCAAGCGAGAGATGCAGGCCCTTCAGGATTTAGGCGAACGCCTTGCCGCGCTTCCCGCTCATCGCATCGACGTCCTCGACGTATCGGACGGCCTGCGCCAGGCCTTGCGCGAAATGCAACGCATCCACTCGCACGAGGGGCGCCGGCGCCACGCCCAGTACATCGGCAAGCTGATGCGCAAAATCGACCCTGCTCCGTTGCGGCAGGCCCTACTCGACGCGACGGGCGACAGCCGCGAGGCCATCGCGCGCATGCATCTGCTTGAAGACTGGCGAGAGCGCCTTCTCGGTGGCGACGATGCGCTCAGCGCATTCCTCAGCGAGTACCCGCATGCTGATGCACAAGAACTGCGCCAATTGGTGCGTGCAACCCGTGCCGAACAGGCCGCAGGCAAACCCCCGCGCCAGTACCGTGCACTCTTCCAACGACTCAAAGCTCTGCTCGAACCTCAAGGCCATGAAACCGACAACCTCTGACCCGTTGCCTGCAACCGATTTCGACGCGGTTCACATTGGCCTGGTCTCGATCAGCGATCGTGCGTCCAGCGGCGTCTATGCTGACGAGGGACTCCCAGCTCTGCGCGATTGGTTGGCAAGCGCTTTGCGCAACAACATGCGCTTCACCGAGCGTCTCGTTCCGGACGAACGCGAAACAATTGCACAGACTTTGCGTGAACTGGTGGACGAAGCAGGCTGCGATCTGGTACTGACTACAGGCGGCACCGGCCCGGCTGTGCGCGATGTCACGCCCGAAGCCACGATAGACGTCGCCGACAAACTCATGCCAGGTTTTGGTGAGGAAATGCGACGCATCAGTTTGCACTTCGTACCGACC
>JAGWOZ010000307.1 GCA_028870715.1 Betaproteobacteria bacterium | reverse complement strand
TATGGCCAGGAAGCCGCAATCGGCTTGGCGCGGTGCGCTGCTAGAACGACTCTATCCCTACCTGCGTCACTCCCCTGCTGCAAGCCGGGCGCTGGCACAGCGCTTTTTTGCCGACGGCGCGGAACATTTGCACGAGCCAGGGTTTGGCCACCTGCCCCGCTGGAATACGACGCGGCGCACTTGGCAATTCCTCGCTCCGGATGTGCGCGCCCAACTGGGAGATTGGAACGCACTACACGCCATCGCGGCCCAGGTCCCGCCGGATTTCCAGCACTGGCAACCGCTGGCCCAAGACCAGTACATCGAAGCTCACACGCTGATGAGCGGCTACCTGCTGTGCTCGCAGGGCGACCGGATGACGATGGCTCACTCCGTCGAAGGGCGCTTTCCCTTCCTCGACCACCGGCTCATTGCCTTCGGCAACCGGTTGCCGCCGCGCTACAAGCTCATGGGGCTGACCGAAAAATGGTTACTCAAACGCGCGATGCGCGGGCTAATTCCCGAGGTAATCCGCACCCGCACAAAGCAGCCCTACCGTGCGCCCGACAGCCAGAGTTTTTTCGAAAATGGTGAGCCGGTTGATTATGTTGCCGATTTGATGAGTTCCAGGGCGATTAGCGACGCCGGCTATTTCGACCCCAAGGCGGTAGATAAGCTGTTCGCCAAATGTCGCGCGGGCCGCGCCATCGGCTTTGCCGACAACATGGCCTTCATCGGCGTGCTGTCAACAATGCTTCTCCACAGCCAATTTATGGACGCGTCGATCCCGCAAACGCGGGACAAAAAAATGCCCGCGCTGTCATAGCCGCGTTTGCATAATATGAAGTCCTCGTTTTCAGTTGGCTTCCATCCTGTGTTGCTCCACGATTTTTTCTCAGCCACCACCTCGCGCCTTCCCGCGAAAACGGCACTCGTGTGTCAAGGCCGGCGCAGCAGTTACGCCGATATCGCCGCGCGGGCCGGAGGCCTCATGGCCAGTTTGCGTGAGCAAGGGCTGTCGCGCGGTGACAGGATCGCCTTGTTTCTTGACAACTCTGAGGAAATGGTTGCGGCCATATTTGCCGTACTGCAGCTTGGCGCCGTATTCATGCCTGTCAATACGCTAACCAAGGCTGACAAGCTCGCTTACATGCTGAACGATGCTGGCGCAAGTGGGCTGGTCACGCAAACCGCGCTAGCGTCGGTCGTGCGTGATGCCCTTTCCCTCGCACCCGGCGTTCGTGCATGCTGGACGGCTGGTGCTGCAGAGCGATCCAAATTCAACGGCACCGAACTCCTCGCCTACCCTCCTGCGCTGCCGGCCGGCGAAGCCCTCCCCGCAGCGGACCGCAACACAATCGACCAGGATCTGGCCGCCATCATTTACACCTCCGGATCCACTGGCCATCCCAAGGGTGTGATGCTTACGCACCTGAACATGGTGTCTGCTCAGGAATCCGTCAGCCAGTATCTGGGCCTTCGGGAAGACGACACCATCGCCTGCGCGCTGCCTCTGGCATTCGACTACGGCCTTTACCAGATCCTCATGGCCTTCAAGCTTGGTGCCACCGTGGTTCTTGATCGCTCATTCACTTACCCTGTGCATGTGCTGCAGACCATGGCGCGCGAGCGAGTCACGGTGTTCCCCGGTGTCCCCACCATGTTCGCGTTGCTCATGGCGCTTGACAACCTGGCTGATTTTGATCTCTCCCACCTGCGCCTGATTACAAACACCGCAGCGGCCCTGTCCGAAACACAGATTCGCCGCATTCGCGCACTCTTTCCGCAAGCCCTTCTTTACTCAATGTACGGCTTGACCGAATGCAAACGGGTGACCTACCTGCCCCCCGAACAACTTGACATCCGCCCAACAAGTGTCGGCCGCGGGATGCCAAACGAAGAGGTATGGCTGGTGGACGAGGCCGGCACACGGCTACCCAATGGCAGCACCGGGGAACTGGTCGTGCGAGGCAGCCATGTGATGCGTGGCTATTGGAACAAACCCACCGAGACGGCTGAGCGTCTACGCCCCGGGCCCAGTGCCTTCGAGACCGTGCTGTACTCCGGTGACATCTTTCGCACTGATGCAGACGGCTGGCTCTATTTTGTGGGGCGTAGGGACGACATCATCAAGAGCCGTGGCGAGAAAGTTAGCCCACGCGAGGTTGAAAACGTTCTTTATGAATTGCCAGGCATCGTAGAAGTCGCTGTGGTGGGGGTCGACGACGCCTTGCTTGGACAAGCCGTGAAGGCCTTCATCGTCCTCGTACCCGGCAGCACCTACAGCGAGCGCGACGTATTAAAGCATTGCCACGCGCGCCTGGAGAGCTTCATGGTCCCAAAGCGCGTGGAATTCGTGGATAGCCTGCCACACACGAACACCGGAAAAATCAAGAAAATCGGACTTCGCTAGGCTTTTGCGGCAAGCGAGGCGCAATGATCCACGATAGGGAGTAACAATTATGAGCGACGTCAAAGAGCAGGTCCGACGCTATATCGACGACAACTTCATCATGGGTTCGGGATCTGCGCAGTTCTCGGATGCGGATTCGCTGCTCGATCTACACATCGTTGACTCCACCGGCATCCTCGAACTTATCCTGTTCCTTGAGGAGTGCTTTGGCATTCAGGTGGAGGATGCGGAAATGGTTCCGGAAAACCTCGACAGTCTCGAAGCCATTGCCGCTTATGTAGGGCGTAAACGCCAAGCACAGCTTGCAGCATGACCAGGCCACTTCCCCAGCGCGGGTGCCAAGACGCTAAGTGCGCGGTCACTCCACTGCCAGCTGTCGCTCAACCCGACGGGGCGCCGAGCCAAGTCGCGTTCAGCCCGTCCGTGTTTGATCTGGACTGCGCGCTTGAGGTCGAACGCATCACGGCTTTCAT
>JAGWOZ010000306.1 GCA_028870715.1 Betaproteobacteria bacterium | reverse complement strand
CCCTTCCAGCCGCTGGCGTCGATCATCCACGCCGCGGCCAGCTTGAAGGTGCCATCATCCAACGGGTAGCTCACAATCTCGGGGAAATCCTGCAGAATC
Source organism: Betaproteobacteria bacterium (assembly GCA_028870715.1). Classification (GTDB taxonomy): domain Bacteria; phylum Pseudomonadota; class Gammaproteobacteria; order Burkholderiales; family Burkholderiaceae_C; genus Thiomonas_A. The sequence continues at coordinate 2,777 of JAGWOZ010000306.1, read as the reverse complement.
TCGTTGCGAATCGTGCGATTCACCACCGGATTCTTGAAAAAACTTCCGGCATTGCCCAGCAAGGCCGGATCCGGCAACTTGGCACGACGAATGGCGCACACCGCGTCGAAGATTTGCCGTGCGTCGGGTTCGGGATGACCACGTTTGCCAAAATGCCGCGACAGGTCGGCATACCCCAGTACGGGCTGCCAAGGCTTGGGAAGGCGCAGGCGCACCTGAGTGATGAGGGATTTGCCCGCCAGCTCGCGCTTGAACAGACTGTCCCGGTAGCCGAAGCGACAAGCCCGCGCATCCAGCGTAACCATGCGCCCAGTGGTCAGATCGACCGCGTCGAGTGACTCGAAACGGTCGGCCAGCTCCATCCCGTAGGCCCCGATGTTTTGCACCGGTGCGGCACCGACCGTGCCGGGAATAAGGGCCAGATTCTCCAGGCCCGGCAAGCCGATATCCAGGCTCCAGCGCACGAGCTCATGCCACTGGACCCCTGCTCCGGCCTCGATGATGGCCGCGTCGACATCGTCGCGCAGCACGCGCATGCCGCCGATTTCCACCTTTACGACCAGCTGCTCTGGATCGTGGGTAATCAGAATATTGCTTCCGCCGCCCAGCACGAGTTTCGGCAGCGCCCCCCATTGCGGGTGGTCCACCACGAAGCGCACATCGCGTGCGCTGTGCACGCGCACCAGGCGTTCCGCATGCGCCGCCACGCCAAACGTATTCATGGCTGCCAAGGGCACATGTGTTTCAAGTTGCAGGTCCATACAATGTTGCTTTTGATCAAACGCCCATTATCCTCGTCACGTCACGCGCCATGCCATCCTTTGATGCCGTCCTCGAACCCAATCTGATCGAAATCCGCAACGCCGTGGACCAGACGGGCAAGGAAACGACCACCCGTTTTGATTTCAAAGGCAGCTCGGCAAAAGTGGAGCTTGCGGACAAGACGATCACCGCATGGGCCGACAGCGAGTTTCAGCTTGGCCAGGTGCGCGACATCTTGCTGGGCAAGATGGCCAAGCGCCATGTCGATGTCCGTTTCCTCGATATGGGCAAGATCGAGAAAATCGGCGGCGACAAGGTCAAGCAGTCAATTACCGTCAAGTCCGGCATCCCTCAGGAGCTCGCAAAACGCATCACCACTGCCGTCAAGGATTCGAAACTCAAACTGCAATCGTCGATTCAAGGCGATGTGGTGCGCATTTCCGGTGGCAAGCGCGATGATCTGCAAGCGGCCATCGCCATGTTAGGCAAGGCCATCACCGACGCACCGTTGTCGTTCAGCAATTTCCGCGACTGAAATATCCGGCTGCCGTCGTCGCGCTCCAATTGCGGCAAAGCCGCCTCGCTTTTGGCAGGCGCAACCCCGGGCTGATCACTGGCACTCCGCGAATAAGGCCGGTGTGGGCTGCTCCATGCATTTCCGCGCCAGTCCCTGCCAATCACGGTGCAGCCGCACCGCGGCACCTTGTGCTCAAGATGGCTGCCGAACCCCGACCAGCTTGCGTCGTTGATCGACTTTGCCAGGCTGCCACGCACAGCCCAGCGGGACCGGCCATTACGGTCGCTTCGCGCCGATGCGGCGCTCCTTGCCGTCCAAAAGATTGCGAATATTCTGACGATGTCGCCATACGATCAGGGCCGCAATGACGGCCACGGCCACCAACATGGCTGGGTCGGCCTGCCACACCAGACCGCTGCCAAACCAATCGTAAAACGGCGCAAACAGCGCTGCCGCAAGCGCGGCAACCGACGAATACCGGCTGAATATCGCGACGATCAGCCAAGTCGCCATTGTGGCCAACCCAAGCCACGGGTTGACGGCGATAAGGACGCCTGCAGCAGTGGCCACACCTTTGCCCCCTTTGAACTGGAAGAAAACGGGATAAAGGTGTCCGAGAAAGACTGCGATGGCCACGAGCGGCACGGCGGCATGGTCGAGAAAGCCAAGGCGCTGGCCCTGATAGGCCAACCACACAGGCAGCCAGCCCTTCAACGCATCCAGCACCAAGGTTAGCGCTGCAGCCGCTTTACTCCCTGTACGCAGCACGTTCGTCGCACCCGGATTGCCGGAGCCAAAACTGCGTGGATCAGGCAATCCCATGCCTCGACTCACAACGACGGCGAAGGCGATCGAACCAAGGAGATATGAGGCCAACGCGGCAAGTAGGGCTGTGAGGATCGTCATGCGCAGCGATTCTATTGAACATGTGCCCGCGCATTCCCCTTCCTCGCCAGGCCCGAGGCACAGCATCGCTCAGGCGAAGCCGTCCGGGCAAGAGGGGGTCAAGCGGCCGGTTTGCGCTCGCAAAAATCCGCAGCGCTGCATCCAAGCACGGCAAGCAGACCGGACTTCGCATGCACCAAATCCGGCCTCAACACCGCGGTTCTGCGCTCAGCCCCGGGGCAAGGTCAACGCGCATCACGGGTCCAGAGGGCGCCGTGCGGGCAAGCCTTCCGCGCGCGCGCACGCGCAACACATCCTTGCAGCACTGTGCCGCGTGCGACCGCCTTCAGGCCGAAAAACGGACCACGCTGGCCGAGTTCAAGTACCGCCTCGCGCGACATCACCACGCGTTGAGCAGCGCCTGCGTCATGAGGGGATGCCCGCCTTTGCGCGGCGCCAACGGCGATTGCAGACCCGCCACCCCATATCAAGACAGCGGCAGGGCACACTCCACGGATTGGGCCTGCAGCAAGTCACGCAACAGCGAAGGCGGCATCCCCAGGAGCAACCCGCGCCGCCCACCATTGATATAGATGCGCGCCAAAGACAACAC
>JAGWOZ010000062.1 GCA_028870715.1 Betaproteobacteria bacterium | reverse complement strand
AACGAGGTGACTCGCGTCATCCCACCGACACCCATTACCTACAGCCCATTCCTATGCGCTCCATACGTGCAAGCAAAGGCGCTGTTCATGGTCGCCCTCGAAGACGAGATGGCGCATGCCAACTACGGCGTTACGCGACAAGCATTCAGTCTGCTCCCAACAGAGAAACGCTGGCGCGACATTTCTGATGGCCACTTCGGCTTGCTGTACCACCCAGGTGAGCGGTTCGAGGAGGCGTCGCGAGTGCAGGCCGAATACCTTCGTGCCACCCTTGACGCCTAATCCCGCCTAGTCCCGCCTAATCCTTTTCTCGCGCCGACCTGCTACGGCACAGCCTCCGTCTGGCTACTTCGAGCCACACTGGTCATCGTCCCTCCGCGTTTGGCTCAGCCGCAATCGACCCAACTGCAGCAGTCGCCGACCTGCCGACCTCGCAGCACCTTTGCCAGTTCGGCCAATGCCCTTTTCAGTCCATCGTATGGAAATGTGTGCTCAGGTTGACATCCACCCTTCCCTTGGCGCTCGGCCACCGCTTGCGCGGGAAGGACATGGATTCCTACGGCGCTAGGCATGAGTGACCTCGTGCGCAGTCGCTTCGGTGGGATCCTGCGTCATCGAGGGGCCCGAATGCGCCACCTCTTCACGGGGTGCAACGCGCTGTTCCCGCGCCAAAATATTCATCGCGCCGATCAGGTCGGCATGGTTCGTATAACCGCACGCCACGCACTTGAACCGCGCCTGCGTGCGGCGATTATCGGCCGCTACATGGGCGCAGTCCGGACACTTGTGGCTGGTGTTGTGCGGCGGCACGGCGACGAGCCAGCCGCCGCTCCACGCCAGCCTGTACTCAAGCTGGCGACGAAACTCGGCCCAGCCGTGATCGAGGATCGACTTGTTCAGGCCGCTCTTGGCCCGGACATTCCTGCACCTGTGCTCGGCGTTGCCCCTGGCAGAGCGCACCATGTTGCGCACCTGCAGGTCCTCAACGACCACCATCGCGCGGTTTTGGCGGATCGTGGTCGTGGCCTTGTGCAGGATGTCGCGCCGGGGCATGGGCGATGCGGGTGTGAAGGGTTTGGACCCTCCTATTGGCTTTGTGCCAGTTCCGGCTGTACGTCACTTTGCGGCAATCGTATGGCTCGTCGCAAAGTGCTTCAACATGCCACACTTAACTTCTCAACGCATGGTGGGCACCTTGCCTTCAAGCCTTGGGCGACGGCGTAGCTGTGAGTGCGTCATCGATCTGCCTGGCGCGAACTGCAGCTGGGCGTGCGCTCACCTTCGCCCAGTACGCCTCGAACGCCGGGCGCCTTTCGATGGTGCCGAACTGCATGCCGAAGCCTAGGTGTGACCCCAGGTAGACATCCGCTGCCGAGAACTGCTCACCAAGCAGGTAGTCGCCTTGGGATATGGCGGCTTCCAGCGCGTCCATCACATCGGCATACGTGCCGTACCCCATCATGCGTTCGCGCCCAGGCGGAACGCTGAAGCCCAGTGCCTTGTTGCTGGCTGCGGCTTCCACCGGGCCGGCGGCGAAGAACAGCCAGCGGTAGTACGGGCCACGCAGACGGCTGTTGGGGTCGGGAGCCAGCCCGCTTCGTGGAAACGCGTCAGCGAGGTAGGCACAAATAGCCGCTGCTTCGGTCACCGCCGTGTTGCCATGACGGATCGCAGGCACCTTCCCCATGGGGTTGATGGCAAGATACTCAGGGGCCTTCATCGTCGTGCCGTACTCCAGAACCACGGTTTCGTAGGGCGCAGCGATTTCTTCGAGCATCCATCGCGCGATGCGCCCGCGCGACTGGGGATTGGTGAACAAGGTCAGGCGATCTGGATCCATGACGCTTCGCTCCGAAGGATGGGAATGAGACCGTTGAGCATAATGTGCACGCGCGGATCGCGTCGCCCAGGCAAGGCGCGAGGAAAGAGGCGCGTCGGCTCCCCGCACCGGGCTGCGCTGCTCCAGAGCCCAGCCATTGACGCCCCGCACGCAGCGGAACGTCCTGGCGATTGTCCATTCCTGCCCGGACGTGGGATCGAACCGTCGCCGTAAACCCGACGCATGGGTTTATCGTCTACGCCATCAAACCTGGCGTGGACGATAAACCCATTTCGCTGCGGCGCCTTCTATCCCCAGCCGGAGCGCCGTGGCTTGACGACGGGTTGGACAAGCACTGGACATGCTCAACTCCCCGCCAACCCGCTGCCGACCATCATTTCAGGCCGCACGATGGCATCGAATTGCGCCGCGTCGATCAGTCCTGATTTGAGCGCGGCCTCCCGCAGCGTCAACCCTTCGTCGTTTGCCAAATGCGCAATCGCCGAGGCGCGGTCGTAGCCGATGACCGGCGACAGGGCGGTGACCAACATCAGCGACTGTCCGACGAACGCGTCAATGCGCTGACGATTCAGTTGCGTTCCGCTGACCGAATAGCGTTGGAACTTTTCGCTGGCGTCCCCCAGGATGCTGATCGCGTGCAAGACGTTGTTGACGATGATGGGGCGCATTGCATTGAGCTCGAAATTGCCCTGGCTGCCGGCGAAGGCCACCGCGTTATCCTCGCCAATAACCTGGATGCACACCATCACCATGGCTTCGCACTGGGTCGGGTTGATCTTGCCCGGCATGATGGAGGATCCCGGCTCATTCGCAGGCAGGATCAGTTCGCCCAGCCCGCAGCGCGGCCCGGAGGCGAGCCAGCGCATGTCGTTGGCAATTTTCATCAGCGCCACGGCGAGGCCTCGGATTGCGCCCATGACACGGACCATGGCATCCGAAGACCCCTGCGCTGCGAATTTGTTCGGTGCGGTGACGAATGGCTTTCCCGTCAGTTCGGCGATCTTGGCGGCCATCTCACGGCTGAAACGCGCGGGGGCATTCAAGCCCGTGCCCACGGCTGTGCCGCCGGCCGCGAGTTCGTACAGCGCGATCTTCGTCATCTGAATGTTCGCGACTGCGTCACGAATCTGGTGGGCATATCCCGACCACTCTTGCCCGACCGTCAGCGGGGTCGCGTCCTGAAGATGGGTGCGCCCCGTTTTGACGATGTGCATCCATTCGGCCGCCTTAGCTTCGATGCATGTCGCCAAGGCGTCCACGCTGGGGATGAGGTGCGCATCGATGGCCATGAGCGCCGCAATGTGCATCGCTGTGGGGAAGGTGTCATTGGACGACTGCCCCATGTTCACATGATCATTGGGGTGCACCGGATCCTTGGAGCCAACGCATCCGCCCAGAATCTGCGACGCGCGATTGGCCAGCACCTCATTGACGTTCATGTTCGAGTGCGTGCCCGACCCAGTCTGCCAGACGTAGAGCGGAAACTCGGTGTCGAGAAGTCCGGCGATGGCTTCGTCTGCTGCTTGAACGATGGCATTGGCGCGGTTCGCGTCGAGTCGGCCTGCGGCCAGATTCACCAGTGCGGCGGCTTTCTTGACGTAGCCGTAGGCGTGATAGATGCGCTTGGGCATGCGATCCTCACCGATAGAAAAGTGCAGCAGGCTGCGCTGGGTTTGCGCACCCCAGTAGCGATTCGCCGGCACCTGGATTGGGCCCATTGAGTCCGATTCCGTGCGCATTCCAGTGGCGGCAATGCCGATGGGCGGAACCGTGCCCTGCTGTGCATTACTCTGAGTCATGCTCTGTTCTCCGGCTGATTCGACAAGGGCCTCGTACGTCAGGGGATAATGCATGCGCCGCATCCCGTCAACCCGATTGTCCGGCTATTGCACTTGCGTGGAGTCCGCGTCAACGACGTAGGGGCCCGCATTCACCGCCGTGAGAGCCTGCAACGGGCAGCAAGCCATTCTGCTTACGGAACAGCGCAACCGCCTTGCTTTTGACTCTCGCCCCACGGGCGCATGGATGCATCCGGTTGCAGCGATTGGGTGCGGTTGTTGGCATCCGCCACGGCCGCAGTAGGCACTGGCTCGCCCGGGTCTGGGAATCCGGCTCACTCGTGTCTTCTGAGTACTTGTGCGCGTCGTGTCCACGGATTTTGAGGTCGCGCGTTCGTCTTGCATACGGCCGTGCAAGGCTCCGACTGAATGACGGATCTAGATGCGATCGAGAGCCAGACTGGTAGGGTGGGGGATCCTCGTTGTGGTGGTTTCGAGCCTGGCCGCCGGTGCCTGGTTCGAGGCGCGTACATCCTGGCTCGAGGCGCACCTGCTGTCGCGCTATGCGCGATCGCTGACGTTCACCGTCTCGCGGGGCCCCAGCAACGCGATCGTGTTTCCGCGCTCAGGTCCGTATGATTTGAGCTTCGGTTACGCGTTGATCCCGCAGTTCGCGCGGAGCCTGCAGCGCGAAGGCTTTATCGTGGCTGATCAGGCGCGCATGTCGCCGCGCATGCTCGCGCTGGCGCGCATGGGGCTGTATCCGCCGTATCGCGAAAAGGATCAGGCTGGACTGGTGCTGCGCGACGCGCGCGGCATCACCTTCTACGCGGCGCCATTCCCGGCATCGGCCTACGCGAACTTCGCCGCCGTGCCGCCGCTTCTCGTGCGCACCCTGCTGTACATCGAAGATCGCGATCTGCTTGATCCCGGCGAGCCGATGCGCAACCCGGCGGTGTCGTGGAGTCGCTTCAGCCGTGCGCTGTTTGACCAGGCGCGTTCTTTTGTCGAGCCGGGGGCGAGCAGGCCGGGGGGGAGCACGCTGGCCACGCAGATCGAGAAGTTCCGTCATTCGCTCGGCGGTCGAACGGGCAGCGACATCGATAAACTCCAGCAGATGGCGTCGGCATCGACGCGCGCGTACCTTGGCGGGGTCAACACGTTGACGACGCGCCAGCGTATCGTCGTCGACTATCTGAACACGGTGCCGCTGGCGGCAAGGCCAGGGTTGGGCGCGATCCACGGACTGCGCGACGGGCTGCGCGACTGGTATGGGCGTGATCCGGGCGCCGTCGATGTTTTGCTGCGATCGTCGACGGTGGCGTCGGCGGCCCAGGCCCTCGTGTACAAACAGGCGCTGTCGCTGATGATCGCCCAGCGCGCGCCAACGCATTTCCTGTTGCACGATCCGGGCGCGCTCGACAGGCTCACTGACAATTACTTGATGCGTCTGGGTGCAGCCAAGGTCATCCCCTCGTCGTTGCGCGACGCCGCGCTGAGGCAGCCATTGCAATTCGTGCCCGTGCCCGCAGCGGGGCCGAGCGTCTCGTATGTGGCGCAGAAGGCCGCGACTGCAGCGCGCGTGCGGCTCAGCCAGTTGCTCGGTATGCACGATCTGTATGCGCTCGATCACCTCGACCTGGCCGTGCGCAGTACCTTGGACGACGCGGTGCAGCGCGCGGTGACGGGGCGTTTGCGCGCGGCAGCCACCACGACGGGAGCGGAGTCAGCGGGCCTGTACGGCCACAACATGCTGCTCCCCGGCACGGACCCCGCTCACATCCTGTACAGCTTCACGCTGTACGAGCATGTCGGCGGGGCAAATGTCCTGCGCGTTCAGACAGACAGCGGCGACCAGCCCTTCGACATCAACCAAGGCGCGCGGCTCAACCTCGGCTCCACGGCCAAGCTGCGCACCATCATCCTGTATCTGCAAATCGTATGGCAGTTGCACGACCGCTATGCGCAATTGGATACGCCAGCGCTGCGCCGTGTGGCCGTGGCGTCGCAGGATCCGATCAAGGCGTGGGCATTGCATTACCTGGAGACGGCGCGCGATCGTGCCCTGCTGCCGATGCTGCGCGCCGCGCTTCAGCGCACGTACTCCGGCAATCCGGGCGAGGCATTTTTCACCGGCGGATCGTTGCAGCGATTCAGCAATTTCGATGCCGAAGATGACCACGCCGTGCTCAGCTTGGCCACTGCGTTGCAGCATTCCGTCAATCTTGTGTTCGTGCGGCTGATGCGCGACATCGTGCGCTACGAGATGGACAGCCGCTCCGATCTGGCTGCGCAGGTCATGCGCGACCCGAAGCTACGCATCGCATACCTGCGGCGCTTTGCCGAATCCGAGGGCGCGGTGTTCGTCGAGCGTTTCTATCGCAAGTATCGTGCTTCCGAAGCGCAGGCGATGGAGACCGCGCTGCTGGCCAATGTGCCTGAGACGCCCTACCGCAAGGCCGACGCGATCCTGGGGATCGAGCCGCGCGCGACGCCCCAACGCTTTGCCGAGCTGATGCGTGCCTCGCTGCCTACCGCGAAGCTCGACGACGCGCTTCTGGACGCGCTGTATCAACGCTACGCCGCGTCGCGTTTCGACCTTTCCGACCGCGGCTTTCTTGCGCGCGTGCATCCGCTTGAGCTGTGGGTCGTGTCGTACCTGATCGAACATCCGCGGGCCACGTTGCGCCAGACCTTGCAGGCCAGTCAGGCTCAGCGCGTGCAGGTCTACGCCTGGCTGTTCCGCACCCACGACCGTCGGCGCCAGGACATGCGTATCCGGATGGTTCTGGAGGCCGAGGCGTACCAGCGCATCGCAGAGGCGTGGCGCGGCCTCGGTTACCCGTTCGCCGCCGTAACGCCCTCGTTTGCGTGCGCGCTCGGCGCATCGGGCGATCGTCCGGCCGCGCTGGCCGAACTCATCGGTATCGTCGTCAATGGCGGCATGCTCGAGCCGGTGCGCCAATTCAGCGAGCTCGATTTCGCCACCGGCACGCCGTATGCGACGCGCTTCACGGCGCTGACCGCACCGGGCAGGCGCGTGCTTCCGGCGGCGATCGCCGAGGCCCTGCGACCCGTACTGCTGTCCGTCGTCGATGGCGGCACCGGGGTGAGGCTGCGCGGAGCCTATCGCTTGGCCGATGGCAGCGATATTGTCGTCGGCGGTAAGACGGGCACGGGGGATCAGCGCTTCGACGTCTACTCGCCGGGCGGGCGATTAATCGAATCCCGCCGCGTCAAGCGTTCGGCGACGTTCGTCTTCTTCCTCGGCGACCGCTTCTTCGGCACGATCACGGCCTATGCGCGCGAGCCTTATGCTGCGAGCTACCGTTTCACCAGCGCGCTGACCGTGCAGCTTCTCCGCGATCTGGCGCCGGAATTGATGCCGCTAATCGCGCCGCACGCGAAGCTTGCGCCGCGGCCCCCGAGCGGTACGGCCGCAGCTGACTGAGAGGCAACCGTATTCGTCGAGCATGAGCGCGCTCATCCCTAAGCACGGCATTGTGAACAGTACTATCCAATCGAGCGCTTTGGCGAGGCTCTCGTCATCGAGACAACAGGAGATGCCAGATGGACAAGATTCATGACGTTGCGGTACTCGTTGGAAGCCTGAGGAAGGATTCGATCAATCGCAAGGTGGCCAATGCGCTCATCGAACTTGCTCCTGCGGGCTTGACGCTTAGCATCGTGGAAATTGGGCAACTGCCGATCTACAACCAGGATGGCGATGAGAATCCGCCCACTGCATGGTCGACGTTTCGCGAGCGGATCAAGGCGGCCGACGCGGTTCTGTTCGTCACGCCCGAACACAATCGCTCCGTGCCTGCGGCATTAAAAAACGCTTTGGATGTCGGTTCTCGGCCTTATGGCAAGAACGTCTGGGGCGGCAAACCAGGCGCAGTCGTCAGTGCGTCGCCAGGCGCCATCGGCGGGTTTGGTGCCAATCACCATCTTCGACAATCACTGGTGTTCTTAAATGTCCCTGCGATGGCGCAGCCTGAGGCGTATCTCGGCGGCGCCGACAAACTGTTCGATGCAAGTGGCAAGCTGGCCAACGAGGGGACGCGCAAGTTCCTGGAAAGCTACATGCAAGCCTATGCTGCGTGGGTGGGAGCAAACGCCAAGTCTTGACGCGAGGCACGGCCTTGCCGAGGACGCGGCCAGGGGAGTGGCCGCACAGCACGATGGGTTGCGCTGCGTCAAATCAATTGACGTCCAATCGCCTAACCTTGGGCTATCGGGCCAGCATTGGCCATGATCGGCCAGAAAAGGGGAGATGCCAAATGAATTCGTATCGAAGCGTCTTGGCGTATCTGGGGGAGACGGCTCAGGAGCGCAAGGTCTTTGGCCTGGCCGCGCAGTTGGCGGCAGAGCAGGGCGCCGTCCTGGATGTCTTGCATCCGAATGAAGCGGTTGTCGCCGGTTGGATGGCCGATCTGGCGCGAAGCGCCGGCGTGCGCGCAGAACATCGCGCCGTGGTGGACGGCGCTGAGCCGGTGATCGAACGCGCACGCACGGCGGACTTGCTGGTGGTTGGCCAGCCCTGGGCAGTGGGCGAGGGCCGGGCGGCATTGCATTTTGCCTCGCAGCTGCTCATCGGCGCGAGCTGCCCCATGTTGTTCGTGCCAGGTCCCGAGGCCTTGGCCGAGAGGTGTTGCTCGCGCGTGCTGGTGGCCTGGGGGCCAGGGCGAGAAAGTGCGCGCGCGATGAGGGACGCCCTGCCACTCTTGCAGCGTGCCACGGAAGTCCAGTTGCGTGCCTACGGCGCGGGGCAGGCGCCCGCACCCGATTCCCTGGCTGCGGCCAGCGCTTACTTGCGGTTGCATGGCGTGAACGCCTCATACGCCGCCGAGCGCATGGGCGACATTGCATTCAGTGAGCGAATGATGACACCCACCGTCGTCGACGCATCGGTGGCCGACTTGCTGTTGTCGCATGCGGCCGACATGGCTGCCGACCTTATTGTGATGGGCGGCTACAGTCATTCGCGCGCTCATGAGTTGCTGCTTGGTGGGGTGACACGTTCGATCCTGTCGTCGATGACAGTGCCTGTATTCATGTCGCATTGATGGGCCGTTGGCGGTCCTGCCTGCGCTGCGTTTGATGAGCGCTGCACCCGCGTCACACGGCCCGTTGCACACGCAGCCCGTGGTCGCAAGCATGGCGGCGCTGCAGCGCCAGAGCCCCTAAAGCGCAAGGGGTCGTTGCGCGATCCGAGCAAAAGCCATCAGTCGGCTGTCAAGGGCTCAGCCGATGCACCGCGCAGGCGTGTGCACCAGGAGACAGGCTCAATTGGGCGGCCCGTTCTGCGCCGTTCGGCAGCGGGCATCCGATGCTCGCGGACGAAGTGGCCGAAGGTCCTGCACGACTGACCGCGTGACGAAGCGTGTGGAAGAGGGGTGGCGGCGCCACGCAAGCCCCCTGCTCTGAAAACCTGGGAAGTCAACTGCGTTGACGGGCAAAGCCCCCATGCAAACGCCATGGCGATGGGCAGCCCAAGAGCTCCTGGTGCTCTGGCATCCTCGTCTGGCGGGGCACACCTGGCCGCGCGGGGCGGCGAGGCAATGCGCCCGCAATGCTCAGATGGCTTGCCAGAATGCTGACGCGACAAGCGCGCCCACCAACGCCCACCCGCTGGCATCCGGTGCCCACCGCGCGCAGGCCCAGGCTAACGCAAGCGCAATGAGGACCGAGGCGACATTGCGCGCATCACCAAAGACGAGCTGAAAGACCTTCTTCATGCGCGCGCTCCTTGCGCTTGCGCTGCAGGCATGCGCAGCTTCAGGGCCGACATGCGCCCGGCCGTGGCGTATATGGCGAACAGTGGCAGCAGCGTGGCATCGCCGAGCGGCCAGACGCGAGCCTCGCCAAGGAGACCGCCCAGACTCCAAAACGTACCGAAGGACAGCAACGCACAGGCAACGGTGAATTTGAGCGTGTTTTCCGGAACCCTTGTGAGTGGCGCGCGCAAGGCCATGCCCGCGAAGATCACCACCAGGAGTGCCGCCAGGGCACTCGCCGTTGCCTGACCATAACTGATCGAGCGGCCCAGCGCGACCACGAGAAGCCAGACTTCCAGGCCCTCAAGCAGCACACCCTTGAAAGCCACCGCCCAGGCCACGCGGGCTTCGGCGTGGTCGACTTTCCGACGCGTCTCGGCGAACTCCGTGGCCTCGTCGTGCAGCTTCGTACGCCCGGCGTAGCGGCGCACTGCCTTGACATACCACCTCAAGCCGAAAAGCAGCAAGAAGATGCCGATGCCTGCGCGGATGGTGTCCATATCGGCGCGCACAACATTCAGCCCGGCACCCGTGACGGCAACGAGCATGGCCACCACGGCCAGCGCGGCGGCTGCTGCGCCGACGGTGCGTGCCCAGCCGATGGTCAGGGACACGGCGAGCACGATGGTGAAGGCTTCGACCCACTCGACGGCTGAAGCAAGAAAGATGGCGGTCATGCCGCCCCATTGAATGGCATTCATGCAGCAAGACACTCCATTTGGTTGTGAGAATAGACGAGGGCCTGGCTCGGATCGACATGAACAAGCACCGAATCGCCGGCGGGAAGCGCTGCGGCTGCGTGCAGGCGCACCGTCACGCCGTGCAGCGCACAGCGCATTTCGACGCCTTGCCCGGTGGGAAGAGCGCCGAGCGCGTGGGCCTGCACAGGCAGGCAGTGGGCGGCGTTGCGGCCAAAACCCAGTGCCGACTCGCGCAGGTATACATGCGCGTAGCCTTCCGGCGTGGCTGCTGCTGTCGAAGGAAGCGGGCTCGTGCCCCAAGGCGCATGCAGCAATCCCGCCTGGACTCGCGCCGGCCAGGGCCCGAACGCATGCGTGAACCGCGCGATGGCCTCGTTCGCCGGGCGTTGCCACAGCCCCGCAGCGGTGCCGATTTGAAGCAGGCTCCCGGCCTGCATCACGCCGACGCGGTCGCCGAGCGCGAAGGCTTCACGCTGATCATGGGTGATGTACAGGGCAGACAAGCCGTGCTCGCGTATGACTTCGGCGATGAGGTCGCGCAGCTCCTCACGCAAGCTCGCATCGAGATTCGACAGCGGCTCGTCGCAGAGCAACAGCCGGGGTCGGACCGCCAGCGCGCGCGCCAGCGCGACGCGTTGCTGTTGGCCGCCCGAGAGCTCATGCGGGCGGCGTTGCGCTTGTGCTGCCAGGCCCACACGCTCCAGCATGGCTTGCGCCTGCTTGGCTGCATCGCGCTGTCGGCGCGAGCGCAAGGCCAAGGCAACGTTGTCCAATGCACTGAGATGGGGCCACAGTGCATAGTCCTGGAACACCATGCCGAGATGGCGGCGCTCAGGTGGAATCGTCTGGGACCCGGCGTCGTCCGCGATGTCGCCAGCCAGTGCAACGCGTCCGGCGTCGAGCGTTTCCAGGCCGGCGACGACGCGCAGCAAGGTGGTTTTGCCGGAGCCGGATGCGCCGAGCAGGCAGACGATCTCGCCGTGTCCCACGCGCAGGTCCACCCCGGCCAGGGCCTGGTGCGTGCCAAAGCGCTTGTGGGCGTTTTCGATGTGCAGCAGCGTCATGGTGTGGTCGCGTCCGGATGAAAGGCCAGCCGAGGCGCCGCGCGCCGTGCTGCCAGGCGCCCGAAGCCCAGGCGGGCGACGGCTGCAAAGCCCATCAGCAATCCCATCCCCAGCAACTGCACACGGGCCTGTTGGTGCAGCTGAAATCCGTTTGCGGCGTCGAGCAACGCCACGGCCAGTGGCGGGTGGCCGGCCGGGTAGAGGAGTTCGGAAGCTGGAAGCTCGAACGCGATGTGCAGGGCAGCGAGCAGCCACGCGGCGAACAAGGGGCGCGCGAGCAGTGGCAGATCAATGGCCAGCAACGTTTGCAGACGCGACAGCCCATGCACACGCCCGGCATCGGACAGGCTGCGATGCAGTTGTGCCACCGGTGCCAAAAGCACCCGGCTGGATGCCGGAAGCGCCAGCGCAACATAGGCCATGGCCAGGAGCGTGCTGCCGCCGTACAGCGGTGTCCAGGGTTGGTTATAGGTCTGCACATAACTGGCTGCCAGCACGATTCCCGGAAGCGCCATCACGCCCAGCATGGCCAGATCAAGCAAGCGTGCGCCGCGGCTGTTGGTGGCCGTCAAGGCCGCGATGGGCCACGCCAGCAGCACCGTGACACTGGCGGCCAGCACGGCAAGTTCCATTGAATAGCCAAAGGCCGGCAGCACGGTGGAAAGTTCGGCCCCGATGTCGGCAGGCCCCGTTCCACCAAGAGCCAGATCGACGGCCGCGAACAGCGGGATGCCAAGGGCGAGCCACGCCAGAAGCGCGGCCGCAATGGCGTGAAGGACTGCCGTGGAAGGGCGCAGACGCGCAGGTGCCGCCGGGCGATGCTTGGCGCCCAGACTGCGCCGCGCTGCCGCGCCACGCCCAGCCAAACCTTGCAAGATCAAGGCTGGGAGCAGCAGCGCCACCAACAGCCAGGAGCTCGCCGCAGCCAGCGGGAAGTTCAGGGGCATGGCGTTGACAGCCTGCTCGATGGCGTAGGTCGCCAGCGTGAATCCGCTGCCGGCACCCAGCGTCGCCGCCACGGCAAAGTCGCTGGCCGATTCGGCAAAGGCCGCCGTGAACCCGGCAACCAGCGCCGGGACCAGCATGACTGCCGCGAGCCCGAGGCGTCGCCTGCGCGAAAGGCCGAGCACGCGCGCGGCTTCGAGCGGACCGGCTGGGGTGTTGAGAAAGCTGGCCTGCACGGCGAGAAAGACAAACGGCAGCGCCTTGAGCGCAAGCGTCAGCACGATGCCGGCGGGCCCGAGCAGGCCCTGCGCGAAATGCAGGGCCGCTGGATCGGCGGTGAGCGGACCGATTGGCGCCGCCAGCAACATCCAGCCCGAAGCCAGGAAGTAGCCTGGCATCACGAGCAGGAGCCACACGCCGGCCTCAATCCAGGCCGTCCACGCCAGTGCGGTACGCGTGCGCAACCACGCCAGCCAGGCACCCATGGGCAGCGCCAGCAATGCAGCGCCTAAAGACACTAGCGCCGAATTGCGCAGCGCGCCCAGCATGCCGCCTCGCAGTGCCAGGGCGAAGGCCTGCAAGCTGAAAGCGACGCTGCCCTGCAACACGTGCGGCAGGATCGCGCCAAGCAAAAAACCCAGCAGTGGATAGCCCCAGAGCAACGTGACTGCCAGACCCAGCATCACGATGCCCAATCTGCGAGCCAGCGGTGCCCAGCGCGTGGAGCTGGCGAGCGGAAGCACCGCGGGCGCCAGCCGCGCCTGCGCGGGCTTCGCCCTGCGGGATCCGACCAGGGGTGGCTCAGCGCGCAACATGGGTCGTGAACCACGATACGACTCGGGGCTCGCGCCGCCCCCATACCGCGGGGTCGAGCGCAAGGGCTTGCTCGACATGAAGTGCGCGCAAGGTGGGCAGGGGCTCGATGCCCTTGAGCAGGGGCTGGTCATTCGAATCGGCGCTGGGATCGCCCTCGAGCGCGGCCCTTTGCCCCGCCGGCGAGAGCACGAACGCAACAAAGCGTCGCGCATCATCCAGAGTTTTTCCATGCACCTGCGCGCCGATGGCTACGTCGGAGGGCAACTCGGCGCTCGGAGGCGCCGCGACGATGCGCAAATCGGACTTGCCCTTGGCGAAGCCCAGGGCAGCCGAGCTCTGCACGATCGCCACGTCGATCTGTCCGTACTGCAGCGCGCGCAGGGTGACGCTGTTGGTTGGGTAAACCTTCAGCCCGTTGCCTTTGAGGCGCTCGAACCACGCTTGCGCTGGTGCTTGGCCGAGATGCTGCAGCATGCCCGCGACAAAGGGGTACGTTGGGCCGGAGATGGCCGGGTTGTCCATGCCCACCTTGCCGCGCAGGGCCGGGGCGAGCAGATCGTTCCAGGTCCTGGGCTGGGCCGCCGCTGCAAGGCGCGCGGTATTCTCCAGCATCACGCCGGCATAGGTCACGCCAATCGGAAAGTAGCAGGCGTCTGCAGGGA
This sequence comes from Betaproteobacteria bacterium, assembly GCA_028870715.1. GTDB lineage: Bacteria > Pseudomonadota > Gammaproteobacteria > Burkholderiales > Burkholderiaceae_C > Thiomonas_A. Next base: position 2,508 of record JAGWOZ010000062.1, on the reverse strand, counting down.
GCAGCGCGCGACCCTGGGGCGTGTAGCTCACGTCAGGTCTCCAGCCGCATGCGAGCATCTTGCGTGAGGCGAAGTTGCGCATGGGCAGATTGCCATCAAACCACAGGACGTCCCACTGCGGGTGGGCGCCTTCGGCCTGAACCCGCGCCAGGAGGGGGCCGGTGCTGAGGTGAATGAGATCGACGGGTATGCCGGTGGCTTGGGTGAAGGCTTGCGTCACATGCTGGTCATAGCCCATGGCCGCATACACGGTGAGCGCAGCACCAGCCTGTGCTTGCACGCTGAGGGCCAGGCCCATGGCGATGCCAAGCCGTCGCAAGTGTCGGAACTCAAGGTGGATCCTTAGGGCGTTCATGGATGAATGCGGTTTTGGGTTCAAGAGGCGTTCAGGTGAAAGCGCACCCAGATGTCGAAAGCCATGGACTGGCCTTGCAGTTCCTTCGGGGTGGGCGGAAGCAGGGCGTTGCGCACGGCCTGCAGGGCAGCGCGGTCGAGCAGGTCGCTACCGCTGCTGGCAATGATGCGAAGACGGGTGACCTGAGCGTCGCGGTAGTCGAATGCCACTTGCGCCTTGCCCGTGAGTTTCATGAGTTTCGCGGCATCTGGATAGCGCACCGCAGCTTGAATCGCACTGCGCAATTCGGCCTCGAACGTCGCCTTGACCGAGGCGATTGCGGGCGCGGGTGGAGCCGGGGGCATGGAGGGTGGGGGCGGAACTGGCACGGCCATCGCGGGCTTGGTGTCGGCTGCCGGCGCGGGCGGGGCCTCGACCTTCGGGGGTGCTGGCGCTGGCGCGGGCTGCACTGTCGGCTTGGGCCGTGCGCGGGGAATCTCCTTGTGCACGCGGACTGTGGGTCTGGGCGTCAACCGTGGGAGCGGCTTGGGCTGCGCAGGCGTGGGCAGCGGCGGGGCGAGTGTCTTGGGCGCAGGTTTGGGAGACTCGAGCACGATTTGCATGGGCGCAGGTGGTGGTGGCGCCGAGTCGTGGTCAGCCAGCCAGAGCAGCGCGCCGATGATCGTTGCTTCCAGCAGCAGCGCAGCGCCTGCAGCCAGCGGCCAACGCTGCCCGTCGCGCGGCTCGCGCCAGCGCTGCGGTGGGTGTTGCAGCACGGCGCTCATGAGCCGCTGCCTCCGTCCTGCTGGGCGGCAAGGCCAATCTTGGTCACGCCGGCCTTGCGGCACGCATCCATCACAGCCATGAGCTGCTGCAGCGACGTGGCCTTGTCCCCGGCCAGGGTGACCTGCAGTTCATCGGGATGCGACTTGCTCCGCAGAAGGGCGGTGAGCTGCTCGGCAGTCAGGGTTCTGGGACCGAAGTGAATCACCCCCACCTTATCCACCGCCAGGGTGATTTGCGGCTTGGGCATGCTCTGCGCGGTGGAGCTTGTGGGCAGTCGCGAGGCAATGCCGGCGTCGGGAATCATGTGCAGCGTGACCATGATGAAGAACACCAGCAGGAAAAACATGATGTCGATCATCGGGATGATCTCGATGCGCGCCTTCTTGGCTTCGAAATATTTCATGGCAACTCAAAAAGATGCGCCGCAGCGCAACTGCGGGCGAGGTGAGCGAGGGCAAAGGACGCTGCGCGGGCCAGCGCGCGAATCAGCGCGTGGGCGACGTCAGGCGATTTTTTGCTGCAGGACCTGGCCCATCGCCCCGGTGGCCACGACGGCGGTCGGTCGCTGCGCGGAGCCGGCTGGCTGCAGCGCTGCCATGCTGCGCACGCCGTCAGGGCGGTAATGCGGCGCCATGCGGTTGGTGAGCATCACCTTGATGCGTTCGAGCTGGTGCATCACCAGACGCACGCGCTGGTTCAGGCCGTTGAAGGCCACCAGCCCCAGCACGGCGATGAACAGACCTGCCGCCGTGGCCACCAGGGCCTCCCCGACGCCGCCCGTCACCGCTTGGGTGGCGGCTCCTGGATTGGACAAGGCCTGGAAGGTGTTGAACATTCCAATGATGGTGCCAAGCAAGCCAAGCAGAGGGGCGAGCGTGACGATCGTGTCCAGAGCCCACAGCCCGCGGTCCACGCGCGGGGCCTGGTCCATCACCGCCTCTTCGAGCAGATTGGAGAAATGCTCGAGCGAGTCGTCCATGCTGTGGCTCAGGGCCATGGCCACGACCTGGGAGGCGGGCGCTTCAGGCTGCGCCTGCACCTGGGCCTGCAGTGCGCGGGCGTCGACACGGGTATGGCTTTTGAGTTCATGCACCCAGATCCTGCATTGGTCCTGCATGCGCGACAGCGCCCAGAAGCGTTCAATGGCCACGGCGAGCGCCACGAGCAAAAGCACGGCCATCAGGTAGAGAATGCCGCCCGACATGCGGGCGATATGGGTAATGGTGTCAACGGACATGGTGAAACTCCAGACAAGATGAATGCAGGGTGGCCAGTGGCATGCTGGTTGGGGGCCGTTCAAAGGATCGGGCGGCGCAAGGTCGGCGTCCTGTCAAAGGCAACTCAATCCCGCGACCCATCGGGGTTGAGTTGCGCCACGCCGCAGCGCG
>JAGWOZ010000305.1 GCA_028870715.1 Betaproteobacteria bacterium | reverse complement strand
CCGGGAACCATTCCAGCATCACCCGCCACGTATGGGCGATGCCCAGCGTCAAGTTGTCGTAGTACTGGAAGTGCGCTTGGTCGGACAGCCCCTGACGCTTCTGAATCGCGCGACCGGACACCACTTGCCCCTGCATGTCGGCGCCAGGCTCATTCGGCATGCCGGCCACGGCAAGCAGGTTGGTACGCATGCCCTGCACGAATTCGGCAAACCCCTGCTCAATGCCCGCAGGCGGCTGGCGCTGAGGAGCCGGAAGGATCACATCGCCCTGCGCGGTACTCACCGTCACGGGCTTGTAGGTCAGCACCGACACGCTGGACGTGTTGGCCTCGGCCCACTCGGGGTGGTTGTCCAACTGGCCTTCTGCGGCGACCCACGGCGCTTTGGGCGCGAGGCCGAGGCGCTTGATCTTCGCCACCTCGCCGTAGTTCACCATCCGCTGCGGGTCTTTCATGTGGCGGACCATGCCGCGCCGCACAATCTTGCCGTCAATGTCCATCACGTTGCCTTCGCAACGGAACACCGGGATGTACTCGCCCGGCAGAACGCGACGGTCGATCACCTTCACGCCGTTCAACTGGAACCACTCGACCTGACGTCGGCTGGACTCGCGCTCATCGACAATCGTATGGCCGTCAGCAGACACTTCCACGTCGGCCTTTGATGCCTTGAGCGCGGCCGCCAGATTGGCCGGCAACCCATCGGCATAGCGGGTGTACTCCATGCCGCCCGGCCCTTGGATCAGGTACAGCTTCGCGGCTTTGTCGCGGATGCGGAAGTACTCCGCCAACCGGATATTCTCGCGGTCCTCCCAATCCAGCGTGTCGATGTCGCCGATTGCGCCATCACGCCACGAGGCATTGTCCGCCTTGGGATACTTGCGCTTGAACTCGGTGCGCTTCATCTTGCTCGAGATCAGGCAGTAGTCCATGTCGCTGCCGGACGGCATGATCGCGCTGGGGTCCATGTACACCGTGAACGGATTGCGGATCGGCGCGATGCGCAGGTCCTGTTGGAACGAGTCAGCCGACACGTACTCCGACAGCAGCCGCCAGTAGCCCCAACCGATGCGCAAACTGTGCTTGATGGACGTGTCGTACGCCACCCACGCTTCGGAGCGTGCCTCAACGTGCCGCCCCAGCCCGTTGATGGTGTCCGCAATTTCGATGGTCGCGCCATCGCTCACCGGGTGGCATTTGCCGCGGGGGCGCTGCTGCTTGATGTTGTTCTCGACCCGGGTCACCAGCGCATCCATCAGGTTGATGGTGAGTTCTGGTGTCTCCTGGCTGGCCGACGTGACCGGCGAGTGGTCCCATTGGTCGCCCTCACTGAACGCCAGATCGTCCTTGCCGGCCGAGCGGTTGGCAGCCTCGGCCTCCTGCACGATCTGCAGGCGTTCGCGGGCTTCCTCGAAAATGTCTTTCTCGCTGATGGCCTCGAACTCGGTATCGCGCTGCGTGATCATGTGCGCGACACGAAGCAGGCGTCCCAGATGCGGCCGCAACGGCACTGGTACGAGTCGGTGGCGATGCTATACGGCAGGCTGGAGCCGCAGCAGGGCGCGCGTCCAGCTTGTGACGTGAACCTCATAGCGTGCGCATCCATGCCTGCGGGCCGCCACGACGTTGCACCTGTTGGATTTGCGTAGGGGTGTCCGAAGGCGGTCGGAGCATGTCCGGGAACAGGTCCGACATGCCCCAGATCATCGCGTCGGCGCGATTCGGGGATCGGTCCCCCATATAGCCCATCGTTGTGAAGCCGCACAGTTCGTCCTCCAGTTCGGTGAACAGGCCCGCCATGCGGATCTTGCCGGCGTCCATCAAGGCTGAAATGGGTTCAGCGCGCACCACCTTGCCGCGCGTAGCCGTCACGGGGCGAAACGGCACGGGCTTGGCGCCCGCCGCCGCGCGGATCGTCGCGCCCACCATCGCGCCGCCGTAGTTGATTTCAGCCACGATGCGGTCGGCGGCATGACGGCGGTAAGTCTCGACCGCCACGCGCCCCCAGGTCGCGGGACCGGCCTTGCAAGTCAGGTCCTCGAGCACGTAACCGTTGCCGTCGATGCCCAGCCCGCACACGACAATTCCGATCTCGTCGTTGTCGGTGTTATCGGTGTCATCGGCGCCCGAAGGGTCCACGGCCACCACGATGCGCAACATCTCGGGCAAATCGCGGTCAATGTTCCGCCACCGCTCGATGATCTCGTCGGAGAACAGCGCATTCTCGGCGTTGTCGCGAAACTCGCCCTCAAGGAACCGCTTGCGCAGGCGCGGGGGCAATGACTCCAGCGTCTTGATGTAGTCGCCCGACAGGTTCTGACGGTTGTCAGCCGGGTTGATGCGCATGAACGCGTAGTTCTCGGGGTCCGGCAGGTACTGCTTGCTGTCCGGGTCCTGATGCGTCACGAACAGCTTGTAGGTCCAGTGACCTTTGTCCGGTGGGTTCTCGTCGTAGTACATCTTGAGCCGCAGCGGCTCGCCCGTAGCGCGGTCCAGCACCTTCTGCGCCAGACGCGTGACCGCCATGTTGCGGCTGGCGTAGGGAATCTGGCTGCACTCGTTGAGGAAGATCGAGGCGTACTCGTTGCCTAGGATCTTCTCCACGCGCTCCTTGTCGTCCAGCCCGCCAAACCAGACTTCGCTGCCACCGGGCAGGCTCGCGTACAGGTCGCTGCGGTTGATTTCGTAGGGCACGCGTGGGAACGCCAGGCGCATGACCTTGGGAAATGTGTCCTGCACGATGGAGGACTTCACGTGACCGAGCCGGAATCGGAAAATGCCGTGGCGGCTGGTGGGCGCCTTGAGCGCGCGCTGGATGATCTTGCGCACGGTCAGGAACGTCTTACCGCTGCGCGATCCGCCCGCCAGCATGACGTGGGTGGCCGGG
>JAGWOZ010000304.1 GCA_028870715.1 Betaproteobacteria bacterium | reverse complement strand
ATTGGCCCAAGGTGAGGGTTTTGAGAAGCAGGTTCTTGGTGGTGTTCATCACGTTCACGTCGGCCTGGTAAGCGCGCGACGCGGAAATCATGTTGACCATCTCATCAACCGGGTTCACGTTCGGATAAGCCACATTGCCTTGCTTGTCCGCCAGTGGATTGCCCGGGTCGTACACCAATTTCATGGCGCCCGGCTTTTCCACGACCCCGGCGACCTGCACCCCGTTGACGCCTGCGGGGATACCGGGTCCGGAGAGCGGTTGCGCGGCAAACACCACTTCGCGGGCGCGATAGGGCTGGCCGTTGGAGCTGGTGGCTGCATTGGCGTTGGCCAGATTGCTGGCGACGACATTGAGCCGGTAACTCTCGGCATTCAGGCCGGAGTTGGAGACGTTAAGTGCAGTGAACAGGGACATGGCGTGCGAGGGGCGTTCAAGTGCCAGTGATGGCCGAGGTCAAGGTTTTGATCTTGCCAGTCAGGAAGGTCAGGTCGGCTTCGTACTGAATGCTGTTTTCTTGAAACGCCGCCTGCTCCCGGTTCATATCGACGGAGTTGCCATCGAGCCGCACGGTATTGCCGCCTTCGTAGACCACAAAATGGGCAACTGGATTGCCTTCGGCTGTTGCGGGGAGTTGGCGGGCTTGCTCAGTCTTCAGGGCCAACGTGGCGCCCTGGCCCGTCAGGGCGCCCTGCAGGGCTTTGGAGAAATCCAGATCCATGGCTTTGTAGCCTGGCGTATCCGCGTTGGCCATATTCGCGGCCAGCAGTTGCTGGCGGTAGCTGCGCAGATTGAGCGCCTGTTGTAGCGGAGCGAAGCTGCTGTCGAGGGCAGAAATCATGGTGCCTTTTCCGGGGTTGACGCCCAACCTACTGCACGAAGCGTGCCAGTGCGCCTCCGCCCGCATCCTCGCATTCTTCCAAGCGAGGAATCAGGCGCGAGCGATGCCTGTATCGAGCGATTGGCAACCGCGTATGCGGCATCGGGCGCGTTGAGGCGGCAAGACTTTGCCGCCTGGCGGCAAGCTTTGTGAAGTGCCGTCCGCGCGTCGGGCGGCGCGGACGGTGGTATGGACCTTGCTGGTCAATGCCCAATCCAATACTGATGCTTGGGAGCCTTGTGCCAAACACGATGAACGATGCGCGCCAATTCGACGTCCCCTTCCTGCGGCCCAGGCTGATCCCAGTGCCGCCCGTCGTGCTTGCCGCCGTGCGCGGCGCGGTGGTTGGTTGCCTGGTGATGCTCGGGCTTGCAAGCTCGGCAATCGCAGCCCCCAGCACCACTAAGGTCCGGGCGCAGGAGTGGGAGCGTGCCACGACTATCCGCCAAACGGTGGAGGACTTTGTGCGCGGTCGCTTGCCGCAGGCGGCGCAGCAACCGCGCATCGCCATTCAGGGGCCGGCGGCGGGCCTGCATTTTCCACGCTGTACACAGTTGCATGCGCAGGATTTTGGATCGGCCAATCCCTTCGGGGCACAGACTGTCGAGGTGCGGTGCGCAGCGCCGCAGGTGTGGTCGCTGTATCTGCCGGTGCAGGTCTCGTGGCCGCAGGGTGCGGTGATTGCTGATCGCGCGCTGGGTGCCGGGCATGTGCTGACCCCCGGCGATCTGTCCGTGGTGCAACGCGACCTGTCCAAGTTGCCCGCTGGGGCGGTGACAAAACCCGAACAGGCCATCGGCCGCGTGCTTCAGTACAGCGTGGCAGCCGGTCAAAGCATTACCCAAGACATGCTCGCCGGGCCGCAGCTTGTGCATTACGGACAATCGGTTTCGCTGGTGGCGATCGGACCGGGGGTGCGACTGGTGGCGTTGGGCACGGCCCTCGAGAACGGACGCGAGGGCCAAACCATCATGGCGCGCAACGTGCAATCCGGCAAGGTTGTCACGGGTGTCCTCGATTCCGGCGGTCAGGTCATGGTTGCCGTCGGACCCTAGAGGATCAAGATGCGCCATCCATGGGGTTCGTCAAATTCATGACGGGACTGACGGAAAATGCAAGGTGATAGGTAAAAAATCTAGATTGTTCGAAAAGATAAGAATAAAAATTGAACAAAATTGATAAAACAAGAATAAGTGCCGTAACTTGGGCTGGCATTCCACTTGCTTAAAGCTTGGCACACATTACGAGGATCTGCGTCCATGTCCGTCCCTGCACCCTTACGCGAGACCCTGTCACCGCCATCGGTGAGGCATGCTGCCTGCGTGCCGATTGCAGGTGTCAACCTGGGGTTTGACATGGTCGCCGCGGTGCCAGGTTTCCAAGCGCGCCATGACGCCATGCGTACGGCGCGCGACCTGTTCGCTGCATGGCTGCGGCGCTGTCTTCGGCAGGGCGCTTACAGGCAACGCGCACGAGCTGTCGCGGCCGTGCCGACGCAAGCCATCACGCGGCACCTAAGCGAGGCAGTCCAGGGTATGGCGGGAGCGGCATCGCTCGCGCTGGCACAGACAAACCTCGCTGAAGCGCTAGTGGGCATTGAATTGTTGGTCGAAAAACTAGCGGCCGCAATCAAGGTGCAGCCCGAAGCGTTGCAGGTTTACGATCAGCTGGTTGAACGGGGCCTCGAAACGCTGCAGCATTTGGCGGAAATCGAGGTGGAATTGACCGCTCAGCAGGCTGGACTCGATCCGCTCACCGGTCTTCCTGGCCGTCGCGCCCTGCAGCACTGCCTGCTCGCCGAGCAGGCAAGGGTGCGGCGCCACGCCGACGATTGCGCCCTTGTGTTGATTGATCTGGACTACTTCAAGCGCGTCAACGATCGTTATGGCCACCTCGTCGGTGACCGCTACCTGGCGGCGTTTGCTTGCGTGCTGGGTGCCGAGTTGCGCCCGTACGACAGGGCTTTCCGGTACGGTGGCGACGAGTTCGTGCTTTGTCTGCCGCAAGCCACAACCGAGCA
>JAGWOZ010000061.1 GCA_028870715.1 Betaproteobacteria bacterium | reverse complement strand
CACGGGCACGGCCGTGATCGATCAGCCGCCGTGCGATGCTGCCTGCTGCGCAGCGGCGGCGGCCGCAGCCGCTGCAGCTTCATCCTCGCGCAACTTCTGCGCACGCGCCTCGTGACTGTGATCGGCGCCCAGCATCATGTACACCGCCGGGACCATGAACAACGTGAACAGGGTGCCAATGGACAGGCCGGTGGCGATCACCAGTCCCATGTTGAAGCGGCTCACGGCGCCAGCGCCGCTCGCGGTGATGAGCGGCATCACGCCGAAAACCATGGCGGCGGTTGTCATGAGAATCGGGCGCAAGCGCATGCCGGCGGCATGCTCGATGGCCTCGCGCTTGGTGCGGCCCTCGCGCTGCAGGTTGTTGGCGAACTCCACGATCAGGATGCCATGCTTGGAGATGAGGCCGATGAGGGTGACCAACCCCACCTCCGTGTAGATGTTGAGCGTGGCCTGGCCGACACCGAGGTTGATGAACAGCAGCGCTCCGGAAATGGCCATCGGGACCGATACCAGGATGATGATGGGGTCACGGAAGCTCTCGAACTGCGCAGCCAGCGCCAGGAAGATGATGATGATGGCGAAGGCGAAGGTCAGCAGCAGGCCGCCCGATTCCTGCACGTACTGGCGCGAGGGCCCGGCGTAGTCAAAGCTGTAACCTTCGGGGAGGGTGCGCTGCGCCAGCTGCTTGAGGTCGTCAAGCGCCTGGCCTTGGGCGACGAAAGGCATGGCGACGCCCTGAATGGTGGCGGAGTTGGCCTGTTGAAAGTGATTGATGGTTTCGGGCTCAACCCGGGTCTTGAGGTGCACCACGGTGGACAGGGGCACCATCGCGCCGCTTGCCGTGCGCAGGTAGTAGCTCTTGAGCTGATCGGGGTTGAGCCTGAAGCGTTGCTCAACTTGCGGGATCACCTTGTAGGCACGGCCGTCCAGCTCGAAAAAGTTGACATACCCGCCACCGAGCATGGCCGAAAGGGCGCTGCCAATCGATTGCATGCTCAGGCCGAGTTGCGCGGCCATATTGCGATCGATTTCGATGCTGGTTTGAGGCAGGTCGATGCGAAGGTCGGACTGCAGGAAGATGAAATTCCCTGTCTTCTGCGCATCCTGCAGAAATTTCTGCGACACCTGGTAAAGCTTGCTGAAAGGCTCGGTCGTGGTAATCACAAACTGAATCGGCAGCCCGCGCGCACCCGGCAGCGAGGGCGGCTGGAAGACCGCGAGTTGGGAGCCGGCGATGTGATTGAGCTTTTGCTGCAAAACCGGCTGGAGTTGGGTGGCGGTTTGGGTCCGCTGATCCCACGGCTTCAATACCATGCCACCAATGACCTGTGTGGGGGTATTGAGCTGGAAGACGTGGTCGGTCTCCGGGAAGGTCTCGTAGGTTTGGTAAACCTGGTTGGCGTAGAGCTGGCGCTGGTTGAGTGTGGCCGTCGGATTGTTGAAGGCAATGGAGATGAGCACGCCCTGGTCTTCCTGCGGCGCCAGCTCCGCCTTCGAAGTTGAGTACAGGTAATAGATCGAGCCCAGGATGAGAACGGCCAGCACGGCGGTCACCGGCAGGAAGTTCAGCGAGCCGTGCAATGTGCGCTCGTAGCGTTTGTGCAGGCGGTCGAAGCTGCGGTCCAGGAAGAGCACCAGCCGGTCTTGCCAGCTGTGGCTTTGGGGGTTCGCAGCCTTGAGCAGGTGCGAGCACAGCATGGGCGTAAGGGTAAGCGCGATGATGGCGGAGATGATCACCGTGCCGACAAGCGTGAAGGCGAACTCGGTGAACAGCGCTCCCGTCAGGCCGCCCATGAAGCCAATGGGCACGTACACCGCAACCAGCACAATGGCCATCGCGATGATGGGATTCGCCAGCTCGCGCGCCGCGCGCACGGACGCGTCCCTGCGCGACATGCCCTCTTCCAGGTGCCGGCTGATGTTCTCCACGACGATGATGGCGTCGTCGACCACCAGCCCAATGGCCAGCACAATGGCCAGGAGGGTCAGCAGGTTGATGGAGTAGCCCAGCGCGAGCATCACCGTGAAGGTTCCGATGATGGAAAGCGGTATCGCAACGAGCGGAATGATGACCGAGCGCAGCGAGCCGAGGAAGATGAAGACCACCGCGCTCACGATGAGAACGGCTTCAAACAGGGTTTTGATGACCTCGTCGATGGAGGCGTTGACGAACTTGGTCGAGTCGTAGACGATCGCGCCGTTGAGGCCCGCGGGCAGTTGCGACTGGATGCCGGGGAAGGCCTTGCGCACGCGCGCGACGACGTCGAGGAGGTTCGCGCCAGGCGCCACCTGGATGCCCACATACACCGAGGTCTTGCCATCAAAGGCAACCGAGGTGTCATAGTCATCCGAGCCCAGCGTGACATTGGCCACATCGTCCAGCCGCACGACCTGTCCATTCGAGGACTTGACCACCATCTTCTTGAAGCCGTCCAGAGACTTCAGATCCGTGTTCGCCGACAGGTTGATCTGTACCATCTGGCCTTTGGTGTTGCCGGTGGAGGCCAGGTAGTTATTTGCGGCCAGCGCACTGTAGACGTCGGCCGCCGTAAGCCCGTAAGCGGCAAGCTTCTGCGGGTCCAGCCAGGCGCGAAGCGCAAAATTCTTCGCGCCGAGGATCTCGGCCGTCTGGACGCCGTCGATCGCCTGCAGCTTGGGTTGCACCGCGCGGATCAGATAGTCCGTGATCTGGTTGGGCTTGAGGACGTCGCTGTAGAAGCCGATGTACATCGCATCGATCGTCTGGCCGATGCTCACCGACAGCACCGGCTTTTCCGACTGCGGCGGCAACTGGTTGAGAACCGAGTTCACCTTGGTGTTGATCTCGGTAAGCGCCTTGTCCGGGTCATAGTTCAGACGCAAATTGGCCGTGATGGTGCTCACACCCTGGATGCTGCTCGACGTCATGTCGTCAATGCCATTGGCCTGGGCGATGGCGTTTTCCAGCGGAGTGGTGATAAAGCTGGCGACAAGGTTGGCATCGGCGCCGGGGTAGGCGGTGGTGATCGTGACAACGGCGTTTTGCGTGTAGGGATACTGCAGCACTGGCAGCAGCCCCATCGAGCGCAAACCCAGCACCAGGATCACGAGGCTGACCACGGTGGCAAGCACCGGGCGCTCGATGAAGATGTCCGTGAATTTCTTGTTCATGCGCAGTTCTCGTTGCGGGTTGCCATCAGGAGTTGGGCACCTGCGGGTTCGGGCTGTTGGCCGGTTCCACGGAGTTGTTCACCAGGATGGGCGAGCCATTGCGCAATTTGAGTTGCCCGGCGGTAACCACCGTCTCGCCCGACTGCACGCCCTTGAGCACCGCCACCTGGTCGCCGCGGGTCGGGCCTGTCGTAATAAAGCGCTGCTCGGCGACGAGCACCGGCTTGCCATCCGGTCCCTTGCCGTGCGTCTTCACGATGAACACCGTCGCGCCATAAGGGTTGTAGGACACCGCGGCATTGGGCAGGGTGATGTAGTCGCGCGGCTGGCCTTCGGAAACACGCACTGTGGCAAACAGCCCGGGAAGCAGGGTTCCGTTCGGATTGGGCAGGCGCGCGCGCACCTTGAGGTTGCGCGTCGCAGTGTCGACCTGGGGTTCAATGGCAGTGACCGTGGCCTCGAAGACCTTGCCCGGTGCCGCGCTCGTTTCGACCTGGGCCTTCATGCCGAGATGGATCAGGTCGATCTGGTTCTGCGGCACGGTGAAGTCGATTTCCATGGGATCGAGTCGCTGCAGCGTGACGGTAGCCGTTCCTGGGGCGAGGTACTGGCCCAGATTGACTTGCCGAATGCCCAGTTGCCCTGAAAACGGCGCGGAGATGGTTTTCTGCGCGATGAGCGCCTTTTGCGCGGCAACCTGCGCCTGTGCACTCTTGAGCGCAGCCGCATCGGTATCAACCACCGCTTGGCTGACCGCCTGCACCTTGAGCTGGGCCTCGTCACGCTTGAGGTTGAGCTCGGCAAGTGCCGCCTGCGCCTCGAGCTGTGCCAGTTGCGCCTTCAACGGCGAGGGATTGAGCTCCACCAGCGGCTGGCCGGCGTGCACCTTTTGTCCCGAATCAAAGTCAATGGCAGTCACCAAGCCACTCACCTCGGCGCTCAGCGTGGCCTCCTGGCTTGCACGGAGATTGCCCAGCGCCTCAACCGTCGGCTGCCAGCTCGATTCCCTTGCCACCGTGGTCGATACCGTCTGCGGCGGGTTGGCCATGCCCTTGATCGCCTTGGCGATCATGGTGCTTTTGAAGCTCTGAAACCACACCACCCCGCCGAGAACGATGGCGGCGATGATAAGCATGATGATCATGCGTTTGGTGGTGCCCTTAGTCATTGCTCACTCCGTCTTCTTTCTGATCGCGTAAAAAGGGTCAAGTCAGGTCGCCACCCTTGCGGCGACCTGATCGAACAAAACTCAGGGCTTGGATGGCCCGCCTCGCGGCGCCTCACCGGGCACCAAGGGCGCATCCGTGGCAGCCGTGGACGTGGTCAGCACGCCGCCGCCCATGGCCTGATAGAGGGCGGCGCTATCGGCGAGCCGGGCTGCTTGCGCCGCGATGAGGCTGATGCGGGTCTGCTGCGCCTGTTGTTGTGCCGTGAGCAGTTGCAGGTAACTGGCGGCGCCCAGCTGGTACTGCTGCTCGACGAGCTTGAGCGACTCCTGGGCCGCCAGATCAGCCGCGGCTTGGGCTTGGAGGGCCTGGGAGTCGTTTTCGAGCTGACGCAGCGCGTCGGCCACGTTGCGTAGCGCTTGCAGTACCGTTTGTTGGTAGTTTGCGCCCGCCGCCTGCAAGCTGGCCTGGGCTGCGCTGGCACCAGACTTCAGGCCCGCATTGAATAGCGGCTGGGCCAATTGCCCCGCCAGGTTCCAGACCATCGAGCCGGGGCCGAAGAGTGCGCCAGTCGTGAGCGCCTGCGTACCAAAGCTCGCGCTGAGGTTGATCTGCGGATAGAGGTTCGAAATGGCCACGCCGTACTGGGCGGTGGCAGCATGCAGCAAAGCTGTGGACGCCTGGATGTCAGGGCGTTGACGCACCAGCTCGGACGGTATGACGAGCGGCAACTGCCCAGGCAGCGTGAAGTCAGCCAGTTCGAAGTGCGGAATATCCGTCGCCCCCGGCGCTTGGCCAATCAGCACCGCCAGGAGGTGGTCGGCCTGCTCCAGCTTGTTGCGCAATGCTGGCAAGGTGGCGCGGGTTTGCTCCGTCTGGGTCTGCAGGGTGAGCACGTCGGCGCGAGCGGCCGCTCCGAGCTCGAAGCGCTTGCGCGCGATGTCGAGTTGCGCTTGCTGCGCCTTGAGGATGGCTCGCGTGGCCTGCAATTGGGACGCGACCTGGGCTTGGCCAAAGGCCGTGGTGACGACGTTTGCGGCCAGAGTCAGACGCGCGCCTGCAAGCTGGAAGCTCTGATAATCCGCTTGAGCCGCCAGCGCCTCCAGCGCACGCCGGTTGCCGCCGAACAAGTCCAGGTTGTAATTGACCGCGACGCCAGCGTTGTACAGGTTATAAATCGTTTGCTGTGAGCTGCGCTGTCCCAGGCTGGACGCATTGATTTCGTTGCGGCTGGCACCAAGCTTGCCATTCACCGTGGGGTACAGGGTGGAGCCGGCTTGCGCTTCATAGGTCTGGCGTGCTTGGCGCAGCGTGGCCTCAGCCGCTGCCAAGGTCGGGCTGTTGTCCAGGGCCCGGGCGACAAGTGCATCAAGCTTCTCCGATCCGAACGCACGCCACCAGTCCGCTGCAACCGCCGGGGCCTCAGCGAGACGCTGCGCCGAGCCCAGGGGGACGGGCGCCGACGCAGTGGCCATGGGTGAAGGCGCACGCGTGTAGCTGTTGACTGCAGGCGGCGGCGGCGACTTGAAGTTCGGCCCGACCGTGGTGCAGCCGGCCAGCAGCGCTGCTGCAAGAGCCGTCCATAGGGCGCGCGGTGGCACGGTCAATCGATGCATGGTGTCGTGATCCTGAGTCTAGGGAAACGGGCGATCGGGCTAAGCTGCCCAGCCGTCCTTCGCTTCGCGCAGTTGGCTTGCAGAGCCAAGGCCTTGTAGGCTGCGATTCTAGGGAGCAGGCGCCAAGCGCGCTGACGCCCCTCGGCTGGCGGGGGGCTTTACCAATGGCTTCTCATGGTAGGCGTTGGCCGCTTGGCGTGGTTGCTCTACTATGCCAATGAATAGCTCAATTGAGCCAAGTGGCCCGAGGGGAGTGTCGAGCTCCGCGCTCGGCCCATCTCACCCCCTGCGCGCCAGGCGCGACGTCCCATGGCACTGTCTGATGCGATCCGCGCTCAAATCAACCGGCCCGAAGGGGCTGAAATGGTTGTCGTGAATGTGCGCAACGAAGAGGCGTTCGACCCCACCAATCATGTGCTGCCTCGGGGCACCCTGTTCCTGCTGACGGAGGGGTTGGTGGCCGTCGAGACGCGACAGGGGCGCTTCGTTGCGGGCCCACGCTCGATCGGCTGGATGCCGCCGGGCGCGCCGCATGCAGTGCAGTCTTACGGCCCGACAGCCGGATTCGGTGCGTTCCTGCGCCCGGATCTTTGCGTCGGCTTGCCGGCGCATCCCGCCAATTTTCAGGCCACGGCCCTGGCCGTGTTGGTGCTCCAGCGCGCCGTGGGCTGGCCCATCGATTCGGCGCTTGCACCCGCCCAGAGGCGTTTGGTGCTGGTGCTTCTTGACGAACTGCGGCAAGCGTCCGCGCAGCCCCTGCAACTGCCATGGCCTGAAGACGAACGGCTGCTCGCAGTGGCACGCGCACTGCTCGCAAATCCGGCCAGCCCGCGGCGGCTCCAGCAGTGGGCACGGTTTGCCGAAATGAGCCCGCGCACCCTGAGCCGCAAGTTTGTCCAGGAGACCGGGATGACCTTCGCGCGATGGCGGCAATGGGCCAGGCTCATCCAGTCGCTCGAGTGGCTGGCCGAAGGGCAGGCCGTCAAGAGCGTCTCGCTCTCATTGGGCTACAGCAGCGTCAGTGCCTTCATCAAGGTTTTCCGCGAGGCGCTGGGCAGTACGCCGGCAGCCTATTTTCAATCCCGAGCCGCCGACGCCGAGCGTGCCGGGCGCCGGGACAGCCAAGTCGATGCGATTCGGCCGGCAGAATAAGCTCATTGCCGCAAAGTCTTTGGAAAGTGCGCCAAGCCGGATTACGCTCAGGGCTAGGGGCGCAACCCGCCGCGGTCAACGCGGGTGAGCGTTGACTGCGGCGAGACGAGGAGACTTCCATGCGATTCGAGACCCAAGTGATTCATGCGGGCTACAAGCCCGATCCCACCACCCGCGCGGTGGCCACGCCCATCTACCAGACGGTGTCCTACGCGTTCGACGATACGCAGCACGGCGCGGACCTGTTCGATTTGAAGGTGGCGGGCAACATCTATACGCGCATCATGAATCCGACCAACGCCGTGCTGGAAGAGCGCGTGGCTGCATTGGAAGGCGGGTTGGCCGCACTCACACTTGCCTCGGGCATGGCGGCCATCACGGCAGCCGTGCAGACCATCGCCGAGGCTGGGGACAACATCGTCTCAAGCAGCCGGCTGTATGGTGGCACCTACAACCTGTTTGCGCACACCTTTCCTCGCCAAGGCATCGAGGTGCGCTTTGCCGATCCGGCTGACCCGGCAAGCTTTGCCCGACTGATCGATGCGGGCACAAAGGCTTTGTATTGCGAAACGATTGGCAACCCCCTTGGCAACGTCACCGACATTGGCGCGCTGGCGGCGGTGGCGCATGCTGCAGGCGTCCCTCTGATCGTCGACAACACCGTGCCTTCGCCGTATCTGTGCCGTCCCATTGAGCATGGCGCTGACATCGTGGTGCATTCGCTCACCAAGTACCTGGGCGGGCATGGCAACAGCGTGGGCGGGGCCATTGTCGATTCGGGCAAGTTCGATTGGTCGAGGCACGCCGAGCGATTCAAGCTGCTGGTGCAACCGGACGTGAGCTACCACGGCGTGGCTTATGCGCAGCATTTTGGGGCAGCCGCCTTCATCGCCCGGGCTCGCGTCGTGCCATTGCGCAATATGGGAGCGGCGCTGTCGCCTCTCAACGCCTTTCTGATTCTGCAGGGCATCGAAACACTCCCGCTGCGCATGGATCGGATCTGCCACAACGCCCTGCGCATTGCCGAGCATTTGCGCAAACATCCCAAGGTGGCCTGGGTGCGCTATGCGGGCCTGCCCGATCACCCAGACCATGACGTGTGCCAGCGCCTGATGCACGGTCGAGCCTCGGGTATCCTGGGCTTCGGCGTGAAGGGAGGCAGAGAGGCCGGGGCACGCTTCCAGGACGCCCTGGAGCTCTTCACGCGGCTGGTGAATATTGGCGACTGCAAATCGCTCGCCTGCCACCCGGCCACGACCACCCATCGCCAACTGAATGACGAGGAGCTGGTGGCTGCTGGCGTCACGCCGGATATGGTGCGCCTATCCATCGGGATCGAGCATGCCGATGACCTGATCGCCGATCTGGATCACGCGCTGGCGGCCGCCTGAATTGGGGCGCCGAACGCTTTGGTGTCAAGCGGCCACGCGCCCACTGTCAGCGCCACAGGGGCTGGTGCGTTAAAGGCAGTGCACAATTTCACCAAAACACCGCGCGCGCAGCGCGCGCGGCTCCGACACTTCGACATTCCCTTTCCAACTTGACCCATGATGCAAAACCCCATTCCACCCCAGTCGACAACCGGCTCATCAATCCCCAAAGCGGCCTGGATCGCCGCCGGTACGATCGGAACGCTTATCGTGGTTCTGCTGGCTGCCGTGCTGTATAAGCTGAGTGCACCGGCTGCACCAACCAGCGCGCTTCCGACGCCCGCCCCGGCCTCGATGCCGGCGCCGCCAGCCCCGACCCTTGGCGCAGGCAACAATCCACAATCGGCAGTGGCCGTCACGAACGCGAATCCTGCCGCACCCGGTTCAGCGCAATTTCCCGCATTGCGACCGTCCACCACGCAAGCGGGGCAGGAGCGACGGCCGGCAAGTGGTCGTACAGCTTCCGTGACCGGCCGGTCGTCGGGCGACGAGCGCGCAGAGCGGCCCGTCGCAAGCACAGGCGCCACCAATGGCGCGTATGCGCCGCAGACATTTTCGCCCCAGCAGGCCCCTGTGCAGCAGCCGCAAGTCTGCAGTACCTGTGGCACGGTGGTGGCGGTGGCCCCGGTGCAGCAACCGGGGCAAGCCAATGGTGTGGGCGCCGTGGTGGGCGGCTTGGTCGGCGGCTTGCTCGGTAACCAGATCGGAGGTGGCAACGGGCGTACCGCCGCCACAGTGATCGGCGCCGTCGGCGGCGGCTTGGCGGGCAACGAGGTGCAAAAACGCGTGAACGCCAAAACCGTATACCAGGTGCAGGTCCGCATGGATGATGGCCAGGTTCGCACCACGACCGTGGGCGTCGCACCCCCCGTGGGCCAGCGCGTTCAGTTTGGCGCCGATGGGGGCCTGAATCCCTTGCCCTGAGGCCGCGGGCTCAGCAGTGCGCGGCGTGATCTGCGCTCGAGCACGGTATCTCGGCGCGATTTCTTTGCTCCTGGGCACGGGTCGCGCAGGGGGATGGAGGGGTCTGCGCAAGCAGCGGTGCATCCGGCTGCAACCCCGTGGTGCCCGGATGCACCGTGCCGTCGCACGCGCGGCTGTGTGTGCGCCCGGGTTGGACATCCTCATTGCACTTGGCTTTCCCCAGCGCTCGCGCACAAAGGGCAGAGGTTCTGACGGCGCGCACGCCTGCATCGAGCCAGTATGCGTCGCTTCGGTGGGTTCCTGCTGCTGGCGGCATTGCTGCACCGCGCACTTGCCAGGCGTCCGGGCGTGCCCCGCCCCTCTTTTCCTTCCAGGATCAATCGACAGCCCAAGCGCACACCCCGCACGCCCGACAGGGGTGACTGGGGCGTCCGCGCTGTCCTTCTCCGCCCCTGACGACGAGGCTCGTCGCGCAGCCGGTCAGTTGGCAGGCGTTTTGTCCGGGGTGGTGGCCAACTGCGCCTCCAGGGCAGCGACCTGAGCTTCCAGTTGCGCGATGCGCTCGCTTGACGCAGCCAGCATGGCCTGCAGCGCGTCGAATTCCTCGCGGTTGACCAAGTCCAGCTTGCCTGCCGCTGACAGCGCCAGCGCCCGCGCGTTGCGCTGCACATCTTTCAGCGGAGATTGTTCCAGCGCCTCGGCGGCGCGGCGCAGGAAGGCCTTGGGCGAATTCGGGGTGGGCGTTTTCATCATGGGTGTCCGAGAGGCAAATGCCGAGGCCCCTATTGTGGCTGCAATCGGTGCGGCGCTCGACAGAGCCAGCTTTTTTCCTGCGAGATGACTGACGCACTGCAGCGCAAAGCCCGGCGATGCCCGCAGCGACGTCCGCCCCCGAATGGGGCGTCGGGTCTGCGATGCAGGGGCCGGCGTGCCCGCACGACAGTGATGCGCGGGGCTGCAGGCACACCAACACGGAGCATGGGCGCAGCTTCAATGCACCGCAAATGAGCGTTTTGCACCGACAGTGAGCGTCGACGTGCAAAAAAGCAGCCGAAACACGACCAGGACGATCAAGGCACACCTGGCACGAAAGCTGCAGAGCAAGGTCAGGGCAAACCAGCGCCCTGCCGACCAACATTTCAATTGCAACGTTTCGGGAGAACCTTGATGAAGAAGATCGTCCTTGCTGCTTGCCTCGCTGCTGCGTACGGCTACGCAGGATTTGTCTGCGCCCAAACGGCTCCGGCAGCTCCTGCAGCCCCGAGCCTGGGCGCAGTGCTTGCTGCCACGCCGGGTTTGAGCATCACGGGGTACGTCGCATCGACCTACACCCATTTTGATACCGTCCCGGCGCTGCGTGCCTTTGACACCAGTCAAAACGGGTTCAAGGTGAATCAGGCCGCCGCCACGCTGGCGTATCTGCCCAGCTCCGGGGCGGGGGCGCAAGTAACCGTCATTGGTGGATCGGACGCCAAGATCCTGCGTCAGGGCGAAACATGGCCTTTCAATTCGACCGCCAGCCAGTTTGATTTGAACAATGCGTTCGTGCAGTACGCGACGGGTCCGGTGACGGTCATGGCCGGCAAATTCTCCACGCTGGCCGGTGCGGAAGTCACGGATCCGGCGAACGACAACGAGATCTCGCGTTCGCTGCTGTTCTGGAACATGGAGCCCGGTACCCACACCGGCTTGCGGGCCAGCTATGCCGTGGACCCGGCGGTGACCCTGGTCGCCGGAGTCAACAATGGCTGGAACTTCACGAGCTCTCCGGCCAGCACCTCCAAGACGCTGGAGCTGGGTGCGTCGGGAACTCCCAGCAAGATGTTCTCGTACTCGGCTGCGTTCTACTCCGGCCAGTCGCCACTGTATGGTGGGTTGCCAACGGGCACGCTGCAGCTCCTTGACCTGGTCGGCACGATCAATGCGACCGATGCTTTGAGCTTCGTCGGCAACGTGGACATTCTGTCCAAGGATGGAGCGGCGGCCGGCGGCGGCAAGGGCAAGGCCAACGGCCTGGCGCTGTATGCCAACTACACGCTCACCGATCAGTGGATGCTCTCCGCTCGCGGCGAGTATGTGGACGACAAGGACGGGCTGATCACCGCCATCGCCGGCAACAAGCTCAAGGAGCTGACTCTGGCCGCCAACTATATGCCAGTGAAGAACCTGAAGCTCTCGGGCGAGGTGCGTCAGGATCGATCCGACCAGCCCTTTTTCTCGAAAGATGGCGTCGCGGTCAACAACCAGACCTCGCTCGCACTGCAAGCGGTCTATTCATTCTGAGCACATCCCCACCCTCATCAGGAAGGAGCAACCCATGAAAATGATCATGGCAATCATCAAGCCGTTCAAGCTCGACGAGGTGCGTGAAGCCTTGTCCGGTATCGGGGTGACGGGCATCACCGTCACTGAAGTCAAGGGCTTTGGTCGGCAAAAGGGCCATACCGAGCTGTATCGGGGCGCGGAGTACGTGGTCGATTTCCTGCCCAAGGTGAAGATCGAGGCTGCCGTCCCCGATACGCTCGTTGAGCGCACCATCGAGGCGATTGAAACCTCCGCTCGCACCGGCAAGATCGGCGACGGCAAGATCTTCGTCTCGGCCATTGAACAGGTTGTGCGCATCCGCACCGGCGAGACCGGCGGCGACGCGCTCTGATCGCCGCCCTCCAAGAAAGGTCAAGGACATGAAAAAGTTTCTCGCAATGATTGCGCTGAGCCTGGTGACTCTGGCCAGCACAGCCCCGGCATGGGCACAGACTGCCAGCGCCCCTGCCTCAGCGGCTCCAGCCGCGCCTGCACCGGCTGCGGCGCCCGCACCCGCTGCGCCGGCCCCGGCGGCGGCTCCGGCGGCTGCCGCGCCGAACCCGGCGGCGTTCATCAATTCGGGCGATAACGCGTGGATGCTGACCTCCACCGCCCTGGTGCTGATGATGACCATCCCGGGACTCGCGCTCTTCTATGGCGGCATGGTGCGCAAGAAGAATGTGCTTGCCACGCTCATGCAGAGCTTCGCGATTACGGCTCTGGTCACGGTGCTTTGGATGATCGTCGGCTATAGCCTGGCTTTCACCCAGGGATCGGGCTTCATCGGCGGGTTGAGCCGGTTCTTTCTCTCGGGCATGGGACTGGATAGCGCCAATGCGCTGGCACCCACCATCCCCGAAACCACGTACATGACCTTCCAGATGACGTTCGCCATCATCACGCCGGCGCTCATCGTGGGTTCGTTCGCAGACCGCATGAAGTTCTCGGCGCTGCTGTGGTTCATGGGGTTGTGGCTGCTTGCGGTGTACGCGCCCATTGCCCACATGGTCTGGGGCCCGGGCGGCTGGCTCGGCGGTGACGGCGTGCTTGACTACGCGGGCGGCACAGTTGTGCATATCAACGCCGGTGTGGCAGGTCTCGTGGCAGCCCTCGTCATGGGCAAGCGCGTGGGCTACGGCAAGGAGCCGATGCCTCCCCACAACCTGGTGCTGACCATGATTGGTGCGTCGCTGCTGTGGGTCGGTTGGTTTGGCTTCAACGCCGGCTCGGCCGTGGCTGCAAGCGACCGTGCGGGCATGGCGATGGCCGCCACGCAAATCGCCACGGCCGCCGCGGCACTGGGATGGATGTTTGCCGAGTGGATGGCGCGCGGCAAGCCCACGATTCTTGGCATCTGCTCGGGTGCCGTGGCCGGCCTCGTGGCCATCACCCCAGCCTCCGGTTTCGTGGGCCCAAGCGGGGCGCTTGCCATCGGGATCGCGGCTGGCGTCGTGTGTTTCTGGACCGCGGTGTACATGAAGGAGATGATTGGGTACGACGACTCGCTCGACGCCTTCGGCGTGCATGCCATCGGGGGCATCCTGGGCGCTTTGCTGACCGGCGTCTTTGCGGTCAAGGCCATTGGCGGTACCGCGGGGCTGCTCGAAGGCAATGCTGCGCAAATGCTGATCCAGGCCAAGGGCGTGGCGGTCACGATCGTCTATGACGCCGTGGTCACGTTCATTATTCTGAAGCTTGTGGACATGACGCTGGGCCTGCGCGTGACCGAAGAACAGGAGCGCGAAGGCCTCGACATCAGCCTGCACGGCGAGCAGGTTCTGTGATGCAAGCCTGATTGCAAGGTGGTTTTCCCCGGGGCTGTGCACTTGCCCCGGCCGCATCTCCAGCGGAATCTTCTGCCCGGCGCCTTGCCGGGCTTTTTTTTGGTTCTTCACGGCGGGCCGCGTTCGAAGGCCGAGTCCGATTTTCCAGTACGACCCCGCTGTCTTTGCCGTCTTTGATCAGGAGCGGGCGCGCGTTCTTTGGCAGGAATCACGGGGCTCTGTCACAATTGATAGATCCCACCCACAGCGGCAATGCGTGCGCCAGGGCCACTCCGAACTGAAATCCGAATACGCATGATCCCCCATCTCGTCTCCAACGAAAGCGGCCCGGTGCTCGAACTCGAGCAGCGCATCCTCGAAGCTCAGCCATCGATTGAACGGTGGTTCCGGCTGGAGTGGATGGAGCATGCGCCGCCGTTTTACGCCTCCGTGGACTTGCGCAACGGCGGCTTCAAGCTCGCGCCGGTGGACACCAATCTTTTTCCGGGAGGCTGGAACAATCTGTCGGACGAGATGATTCCCCTTGCCGTGCAAGCGGCCATGGCGGCGATCGAGAAGATTTGTCCCGAGGCCAAGGGCTTGTTGCTCATCCCGGAAAAACATACGCGCAACACGTTCTACCTGGAAAATCTGGGGCGCCTGACGCAAATCTTCCACCAGGCCGGGTTGAACGTGCATGTGGGCACGGTGGATGAGACCATCACGGACGTCAAGACGGTGCACCTGCCCAGCGGCGAACCGCTGGTGCTGGAGCCGTTGGTGCGCAGCAAGCGCCGCCTGGGAACCAAGGACTTTGACCCCTGCACCATCCTGCTCAACAACGATCTGTCTTCGGGCGTGCCGTCCAGCCTCGAGGGGTTGTATGAGCAATACGTGCTGCCTCCGCTGCACGCGGGGTGGACGACGCGCCGAAAGACGACCCATTTCAAGAGCTATGACGACGTGGTCAAGCGCTTCGCCAAGCTCATTGGTGTGGATCCGTGGATGCTCAACCCGTATTTTGCTCAGTGCAACAACATCGATTTCCAGGAGCGCCAGGGCGAGGACTGCCTGGCCGACGCCGTGGATACGGTGTTGGCCAAGGTGCGGAAAAAATACAAGGAATATGGCATTCACGCCAAGCCCTTTGTCGCGGTGAAGGCCGACGCCGGAACCTACGGCATGGGTGTGATGATGGTGCATGATGCTGCCGAGGTCAAAGACCTCAACCGCAAGACGCGCAACAAGATGAGTGTTGTCAAGGAAGGCATGGAGGTGCGCGACGTCATCATCCAGGAAGGCATCCCCAGCATCGAGCGTCTTCAGGAGGCCGTGTGTGAACCTGTCGTATACATGATGGACCGGTACGTGGTCGGCGGGTTCTATCGCGTGCACGCTGACCGAGGCCCCAGCGAGAATCTCAATTCGCCTGGCATGCACTTTGTGCCACTGGCCTTCGACGAACAGTTCAACGTGACGCACCCCGAGGCCAAGCCCGGCACCAATGGGCCCAACCGCTTTTACATGTACGGCGTGATCGCGCGCCTGGCGCTGGTCGCGGCGAGCTACGAGCTCGAGAGGACCGACCCCGAAGCCGAGACGGTCTGAAGCTGACGTGCCGGAGAACCGCATGCACCTGTTGTTCGTCGCCGACCCGCTGGAGATCTTCAACCCCAAGAAGGACTCGACGCTTGCGATGATGCGGGAGGCCCAGCGGCGCGGCTTCGCGGTGTGGGCCTGCGAACCGCGCCATCTGCATTGGAGCAGTGGCGGTGCTTCCGCCGAAGGCGCGTGGGTGCGGGCGAACTGCCGTCATGTGCAGCTTGTCGAGGGCGCGAAGCCCTGGTTCAGCGAAGTCGAGCACGTGGATCGCGCGCTGCACACCTTCGCCGGTGTGATCATGCGCAAGGATCCACCTTTCGATAATGAGTATTTTTACGCGACGCACCTGCTTGAACAGGCTGAACGCGAGGGTGCGCGCGTCTTCAACCGCCCACGCGCGCTACGCGATCATCCGGAGAAGCTCGCCATCCTGGAGTGGCCCCAGTTCATCCCGCACACCCTGGTCAGCCGCGACCTCGCGCAATTGCGCGCTTTTGCGGCGTCGCAACGCGACATCATCATCAAGCCCTTGGATGGGATGGGCGGAAGCGGGATTTTCCGCCTGCGCGCTGCCCCCGACGGCAGCCCTGACGTTAACCTGAACGTCGCGCTCGAAACCCTTACCGATTGGGGGCGGCGCACGATCATGGCGCAGCGCTTTATCCCCGAAATCGCCAAGGGCGACAAGCGTGTCCTGGTCATCGGCGGCGAGCCTGTGCCATTCGCATTGGCGCGCATTCCGCAGGGTGGCGAGACGCGCGGCAATCTGGCTGCCGGAGGCTTGGGGGTCGCGCAGCCGCTGACAGCGGCGGACCGCTCCATCGCGGAGGCACTCGGCCCGGTGCTCGCGGCTCGCGGTTTGCTCCTCGTGGGTCTCGACATCATTGGCGAGCGCCTGACCGAGATCAACGTCACCAGTCCGACGTGCTTCGTGGAGATCACCCAGCAAACGGGCTACGACGTGGCGGCGCGGTTCATTGACGCCGTGCAAGCCGCGATCCGGTAAACACGAGGGGCAGGCCCGAAGAACCGAGCCCGGGCGGGGCGATCAAGGCCGGCGCCTTCGCCGCACTTCCAGCTGGATCCATCGGCGCTCTCGCCGTCACGACTTTGCGCGAAGCCATTGCATGAACGCCGCATAGGGCTTGGGGCTGCCGGCCTCCCAGCCCGAGATGTGCAATGCCTTGTTCACACCTT
>JAGWOZ010000303.1 GCA_028870715.1 Betaproteobacteria bacterium | reverse complement strand
GGGCAAGTTGCGCCTAGGTATGCCGGTGACAGTGCGCGTGCCGCTGTCGAACAATCTCCCACGAACGATTCCCGGCGATGTCTGCAAGGGCTGAGGCCACAGGAACGGCAGCGCTGGAGCTCGACGGTGTACACAAGCGCTTCCATCAAGGACGTCGTGTCGTGGAGGCGCTCGCCGGGTTGAGCATCACGGTGCAGTCGGCCTTCATCACGGGGCTGCTGGGCCCGGATGGTGCCGGGAAAACGACGCTGATGCGTTTGGCGGCCGGGCTCGTGTTGCCCGAGGCGGGCACGGTGCGCGTGCTGGGGCACGACACGCGAGCAAATTCTGCAGCCATTCAGGAGCTCATCGGCTATATGCCGCAACGTTTTGGCCTGTATGAAGATCTGACGGTGCAGGAAAATCTGGACCTGTACGCGGACCTGCAGGGACTGGACGCAACCCAGCGCGGCGCGCGCTTCGAGGAGTTGCTGCGCCTGACCGCGCTGGGGCCGTTTGGCAAGCGCCGGGCCGGCGCCTTGTCTGGTGGCATGAAGCAGAAACTGGGGCTGGCCTGCTCCTTGTTACGCGCACCCAGACTGTTGCTTCTGGACGAGCCGACCGTTGGCGTCGACCCGATTTCGCGACGGGAGCTCTGGAGCATCATCAAGACCATGCGCGCGCAGGGGGTGAGCGTCCTCGTCAGCACTGCCTATCTCGACGAGGCCGAGTTGTGTGACGACATCGTGCTGTTGCATCACGGGCGATTGCTCGCGCAGCAAGCGCCCGCCGCGTTTGGCGAGCCGCTGACGGAGCGCTGCTTTGTCGTAAAGCACCCCACGCTCAGGCGTCGTGCCTTGCAGGCAAGGCTCGTTGCACGCCAGGGTGTGATTGACGCGCTGGTTCAGGCGGACGGTGTCCACGTCGTGCTGGACGGCACAAAGGCACAAGCGCTAGCTGGCGAAGACTGGCGGCCGGTGACACCGCGGTTCGAGGACGCTTTCGTCAGCCTCTTGCGTTCGTCCCCAGCATCGAGCCCCAATCCGGCACTTGCCAATCCTGCTCCAACTCCCACCGCCGCGATGGTGGGGCCTGCCGACGACGATGTCTCGGCGATGTCCCTGTCCCCCGCGGCAGCGCCCGCAGTACCGGCGCCCGTGGCGGCGCCAACCGCCGAGACGGTGATCGAGGCACATGAGCTGCGCCGCTTCTTCGGCAGCTTCGAAGCGGTCAAAGGGATCAGCTTCAGCGTGTCGCGCGGCGAGGTCTTTGGCCTGCTGGGTGCCAACGGCGCCGGCAAGAGCACGACATTTCGCATGCTGTGCGGCTTGCTCTCGGCGAGCTCCGGAACCTTGCGCGTGGCCGGTGTGGATCTGCACGCCGCTCGTAGCGCAGCCAGGGCGCGCATCGGCTACGTCGCGCAGAAATTCGCGCTGTATGGCAACCTGAGCGTGGCGCAGAACTTGAGATTTTTCGCCTCGGCCTACGGCTTGCGCGGCGCTCGACGCAAGGCTCGATTGGACTGGGCGCAACGCGAGTTCGATCTTGGTGGGTTTCTGGATGCCGGCACCGCCGAGCTGGCGCTGGGTTTCAAGCAGCGCTTGGCGCTGGCTTGCGCACTGATGCACGAGCCTTCGATCCTGTTTCTCGACGAGCCCACGTCCGGGGTTGATCCGCTGGCTCGGCGTGAATTCTGGCAGCGCATCAACCAGCTGGCCGAGTCCGGGGTGACGGTGATGGTCACCACGCACTTCATGGACGAGGTTGAGTATTGCGACAACCTAGTCCTGATGTCGCTGGGTGAGATCCTGGCTCTTGGCTCGCCGCAGGAAATTCGCGCGCGCGTGCGCAGCGTCCGGCTTCCCAACCCCAGTATGGAAGATGCGTTCATCGAGCTGATTCAGGCGCATGAGGCACAGATCCGGAGGGCAACGTGAACCAGCAGCGTTTGCGCGGGCTGATCCGCAAGGAGTTCTTGCAGATTGTGCGAGATCCGTCGGCGATTGCCATCGCGTTCGTGCTTCCAGTGTTCTTGCTTCTTCTGTTTGGTTATGGAGTGTCACTGGACGCCCACCGGGTGCCACTCGCCGTGGTGGTCGAACAGCCCACGGCGCAAACTGCAAGCTTTGTGGGCGGGCTTGTGCAATCAGACTACTTCGCTCCGCGGCGTTACGCCACCGTCGCCGATGCCCGGCGCGCACTGATGGAGGGCACCGTAAACGGCATCGTGTGGCTGCGGGCGGATTTCAGCCGCAGCCTGCTGTCAGGGCGCAGCGCGCTGGTTGGCGTTTGGGTTGACGGAGTCAACGCGAACAACGCGCGCATCCTTGAAGGCTATCTGCAAGGGATGTGGCAGAACTGGCTCCAGCTGCAAGCCGATGCGGCGGGCAAGCCACTGACGATCCCGGTGGCAGCCGACGACCGCATTTGGTTCAATCCGGCCTTGCGCAGCCGAGACTTTCTGGTTCCCGGGCTGATTGCGGTGATTATGACCCTGATTGGCGCGCTGCTTACGGCGCTGGTCATCGCGCGCGAATGGGAGCGCGGAACGATGGAGGCGCTGATGGCCAGTCCGGTGACGATTGGCGAGATCCTGCTTGGCAAGCTCGTGCCTTACTTCGTGTTGGGTATGGGGGGCATGCTGCTGTCCGTGGCGATGGCTGTATGGCTGTTCACCGTACCGCTGGTGGGAAGTTTCTGGCTGCTGGTGGCATGCTCGGCGCTGTTCCTGCTGGTGGCTCTCGCCATGGGCCTGTTGATTTCAACGCTCGCCAAGAACCAGTTCGTCGCCGCGCAGGTGGCAGTGATCGTGACCTTTCTGCCAGCGTTCATACTCTCTGGATTCATTTTCGACGTCGGATCGATGCCGGCCGTGGTGCGATTTCTCACACACGTTGTGGCCGCACGCTACTACGTGGCCATTTTGCAGACCTTGTTCCTGGCGG
>JAGWOZ010000302.1 GCA_028870715.1 Betaproteobacteria bacterium | reverse complement strand
TGTTTCAGCCCGTCATGCGGCCACGCGACAGGAATCGTTGCCCCATTCCTGCGGAATGCGCTGGCATGGATCAGCGGCGTGCCCTCGCGCAAGCTGTAATCGGCGTACACGTACACGCAATCGTTGTCGCGATCCCATGCCAGCCATGCTCCGGCCGTCGGGTGATCCCAACCAAAGTCGATGCCCGCAATGCGTGGCCATTCCGGTTTCAGCGCAACCGCATCGACCACGATCTGCGATTCCTGCACCGGGAAAACGCGACCGCTGCCAAACTGCGGAATACCTTTCGTGCGCGCGTCTCGCTCGTGCTCGGGGTAGCTCGCGATGATCTGCGCGCGCTGCTCCGGCGTGTAGTGCTCGGCGTCGTCAAGCGTCATCGTGACGTAGGCACGCGAGGCGGTTGGCTCCATCAGATACTTGCGCACCACGTTCGACATGCCATACATCGGCGTGAATGTCGCCATCAGCATGCCGTTGGTGGCGTTCGTGCGCGTCAAAAGCTCGCTGTAGATGTCCTCCGGCGCCTCTTCGTCGGCCCACACCCAGTTCACCGTGCCACCTTGGAACTTTTCGCGGCCCGCGTCGTAGGACTTGAACGCGATCACCGACACACCGCCTGCAGCATGGCGAACCTTCACCAGCGCCGCAGTGTCTTTCACGTTCGGGAACTTGGCGATGTCAATGATGGATTCACCGGGAATCATGCCCGTACCGCGCGCGTCTGCAGGGCCAAGCAGCAGGCGTTGCGCAGCATCGCGCGAGACTTCCATGGTCACGCTGCCAACCCATCCAGCCGTCGGCATGTTCCAGCGCCGTCCTTGCCACCAGTCCGGATATTGGCCAGATGCGTGCATGGCGGCTTCTGCGGCCGCGCAAAGCGTCTTGCCGACCTGGTTGCCAGCGATAAGCGCACGTTCGCGTGTGGTGGCTCCCAGTGCGTGGAACTCAGCCTGCTTCGGGTATGGCTTGTACCGCGACAGCGCCCGAATACTTGCACGCCGGGCAATCTCGGCCAAGTCTGCATCAAGCTGTTTCAGGACGGCGTTCATTGCGCGATCGCCGTAAGCGTATAAGGCCCGAGTGTCGGGATGGCCTCGCCGTAGAAATACGGCGTGTTCATCACGCACACGGTAAAGACCTGCGTGTAGATTTCACCGTTGTCGAGCGTCGCCTCGCACTTGAGCCACGCAAAACCCTGTAGCTGGGCAGTGATGTCCACCGCAGCTTCACGGTTCGCGAACTGACCGCTGTTCGGGATGCGCGCATTGGCCATTGCCACGTAGTACGGCTGTTCGCAGCGCCACGTCACAGACTGGATCGTACGCGCCGGGTCGAGCGCGCCATTGAAGTTTGCGACCAAGCAGCGCTTCTCACCACGCACCAAGCGCGAATGCTGCACGCGTGCACGCTGGTAGGCGGAAACGTTCGCGCGCGTGACGCGGCCAAGCTCGGTGCAGTCTGGAACTGGCGCGGGCGGATTCGGCGTCGGCGTGATGGTGAACTCAACACCGTACAACGATCCCGCGCCAGTGGCTGCGTCAGTGTAGGACGTTGTTATCCTATCTCCTGCCGCCAGTGCCGCAGAGGTAAACGTTTTTGAGCCTATGACAGTTAGGTCTATCGTCCAGACGACCGATCCATTCACAAGGAAGCTGTAGCTCGCTGGCGGGTGGGAGTCGGCAACGGTAACGTCAAATGTGAACGCAACGATGTCGCCAGCGGTGACGGTAGAAACGCCTGCCGTGGTCTGTGCAATCAAGCCCACGTGGGCACCGGTTGGCATGAACTCGTAATTGCCCTTCGCTGCATTCCACGATGGGGGCGGACTGGCTGGTATGGGTTGGTCGTCCGTCCACTTGGTCGGATCAAGCAGCAGGTTAGCCACGGGCAAGCTCCAATTCCGCAACGCGGATGCGACGCATCACGCGGGCTTTGCTGTCCATGTACAGCCGGTGCACATACGCAGGCTCGGCCAAGTCAACCGCATCCGGCCCGATGGTGTTCATCTGAGCCACGTCGCCGCAACACGGCCATTGCGTGTGGTCGATGATGTCGCCACGCCGATACGCAATCAGGTGGTGCCGCGTATGTCCGGGCCTGATATATCCGTTCTGCAACGTCTGCTCGGGCGTGCAAACCGCCGATGCCCCAGCTTCCAGCGCGTCACGCATTTGCGCGAACGCCTGCGGCAGCACGTAGTCGTCATCGTCCACGCACGTCACGTATGGCTGCACGCCCAGCGCGTAACCTTGGGCACGACCTTGGCCGATATGGCCGATCACAGCCGGAAGCTGGTGGACGTCAACCGGAAACCCGGCGCGATCGGCAGCTTCATACACCGAGTCCAGGCACTGCGTCACCCAGTCACGCGGCGTTGCGGGATGAATCAGGATGTGGACGTCAAGCATCGCCCTGCACATCCGTTACATCCGCGATTGCGCTAGCGTCGAGACCCGCGGCCGCCGCATTGGTCTTGATACGCGCAAGGATTTGTGCGTCGGTTTCGGTGCGGATATCAACACCGCCGCTATGTTCGATCGCCTTGAGATCGGGGATCGTCTTGCGCAAAACGACTTCCGCGGACTTGACCTGCGCGGCTGTCATTTCGATTTCACCAAACGCATGTTTCTGCAAGCGATCCAGCAATACACCCGTCTGGATGCGCTCTCGCCATTTTTCGCTTAGCGGTTCGCGTCGATTTGCGCCCACCGGATCACCCGTGCTTGCCGGTGCGAACGTGGTTGGCGCTTGCGGCGTCCTGGGCGGATTTCGCGTGTTGGGCGCTGGTGCCAAGGACGCGATTGGCCTTGGCGTCGATCTTGGCTTTCTCGCCAGAACTCAAGTTTCCGGCGTTGTACTGCTGCGAGGCGCGGGCCTTAGCGTTCGCAGCGTGACTTTTGTCCGGCATCGGGTAAGCGCGCTTGCCGGGTTCGCCA
>JAGWOZ010000060.1 GCA_028870715.1 Betaproteobacteria bacterium | reverse complement strand
AGCCGTCTCATGCACCGATTTCTTCCCCTGCAGGCACTTGCCCATCCTCGAGAACTCATCAGGCAGTTCACACCCAACTGGTTCACGTTGAACATGGGTACGGGTATCGTCTTCACCTTGCTGGCCCAGTTTCCCCTGGACTTTCCCGGGCGCATGCTGCTCGTGCACGTCCTCTTCTGGGCCGACGCCGCCATTTTCACCTTCTTCTTCACCCTGTTTGCCACGCGCTGGATATTTTTCCGGCACTATGCCCTGCCCCTTTTGCGCCACCCGGTGCAGTCCATGTTCCTCGGAGCTCTGCCCATGGCACTGATTCCGCTTGTCAACGGTCTCGCGACGATGTTTCCCCAATGGACCTGGGCTCCGCAAGCGGCTGTCCAGCTCTGGTGGCTGGACGTCGTCCTGAGCCTTGCCGTGGGTTGGCTGGTTCCGTTGATGATGTTCTGCGCACAAGAACACGGCTTGGACCGCATGACGGGCGTATGGCTCCTGCCAATCGTGCCAGCTGAAGTCGCGGCCTCCAGTGCCGGCCTCCTGGCGAACCACCTGCCTTTGCCGCAGGCTCGGGACCTGGTCGTCGCGGGCTATGCCCTGTGGGGGATGTCCGTGCCGCTCGCACTGGGCATTCTCACCTTGCTCTACTTCCGCCTGGCGGTGCACAAGCTACCGCCGCAGGACATGGCCGTGTCGACCTGGTTAAGTCTTGGCCCTCTTGGGACTGGGGCGCTCGCGTTGCAAACGCTGGGCGCCGCTGCCGAGCACGCCCTCGCCGGCACGCCGCTCGCGCCTCTGGCATCGCTTGCGGGGCCCCTGGGCGTGGTCGGCGCACTGGTGCTGTGGGGGTTTGGCCTTTGGTGGCTGCTCACCGCAGCGTTACTGACGGCCGTGCAGGCGCGACGGGGTTTGCCCTTCAACCTCGGCTGGTGGGGATTCACCTTTCCCGTGGGTGTTTTCATCGCGGCCACCTACGGCTTGGGCGTGCACACGGGCTTGCACGCTTTCACGGTGTTGGCCGCGTCCCTCACCTCAGCCCTTGTCGGGATCTGGCTGGTGGTGGCCGCACGCAGCCTGCATGGCCTGTGGCACGGACACCTCATCCACGCTCCGTGCCTGGCCGATCGGCCCGCGGCGGTCGCTCTCTGAGACGCCCGACCAAGGGCACCACAGCGTGGCCAAGGTTGCTCGCGCCCATGCGCGCAGCCTTGGCCACGAGCACGTCAATGCCCTCAGCCCGCGGATCCCGCCTGTGCTTGCGCTGCGTCGAACGCACGGCCCGCCACGGATCACGACTCGCCCCGCAAAGCCTGCCGAGACATGCGGCTTCGCCGCCCACGCCAGTCCCCGTTTCGTCTGGCGTGGGGGCCGCGTCAGTCCAGCAGATCGAAACCAACCTGCTCAACCGCCACGAACGCACGCGTGAATTCGGCCACCTTGCGGTAAAAGTCCGCGGCTGGATGCTCAACGATGGCGTCGCACATGCGCAAGGCCCAGGGCTCGATATGCCTCTGGAACAGCTCGCGCTGACGCGCGAGGTCCGGACCACCCGGGATGTTGCCCGCGCTCAGAAAACACATGATCTCGGCGAGGATCGCAAAGTGGTCCTCGCTCTCACCCACGTCCTGCCGCCGGGCAAGGCCGAGCGTCTGCAGGTCGCTGCGCAACCGTGCAAGTGGCTTTTCGTGGAGGGCACCCGCCAGGTAATACGACCCGTACACATACACCGCCGGGCGACCGATGCCGCCGAAAAGTGTTTCAAATTCCTCGCTCGCCATCTCCTGGCTCACGAGGCGCGCCTTGTCGCCCAGCGCGCCCCAGGCGGCCTGCAGCGCACTGGGCTCGCCGCGGCCCGCCTGCACGTCCGCCCCTGCGGCCAGATGGTGCAACAGCACGCCATCGGGCGGCGCGATGTACAGGCGTGCGAGCACGCTCCACACGCTGGCGCGATCCGCGTCCTCGGGGCTGGATGCGTCAGCCAGCGCGGGCTTGGCCGCTGCGGAAGCGAAGGGCATGGGCAACCTCAATGCGAATGGTCGTCGAGGGCAGCTCCTGCGGCGGTGTGCATGTCGATCACGCGGCAGTCACTGCACATTTTCAGGCGCTCGGCGGCTGCGCCGGAAAACGCGGGGTGGCCTGCAAGCTTGACCAGCATCTGCTCGATCGCCTGCACTGTGCCGAATGGAGCGCCACAGCGTATGCACCGCCAGGGCTGGGCTGCATGCAAGGAGCGCGGCTGGCTGCGCTGCGGCCCCCATAGCAGGCGGGGTTCAAGGCGGATCGCGTCTTCCGGGCAGGTCTTGACGCACAAGCCGCACTGCACGCAATTCTTCTCGATGAAGCGCAACTGCGGTGCCTGAGGATTATCCAGGAGGGCCCCTTCGGGGCACGCGCCGACACAGCTCAAACAAAGGGTGCAGCGCCCGGTATCGATGCGTACTGACCCAAACGGGGAAAAGGCTCCGTGCGGCAGCACAACCGGTTGCTCACCGCGCTCCACGGCCCGCAGCGGGGCATGACGCACAAGGTGGTCGAGCCCCAGCTCCAGTGTGGCCCGCTTTTGCGACAGGGCTGCAAACCCGGCAACGACTTCGGGCACCGGACCTTGCGGGCGTGGTGCTCCTAACAGCGCGTCAAGCTCCAGGGGATCGTGCGTCTGCAACAGGGCCAGGCGCGTTCCCGCATAGCCCATCCCGTGCAAAAGCGTCTGGCCGAGTGCGAGTTGGCTGCGCAGGGTGTCAAGATAGGCCGGCGCCTCCTCACCGCTTGCGAGCACGAGGATTTCAGCCGCTCCCCAGGCAACCGCTGCCAACCAGAGATCCAGGCCCATCGAGGCAACGTGCCACAACGCAACGGGCACGACGTGCGCAGGCACACCGAGCACGTCGTCATTGCCGGCGGCCAGGCGACCGAGTTCACCCAGGAGTTTCGTACCCTGCTCCTGACTGTGCAGCAGCAGTGCCGGGCGTTCCAGCCCGGCGCGCCGAGCCGTCGAGAGCAGAACCCTGAGCCGCGCACCCATGTCAGCAGGGCGCGGCCACTCGAACGCGAGCGCGCCCGATGGGCACACCGTGGCGCAGGCGCCGCAGCCCACGCACAAATGTGGCTCAACCTCGACCTGGTTGAGGAAGCTGGATCCATTCTCGCTTCGTGGATGGACCGAATTGAGCGGCCGTGGCGGCTGGTCTGCGCGCAAGCGGGCGCGACTGGTGATCGCCTCGGCTGAGCACACGTCCACGCAGGCATTGCACCCCAGAAGCCCATTGCGCGTGTGGGCGCAGAGCTTGGGGTCATAGCGGACAAAGCGCGGTTTCTCGAATGCGCCGACGCGGTCGCGCAGCTCGCCCACGGCGCGCGCCAGCTCCAGTGGATCGCTACCCGGCGCGTAGTAGCCCTGTGGAACCTGATGTAGACGGATCGCAGGCTGAGGCTGAAGATCAAGCACGAGGTCGAACGTGCCCATGTGGGCTTGAGGCGGCCGCTCGAAATGGATCGCGCCAATGGCGCCGCAGGCGCGTACGCAGTCCCGTTGATCTGTGCAGCGCGTCAGATCGATCTGGTAATCCCAACCGATCGCCCCCTGCGGACAGGCCTTGATGCACGCGCTACAGCGCGTGCATACATCCAGATCAATCGGATTTGAACTCTGCCACTCCACCTGGAAGGCTCCAAGCCAGCCGCGCACGGCGTGCACCCGCCCCGCATACAAGACCTGCTCACGCTCCAGCGGCAAGCTTCCGGAGCGCCCCTTGCCACGGGCGGCTCCCGTATCGAGCAAGGTGAGACGAAGCGCGTTGGACAGCAAACTCACGGCAAGGCTGAGGGATTCCGCATCGCCAATCACGAGACAGTGGCCCTGGCTCGCGTAACTGACCGTGGGAACCGGCGCGGGCTCCTCAAGCCTCGCCGCAGCCAGCAGCGCCGCGATCTTCGGCCCGGCAGCGGCAGCCTGTCGGCTCCAGCCTGCCGTTTCACGCACGTTGACGAACCGCATGGGGCGCACGTCGGGCGACGCAACCCCGCTGGTTTGCGCGGCGACCGCGGTGAACAGCCGTGCCTCCTGCGTGCAGGCCACCAGTAAGGGCTCCGCACCACGCGCAGCGCTCTGGAATTGGCCGATTTCGCGTCGACACAATTGGCTGTGCGGGGTCAGGGGTTCACCGATGGCACCGGACAGCGCGGCGAAGTCCAGCGGCATGCTGTGGTTGCAATCACAGACCAGGGTTTTCATGTGTCCGGCGTCCCCGAATGCTCAAGCAGCGGCTCCGACCCCGGCCGCTCCAAAGCGCGTGCAGGCCCTGCACCAGGCACCGCCTCATCGTCGGCTGCGGGCGCCTGCGTCGTCACAATCCCATGGTCCTCGCAAACCGCCATTGACTGCTCCGGCACAGCCTGCTCTTCCTCTGGCGCAGTGACCATGGCCACGGATGCAGCATGGCAAAGACGATCCAACATGCTCGCAGGCACCGGACTGGAGACGTTATAGTCGTCAACATAGGTGTCGAGCCCATCCATCACGTTGAATCGCGGGTCCTCAAAGATCTTGTGCAGGGCCGCGCAGCGTACCGATTCATCGACCTCCCGCGCAACGAAACGCCGCAGGTCGGCATTGTGATCGAGCGACTCAAGCTGCTGCATTGTGGGTGCTTCTCGCGCCGCAGCTTCGCGCACAGCCTGGGCTTCGGCAACAGCCGGAGGCGACGGATCAACGGGTGCGGACACGCTTGCGCGGGTCGCGGCGTTCCCCGTGCGATTCGTTTGCGCCAGATGTTTGCGACGCGACCATCGCGCGAGAACGCCCGCTGCGCGACCAACGCCCTCACGGTCTGGAAATTTCATGCGTGGATCCTTTTGCGTTGCGCAGCCATCGCGTCCATGTCGCTGGCGCGTTCGTCTGAAGTGCCGCTCTCGCGCTCCGGGTGATGTTCATCCTCGGTTGCTCGCCGCGGTACCGTGGCGTCGCGCTCGTGTGGCGCAAGGAAGCTTTGCGGCCGCACACGCCTTCGCGGCTCCGGCCTGTAAGACATGGCCGTGAATGCCGCCAGCCAATTCGCCACCGCTCCCGGGAGCAGTACGACCTCCACCGTCTCGCCAGCGTCCATCCAGCGCGCAGCCTCGTTGTACGACAGCGTGATGGCCTGCACCGCTGGCAATCCACCGGGTTGAACGCGTGGGTCATCGCAGTCAGGATCGGCGGGCCCCGTCCACCAGATGAACCACGACGGATTGGGCGCGGTGAGGTTGAGGTGGTAGCCCTCACCCTCGTCACGGTGAAGTTGAAGGTTGTAGTTGCCAAACAGCCATTGTGAGCTGGCCGCGCCCCACACAAGGCAGCGCGGCAGCGCGCCCCCGTCTTTGGCCTGCAACACATCACGCACACTCCAGCTCCAGCGCTGCCATGCGCTGTGCAGGCGATCGCGTTGCAGGATGACTGCGAGACGCAGTGCACCTGTTGGGCTGGGCAGCGTCGGAGCGTTCATGCTGGCAAGGGCTGCGGCCTTGGAATCGGCTCGGC
Source organism: Betaproteobacteria bacterium (assembly GCA_028870715.1). Classification (GTDB taxonomy): domain Bacteria; phylum Pseudomonadota; class Gammaproteobacteria; order Burkholderiales; family Burkholderiaceae_C; genus Thiomonas_A. The sequence continues at coordinate 10,895 of JAGWOZ010000060.1, read as the reverse complement.
GATGAAACGATGCGGCGCGGTGTATTGCAGGAAGTGCCGATTGGCGCAGCGCGCAAACAGCGCGATTCCAAGACGCGCGGCGATGTCGTAGCCCATTTGCGTCACACCCGAACGCGACACAAGGATCGTCACGCCCATGAGCGCACACTTGATGACCATCTCGGAAGTGAGCCGGCCGGTGGTGTAAAAAACCTTGCCTGCGCCCGCCACGTCGTGCAACCACATCCAGCCCGAGATGGCGTCCACCGCGTTATGGCGGCCGACGTCCTCGGTGAACATCAAGAGCTCGCCACCTGCAAACAGGGCACACCCATGCACGGAGCCCGCAGTCTTGTAGATGCTGTCGCGCATCCGCATGACCTCCAGCAGGCGGTAGAGCTCGCCTTGCCGAAGACGTGTGTCCGGATCGAGCGCAAGGGTATCCACCTCGTCCATCAGGCTGGCGTACACGGTGCCTTGCCCGCACCCGGTTGTCACGACCCGCTTGGCAGCACGGCGCCGCTCCAGACCGGCGATCCCACCATGGCTCGTGATGGAACAGGCCTCGACGTCCCAATCGACTTGAACGGAGGCAATTTCCGCGAGGGAGCGCACGAGGCGCTGGTTTCGCAGGTAGCCGAGCGCCAACAGCTCCGGGACAGCCCCTACGGTCATGAGCGTGACGATCTCGACCTTGTCCAGGTAAAGCGTCAGCGGGCGCTCAGCCGGGATGTGCACCTGTTGGCATTCACCGTATTCGTTGCGCACTTCGACTCCCCGCGTGAGGTCGACGTGCGCGTCACTCAGCAGCGGACCCTCGGCGGGCCTGGCGAGTTCGACAGCGGGTGCAGGCGAGGCGATCGGTGACGTGGGCATGAGCATGGTCAAGGCAACGAACTGGATGGTCGGGCAGTGGTCTGGCGGCGCATGACGGCGCCGCCGTCTTTTTCTTTATAAGCGACAGAGCCTACGCCTGCACGGCCCTGCCGGCGCAGACCCTGCTTGACATAGCCCTAATGTGCCCTCCACCTTGGAATTCGTCTTCGCCACGTCCTGGCATCCGGCCCTGCGCCAGCGGCTAGTTCGACCCTTTTGCTGGCGCGGCAAGCCGGTCGGCGGATGCACCCGCCGATACCGCGGGAAACGGGCCGGGGTCGACGCATGGCGGTGTGTCCACCGGTGGCGCAGTCGGCTTGCCCTGTTCCCTGGCCTGCGCGTAGTAAAAGCTCGCCACCTTGTTCTGGGCCTCGCAGAGCTGGTAGGCCGCGACCTTGTCGCTCCATTTCGCCTTGGCTGCCGTTTCATCCGCCTGGGCTTTCATCGCCGCGCTGGGCGGCGGCAGTTCAGACCAGGCCGGACTGCCCAGCCCCAGCAGGCAAACGGCCACCATGAGATCGGCACGCTTCATGATGAAGACTCCTCAACCTTTGGGCTTGACCATCGGCACCGGGGCTTGCACGCTTTGGCCGCTTCGCTGCGCCGCAATCTTGCCGGCGTTGATGTCATCCAGCCACAGCGCGTGGTGCTGCTTCGCCCAGCTCTCATCGACATAGCCGGTCCGCATTCCCTCCAGCGCGCCCTCAACGCCAATTGTGCCGAGGTAGATGTGCGCCAAAGACATCGCCATCAACACCACAGTGGCCGATGCATGGACGATCTCCGCCAACTGCATGACGCCCCGCGTGAAGACGACGTCCGGCACCAGCTTGTCCAGCACCAGGCCCGAGCCGACCGCGATGGCGCCGAGGAACAACCAACCCGCCCAGAAGAAGACCTTCTCGCCTGCGTTAAACCGTGGCGATGGCCCCTCGCGGCCCCCGAATAGGCCGCCGGCCGTTGCGACCCAGGCCAGATCCCGCTTGCTCGGTATGTTGTCCCGGATGAATGTCGCGAGCACGAGGAGCAGCGCGATGCCGAAGAGCGGCCCGACGAAATTGTGAATGGTCTTGAGCCCGTAGGCGAGCCAGCCGAACAGCGCGCCGCCGATCAACGGCAACAGGAAGAACTTGCCGAACATCATCACGATGCCCGAGACGGCCAGCACGACAAAGCAGAGGGCTGCCGTCCAATGGATGACACGCTCGGACAGCGTAAAGCGCTCGAGCTTGCGCCCCGTCGGCTTGTATTCCATGCGGATCTTCCCGCGAATCAGGAAGAAGCCGGCGAGGCCAACCACGGCGATGACCAGAAGCCAACCTCCGACGGGAATCAGCACCGTGTTGCGACTCTGCCGCCAGGCTTCGCCTGCCGAGGTGAAGGCCGAGCCGGCGTAGTGCGTCTGGGGCTGGATCAGCACCCCGGCCTCGGGATAGGGAAGACTGCTGAATCCCGCGTGCTCCTTGATGCCGCGCCACATCGGCGCATTATTGCCGGGCTGCACCTTCGCGCGCTCCGCGTTGTCTTGCCGAAGGTATCCCGGCAAGCGAGCCGCGCCAGGCGGGGCCGCGCGCTCCATCAGCGCTGCCGATGAAGCCGAGGCGGCGCAGGCCGGGCCTGCAATGAGGCTGCCGCTCAGAGCAAGAGCGGCAGCAAGCAGCAACCAAACCAAGGGCCGCGCCATGCAACCCGTCGTCAAGGCCATCCGGAACTGGGACATCATGCCCTCGCATTCAGCGCATGCGCACGTATTCATTCTGGTGCTGGGCACGGCGGTCGATTTCGCGCTGCCAACTGGCCTCGTTGCCCGGCGTCCAACCCTTTGCAGTGAAGGCTGGCTTGGCGCCCATCCAGGGCTCCTGCGCTTGGGGCGGGCCCGTCTGTGTCAACGTTTGCGGCTTCTGGCTGCATGCATCGAAAAGGGCCAGAAGCACAGCGCAAGCCAGCAAGACCCAAGTCCTCTTCATGATTGTGCCCCTTGCGCAGGTTGTGACGGCGGCTCGCCTTGACGTGTGCCGCCCGACCCGTAGGCCGTGCCCCAGCCCCACAGCTCCGCCCCACCGCCGCGATGCAGGACTCGCTCACGCATGATGTCGGCGATCACCTCCCCATCACCTGCGAGCAAGGCCTTGGTCGAGCACATTTCGGCGCAAATCGGCAGCTTGCCTTCGGCGAGCCGGTCGCGCCCATATTGCTTGAACTGCTCCTCCGAACCGTTCGGCGCGGGGCCGCCAGCACAGAAGGTGCACTTGTCCATCTTGCCACGCAGCCCGAACTCGCCATTGGCCGGGAATTGCGGCGCCCCAAACGGACACGCATAGGAGCAATAACCGCAGCCGATGCAGATGTCCTTATCGTGGAGGACCACCCCCTCCGGCGTGCGGTAGAAGCAATTCACCGGGCAAACCGCCATGCATGGCGCATCCGAGCAGTGCATGCATGCCACCGAGATGGACTTCTCGCCGGGCACGCCCTCGTTCATGGTGACGACGCGCCGCCGGTTGACGCCCCACGGCACCTCGTTCTCGTTCTTGCAGGCTGTGGCGCAACCGTTGCAGTTGATACAGCGCTCGGCGTCACAAATGAATTTCATGCGTGCCATGGTCAATGCCCTCTCTTGGGTTATGCGCGCTCGAGCTGGCACACGGTGGTCTTGGTTTCCTGCATCATCGTCACCGCGTCATAGCCGTAGGTCGTGGCCGTGTTGACCGCCTCACCCAGCACGATGGGGGCGGCGCCCTCGGGGTAGTACTGGCGAAGGTCCCTGCCCTGCCAGTGCCCGGCAAAGTGGAAGGGAATGAACACCGTGCTGCGATCCACCGCCTGCGTGATGCGGGCACGCACCTTGATGCGCGCTCCCGTGGGCGTGCTGACCCACACGTCATCACCCTCCCGGATGTTGCGGTCGTTGGCCACCGCCGGATGGACCTGCACGAAGGCGAACTGCTGCAGCTCGGCCAGCCAGGGATTCGACCGCGTTTCATCGCCTCCACCCTCGTACTCGACCAGGCGGCCGGAGGTGAGGATGAGGGGAAACTTCTTGACAATATCAGCGTTCTGCTCCTGCACTGTCTTGAACAGCGTGGGCAACCGCCAGAACACCTTCTTGTCGTCGTAGGTTGGGTATTGCGCCACCATGTCCGGACGCACGGAGTACAGCGGCTCGCGGTGCTGGGGGATGGGATCCGGGAAGTTCCACACGACCGCGCGCGCCCGAGCGTTGCCGAATGGGTAGCAGCCATGATTTTTCATGACGACGCGGATGATCCCGCCCGACTGGTCGGTTTTCCAGTTCTTCCCGTCGGCCGCCTTTTTCTCGGCATCCGTCAGTTCGTCCCACCAGCCGAGCTTTTTCAGCAAGGTGGCATCGAACTCGGGATATCCGGTTTGAATGTCCGCGCCCTTGGAGGCCGATCCGTCGGCCGCCAGCAAGGACTGCCCATCGCGCTCGACGCCGAAATTGGCGCGGAAATTTCCCCCGCCCTGCATGACGTTGAGCGAGGTGTCGTACAGATTGGCGGTCCCCGGGTGGCGCAGCTCCGGCGTGCCGTAGCAAGGCCACGGCAGGCCGAAATACTCGCCATCGAGCTTGTATCCGGTCTCGGCGTCAACGCCGCCGCGCGCGCGCAGCGTCTTCACATCGAACACGTGCATGTTGCGCATATGCGCCTTCAGACGCTCGGGGCTTTGCCCCGTATACCCAATGGTCCACACGCCACGATTGATCTCGCGCAGGATCGATTCGGTTTCGGGCTCCAGCATTCCGCCCTTTCCCGGGACCATCTTGTAGTTCTTCACCAGCTCCTTGCCAAATCCGAGCTTGTCGGCCAGCTGCACCATGATCATTTGGTCTGTGCGCGACTCAAACAGCGGCTCAATCACTTGCTCACGCCATTGCAGCGAGCGGTTGGAGGCCGTGACTGAACCCGAGGTCTCGAATTGGGTGGTCGCCGGCAGAAGATAGACGGCGCGCTTGGGGTTGAGGTCCTTGGGCTCGCCTGGCATGGCCGCCATGGCTGCGGTGGCTGACGGATAGGGGTCGATCACCACGAGCAAATCAAGCTTATCCATGGCCCTTTTCATCTCCAGGCCGCGCGTTTGCGAATTGGGGGCATGCCCCCAGAAAATCTGCGCGCGCAGGTTCGGCCCCTGATCGATCATGTCGTTGGGGGTCAGCACACCATCAATCCAGCGTGAGACCGTCATGCCAGGCTTCGTCATCATGCCCGGCGCAAAGCGCCCTTTGATCCATTCGTAATCCACACCCCACACGCTGGCGAAATGCTTCCACGCGCCATCGATCACCCCGTAGTAACCGGGAAGCGAGTCGGGATTCGGACCAACATCGGTTGCACCCTGCACATTGTCGTGGCCCCGAAAGATGTTCGTGCCGCCTCCGGATTTGCCAACGTTGCCGAGCGCCAACTGGAGAATGCAGGACGCGCGCACGATGGCGTGGCCGATGGTGTGCTGCGTCTGACCCATGCACCACACCACGGTGCCGGGACGGTTCTCGTGCATCCACCGCGCCACCATCAGGGTGGTGTCGCCGTCCACACCGCAAACCTCCTGCACCTTGTCTGGAGCCCACTTCGCCATCACATCCTGCTTGACCTGGTCCATGCCCCAGACCCGGGCAGCGATGTAGTCCTTGTCTTCCCAGCCGTTATCGAAGATGTGATACAGAACGCCAAACAGGAATGGAATGTCTGTTCCCGAGCGGATGCGGATGTGCTTGTCGGCCTTGGCTGCCGTGCGGGTGAAGCGGGGATCGACCACGATGACTTTGCAGCCGCTTTCCTTCGCGTGAAGCAGATGCAACATGGATACCGGATGGGCCTCAGCCGCATTGGAGCCGATGTACAGCGCTACTTTGGCATTCGCCATGTCGTTGTACGAGTTGGTCATCGCGCCATAGCCCCACGTGTTGGCCACTCCTGCCACGGTGGTGGAATGGCAGATGCGCGCCTGGTGGTCGCAGTTGTTCGAGCCCCAAAATGAGACCCACTTGCGCAGCAGGTAGGACTGCTCGTTGTTGTGTTTGGACGACCCGACGACAAACAGCGCATCCGGCCCGCTTTCCTTGCGGATTTCCAGCAGCCTGTCGCTGATTTCCTGCAGCGCCTTGTCCCAGGAAATCCGCTGGTATTTGCCATCCACGAGCTTCATCGGGTAGCGCAGGCGGTGGTCTCCGCGGCCGTGGTCGCGCAGTGCGGCGCCTTTGGCGCAATGTGCGCCCATGTTGATGGGCGATTCGAAGACCGGGTTTTGCCTGACCCACACGCCGTTCTCCACCATCGCGTCGCTTGCGCAGCCCACTGAGCAGTGCGTGCACACGGTCCGGCGCGTCACCACGCGCCCACTTCCCGCCGAGCCGGGTGCCGGCGTATCGGCGGCGTCTGCCTTTTGCACCAGACGCGGCTGGGAGGCGATCAAGGCGGCGCCGAGACCAAAGCCGAGGCCAAGGCCTGAGCGCTGCAGAAACGCGCGCCGGTCCACCGTCGGCAACGCGTGCTCCAAGCCGCGCTTGAGCTGAACAAGCCACTGGTCGTCCACGGCAGATGCACCGGCGGAGCCCTCTGGCCGTGGTGTTTTGCGGGTGAGTAGCATGGAACGAACTCCTTGATTAGGCCCGCGCAGGTCACGCCGGAGCAGCACGCATGCCAAGGTCGCGCGGGCGATGCGCGGCAAGGCACTGCCGTTGCGATTGCGGATGCAAGGTCATGACAAAGGTCCACGCCTAACCCTGTCCCTCAGAGTCGGGCCGTCCGGTAGTACCGACGAATATGCTCTGTGACGTGGTAGCCGGTTACCTCGGCCTGCGAGGCCTTGAGTGGGCCCGCTCGCGCCATGCCCTGCGTAAGGGATGGATTGGCGCTGGCAACACGATCAGCACAGAGCACCGCAGCGCCCGCCGCGAGGGCAGCGCCACCCATGCCAGCCAAAACCACGCGCCTGCTGACAGCAGCCGGGCCGCTGACCTTGGTCCTTTCGAGAACGCCCATCATCTGGCTCCTCCGGCGCTCGGCGATCCACCAACACGCGGGATGCACGATATCGCTGGCGCCTGAACTCAATTTAGTTCGTCAACGGCCGTGATTCAAGGCCAGATGCGCGAATGCAAGTGACCGCAAGGGCAGCGCTCGCGGACGTCCGCCCATGCGCGAGGGTTCGGCTGGGGGGTTCAGCTGGGCGCTTCGGCGCCGCGGCTCAATCTCCCACGTTTCGCACCGCCAACCCCTGCATCGCGGCGAGGCGTGCCGCGCGACGCAAGCGCCGCCAACCCCAGTGCCAGGAGGCCCGCGCTCGACCATGCCTGAAGGCAGGCCGTGGACATCACGGGCGGCGCCTGCTGGCTCAGACGGCGAGGGTCAGTCGTGCGCGTAGATGTCGCGATCCTTGGTTTCGGGGAGGAAGAAGAGACCGATGACAAAGGTGGCCGCCGCAACGATGATCGGGTACCACAGACCATAGTAAATGTTGCCGTTCTGCGCCACGAGGGCAAAGGCAATGGTCGGCAGCAATCCCCCAAACCAGCCGTTGCCAATGTGATAAGGCAGACTCATCGACGTGTAACGGATGCGCGTGGGAAACAATTCAACGAGCGCCGCAGCAATCGGACCGTACACCATCGTGACGTCGATGACGAGCAGCACGAGGATGGCGAGGACCACCAGTTTGTTCATCTTGGAGGGATCGCTCCGGGCCGGGTAGCCTGCGGCCTTGATCGCTGCCCCAATGTGCTTTTTCAAGGCGGCTTCCTGCTCCTTGAACGCGACAGGCGACAGGCCCTTGCCGTTGAAGGTCGGGATCACCTGGCGGCCCACCTGGATCTGGGCCACACCGCTTCCCGCAACCGTGCTGTAGTTGACCGACGACGCTGCGAGCATCTGTTTGGCGATGTCGCAGGAACTCGTGAATTTTGCGGTGCCGGTGGGATTGAACTGAAAGGAGCACTCCGCCGGGTCTGCCACAAGCGTGACTGGAGTTTTCGCCAGAGCCGCTGCGAGGTCCGGGTTGGCTGCTTTGGTCAGCGCCTGGAACAGGGGCATGTAGGTCAGAGCGGCAATCAGACATCCCGCGAGAATGACAGGCTTGCGACCGATCCTGTCCGAAAGCGCGCCGAACACCAGAAAGAAGGGCGTCCCGATCAGCAAGGCCAAACCGATAAAGACGTTGGCCGTCACGCCGTCAACTTTCAAAGTCTGCGTGAGAAAGAAAAGCGCGTAGAACTGCCCGCCGTACCACACCACCGCCTGACCGGCCACCAAGCCCAGCAGCGCAAGGATGACGTACTTGAGGTTCGCCCACTTGCCGAACGCTTCAGTCAGCGGCGCTTTTGACGTCTTGCCTTCCTGCTTCATGCGGATGAAAGCAGGAGATTCGTTGAGTTTGAGGCGAATCCACACCGAGATGCCAAGCAGCAAGATCGAGGCGAGAAAGGGCACGCGCCAGCCCCATTCGTTGAAAGCGTCTTCACCCAGACCCGTGCGCACGCCCAGGATGATGAGCAGCGACATGAACAGACCCAGAGTGGCCGTGGTCTGGATCCATGACGTATACGCGCCGCGCTTTCGGCGGGGCGCATGCTCGGCCACATACGTCGCGGCACCTCCGTATTCGCCGCCCAGCGCCAACCCCTGAAGCAGGCGCAGTGCGATAAGGATGATGGGCGCGGCGACACCAATGGCGGCATAGCTCGGCAGAAGGCCCACAATGAATGTGGACATCCCCATGATGAGGATGGTGACGAGGAAGGTGTACTTGCGCCCGATCATGTCGCCCAGGCGCCCAAACAGCAGGGCACCGAATGGCCGCACGATGAAGCCCGCAGCAAACGCCAGGAGGGCAAAAATGAAGGCAGAACCCGGGTCCAGGCCGGCGAAGAACTTTTTGGCGATGATGGCAGCCAGTGAGCCGTACAGGTAAAAGTCATACCACTCGAATACCGTGCCAAGCGAAGACGCGAAAATGACCTTCCGCTCTTCGGTGCTCATCGGCCGCGGCGCAGCGTCCAGGGTGATTGATGCCATGAAACCGTCTCCTCGTTCTGATGGCGTTGCCGCATGATGGGCACATCGCAAGTGTCAGTGCCGACCCCGCAGGCCTGCAGCACGTAACATTTTGAAAGTATTGTTACGCGTCGTGAGGATTGTTATGAGGCTGTCTGACCGGTTGCTGACACCGGCTCGCGGATCTCCCCCGGGATTTCCCGAAGACCCAGCGCCCGAAGCCCGAGTCAGACGCCCCAGACGATGGGCTTGTCGGCCGCGAGACTGCGCTTGAGCAGTTGGATGAACGGCCAGGCACGCTGGTGCAAGGTGATGGCCTTCGCGCCAGCGGCGCCTGTGGGCGCCGTCGCGACCGATGTCGGCGCCGCCCCCGCCGCATCGTCCTCCGCAACGGCCTTCTCCAGCTTGGCGATGGCCGCCGCCATATCAGCGGGCTCGATGATGCCTTGCGCAGCGGGTTCCTTGCCGATGATGGCCAAGATGCGCTCGGCTGGTGCCTGGTTCATGAACAGGTCGGAATCGGCTTGAGATTTGAATTTGTAGAGCATGGCAGGTGCGATGGAGGCAATGCAGTTGCAGGCGTGATCGGGAGGCGCTCGTCAGACAGTGACGGTGGTGCGCTGTGCGCCCGCTGGCGGACACACCCCGGGCTTGGGTAAACCTTTGGCGTAAATGTAGGCCCGGTTGAACGGGTACAAGCTTTGGTGGGCGCGCAGGCCGCTGCCGCCGTCGCGGGACTCCACCATGCCGTCAGGCCGTGAACCGAGAATCTGGAACAGTGAGATCCACCCCTGTTCGAAACCCATGGCCGATCCTGCCAAGTAAAGGCGGTAGGCGCGGATGATCTTGTCGGCATGGGGGCCAAGCACCTGGCGCGCCCGGCCCTCATGCTGCTCGAGTGCGTCGGCCCAGCACCAGAGCGTTTGCGCATAGTGCGGTCGCAAACACTCAGCGTCCAGCGCCTCCAGGCCGCCACGCGCCATTGTCTCCACCATGACACTTGCATGCACGAGCTGGCCACCGGGAAAGATGTACTTTTCGATGAAGTCGCCCATCCCGCCCGCAAGCTGCGGGTTATCCGTGCCGCCCGCCGTGATGCCATGGTTCATCACCAGGCCCCCCGGCTTGAGCAGGCGGCGAATCTTGCCGAAATAGCGGGGCAGGTTGGGCCGGCCAACGTGCTCGCACATCCCCACTGAAGCGACCTTGTCGAACGGTTGGGTCTCGTCGACGTCGCGATAGTCCTGCAGCAGCATGCGCACGCGGCCCTGGAGCTTTTTCTCCTGAATCAGGCCATTGACGTACGCGCACTGGTTCTTGCTCAGTGTGATGCCTGTGGCGCTCACACCATAGTGCTCTGCCGCCCACAACAACAGCCCACCCCAGCCCGCGCCAATATCGATGAAGCGATCACCCGGCTTGAGCATGAGCTTTTTGCAGATCAGGTCGAGCTTGGCCTCCTGGGCTTGCGTAAGCGTCATCCCCGGCTCGGCAAAGTAGGCACAGGAGTAAACGCGCCGGGGGTCCAGCCATAGCGCATAGAAGTCGTCGGAGACGTCGTAGTGGTGCCGGATCTGCGCAGCGTCCTTCTCACGACTGTGGTGGGTGCGCTCCCAGAGCGCGCGCTGTATGCCCTGCAGTACGCGAAGCAGGACGCTTTGGCTCTCCCGCGTTGGATCGGTGCCGAGCAGCGCGGGGGCCGCGGCCATCAGGTCGCGCAACCGGCCCTCGATCTCAAGCCGCCCTTCAACATAGTCTTCGGCCATCCGGCCAATCGCACCTTGCGCGAGATGCATGAGGGCCCGCATGTCGCGCACGATAAGGCGCAGCCGCGGCTGTGAGGCACCGATGCGCTGGCCGCCCGGAAGTTGGAGCGCGCACGGCAATGGCAAGCTCGCCAAGCGCTGCTCGGCCGGTTGCAGCAGGAGACGGCTGGACAGGGGCATAACGCATTCCTCCTTGTGCCTATTGTGCGGCAGCCCGCACGGCCAACGTCGAATCGATGCAAAGGACGGGCCGATTGTGCGT
>JAGWOZ010000301.1 GCA_028870715.1 Betaproteobacteria bacterium | reverse complement strand
GCCGAACGCGGCCGAGAGAATCTCCCGGTTGAGCCCGGCCTTTTGCCGCACGCGACGGCCCGGTGCATCCACCGTGCCGCGAGCGCTGCGGCTCATATTCTTGGGTTGAAGCTGCTCGGTCGCCAGCATGGCGCAGGACTGCACCATCCTGGTTGTTTCCTTGTGCACGAAGTCGCGCCGCAGGTTCGAGATGCGATCGTGCAGCGCAGCGATGCGACGCCCGAGGCGCTTGAAGCGCACCGAGCCCTTCTTCTTGCGGGCGCGGCTGCGCTGCAACGCTGCAAGGCGAGGCAGTTCCTCACGCACCCAGCGCGGGTTGGCGATGGTCTGGCCATCGTCGAACGTCGCCCAATCGTTGATCCCGAAGTCCACGCCACGGCGCGCGTCGCCCGTGCGCTGGCGCGCACAGGCTTCGTCGGGCACGCGCAGCGTCACCGACACGAACCACTGGCCGTTGCGGCGCGTGAGGGCGATGTCGTTGGGCTGTGCATCCGGCCCGAAGCGGTGTCGACCGCGTGCCCGGATGGACAGGGCCTCTTTGCCACTGCCGATGCGCAGCGTGGCGCCGCTCTTGCCATGCTGCATGAGCTTCCAGCCAGCCGGATCGGGATAGGCGAAGCCCGAGAACCGCTTCGCCGCCTTGAAACGCGGAAAGCCCGGCGTCTGCCCGGCCTTGACGCGGCGGAAGAATGATTGAAAGGCCAGATCGAGACGGCGCAGCGTCTGCTGCAAGGCGTGGCTGCCGAGTTCCACGAACTCAGGCCGCGCGGCCTTGATCTCGGGCAACGCGTTTTGCTGATCAAAGTAGCTGATCGACTTGCCCGCCTTGCCCCAAGCGTCGATGCGCTCTTCCAGCGCCGCGTTGTACAGCTCGCAGTGCAGCCGCGTCCACGTCTTGAGCCTTTGGGCTTGAGCGGAATTAGGATACAGCTTGAGCGAGACCTTGCGGCGTTGCATGCTGTTATTTTATCCAGCCAATAGGAAGTCCACAAGCGAAAATCGCTCGCTTGACCCCCTCCTGCCCGGTCGGCTTCGCCTGAGTGACGCTGCGCGTCGGGCCGGGCGAGGAAGGGGAATGCGCGAGCATGTGTTCAACCGTCGAGGCGAGGAAAGTCCGATGCCAAACAAGCTCCTTCTGAGCCTGTGCTCAACCCTTGTTGTTACGTCTGGCATGGCGCACGCGGCCGAGCCCATGGCCATCACGGTTAGCCGTCTGTCGATGGAAACAGCACTCAAGGCCGCCCAGAAAGCCATCCAGACCTGCCGCACAAAGGGCATCCAGATTGGCGTAACGGTGGTGGATCGCAGCGGCCAGCCGCAGGTGATGCTCCGTGACGTGCTCGCGCCGGACCTCACCGTGCGCGTGAGTGCACTCAAGGCTTACACCGCTGTGTCGTTCAACGCGCCAACCTCGGCATTGAAGGCGCAGGCGCAAAGCAGCTTGGCGCATGTGCCGGGGTTGCTCTTTTCAGCCGGAGCCGTGCCGATTGCCGCCGGTGGCACCCTGTACGGCGCCATCGGCGTGAGCGGTGCGCCGTCCGGCGACACTGACGAGGAATGTGCCAAAGCCGGGGCGGCGGCCATCGAGTCTGACTTGGACATGCATTGACGGCTCCCCTACCTGAAGGCGGGAGATTCCCACTTCACAGAGCCCAGCCCATGCCGCCTTACAGCAACACAGGACTTACGGCCTCTCCATGGGCTGACACCGCAAGTCCTGCGGCCAAGACGTTACGCGCAGCATTGACGTCGCGATCGTGCGCCGTGCCACACGCTGGACACGTCCAGGTGCGCACCGACAGCGGCAGCGACGTCTGGGTATGGCCACACACCGAGCAGCGCTTGCTGGACGGATACCAGCGATCGATGCCAATGAGCGTGCGCCCGTACCACTGCGCCTTGTACTCAAGTTGCCTGACAAACTCCGACCAGCTGGCATCGCTGATCGACTTGGCCAGGCTGCGATTGCGCTGCATGGTCTTCACGGCCAGACTCTCGACGGCGATCACTTGGTTCTCGCTGATCAGCCGGGTGGAGAGCTTGTGCAGGAAGTCCCTGCGGGTGTCCGCGATGTGCGCATGCAAGCGCGCAACCTTCTTCTTCAACTTTGCCCGGTTCTTCGAGCCGAGCCTGGCGCGCGCCAGGGCGCGTTGCCGCCTGGCCAGGCGCGCCTCGCCGTTGCGAAACGCCCTGGGTGAAGCGATCGTCTCGCCAGTCGACAGAATGGCGAAGTGCGTGAGCCCCAGGTCGATGCCGACCTGGCCCTGCACCTTTCGTCTTGGCACCACGCTGTCATCGCACAGCAACGCGGCGAAGTACCGGCCAGCGGCGTCCCTGGAAATCGTGATGGTCGTGATCCTGGCCGCCTTCGGCAGCGTGCGCGACCAGCGCATGGCCAGTGGCGCGTCCATTTTCGCCAGCCGAACCTCGCGCCGATCGGCGTCCCAGCGAAACGCACTCGTCGTGTACTCGGCCGCCTGCGGCCCATCCTTGCGCTTGAAGGACGGGTACTGGGCCCGTTTGGCGAAGAAGTTCTGGAACGCGGTATTGAGGTGCCGAAGCGCCTGCTGCACGGGCACGCTGCTCACCTCATTCAGCCAGGCATGCTCTGGCGTCTTCTTCAGCGCAGTGAGCGCCGCGGAGGTCTCGTGATAACCGATGCGCTCCTGTCGCTGCATCCAGCCGTCGCTGCGCAAGCGCAGCATGTGGTTGTACGCAAAGCGCGCGCACCCGAACGTGCGGGCCAGGACTTGCTCCTGCTCGGGCGTCGGGTAGAAGCGAAAGCGGTAGGCGCGCTTGATCGGCATGTGCAAACTGTACAAAACAACAGCCTACAAGACAACCCCTGCCGATCTCCGATCGGCACTCCTTTCCTCCTCGCCCTGAACGGCGGGGTTTCTCGGAGCAACTGATGAGGTTCGTGCTGCGTGATGCGCCACCGCGCA
>JAGWOZ010000059.1 GCA_028870715.1 Betaproteobacteria bacterium | reverse complement strand
AAGCGCTTGTACAAGGCGCCCATGAGCGGGCGGCGCTGAGCCAGCGACAGATCAGCAGCAAACGTCTCGAACTCGGCGGCGAACAGCGACGACGTGGTCATGATCCACATGGGCGGCAGACCCCAGCGGTAGTACAAGGCCCCGATCTCGACCATGCGGTGCTGCAGTTGCGGCGTGTACTCCGAGGCCAGCAGTTCGCGGTAATGATGGGACTGCATGGTCGCCAGCTCAAGGCGCTGATCCTTGCCGAGCCCGGCCAATGCACCCTCGTCGGCGGCCTGCGCCTCGATTTGCTCGGCAAATGTCTGCGCAAACGCCTCCAGCCTGCTGAGCAGTTGCGGCGCGCACGCCGCCAAGGCCTGCACTTCATCGGCCGTGAGTTGCAGGAACTCCATCAGAATTTGCATCGTTCACCTCGACCGTGACAGTCTTGCGGAAGGTTGGGTATTCGGCTGAGGTCCCCGGAGTCGGACAGAAACGTCGGGCCCTGGCCCTGCACGCCATCCATCGAATGACTCGATTCATTCTTGCCGAAACGCGAGGTCACCATTCTCGATGCCCTTCAAGAAGCCGCAAAAATCGGAATTCGATCACACCCGGTGAGCCGAGTGTGATGCGAGCGCTCCGCTTGTGAACCCGCGTGCGCCTCGTCAAGCGCCTTGGGGTCTGAAGGCGCTTGTGCGCATGTCGCACTCCGTGGCAATGGGCTGCTTGAGTGACAAGCGCAGTCCTGTTCGAGACCGTGCGCTTCACGGTGTTCGATTCTCCTTCACCCGTGCTACGAGCCATTGCAAAAGCTTGCGCGACGCATTGGCAACGTCCGTACCCGCGTGAATTTGGGCATTCCAGGCCGCAGCTTCGGTGTCTTGCCATCCCTGTTCCTCGAATAGCCGTGAGACCTGCGTGTGATCAAGCGGCAGGGTCTGCGCCAGGCGGCGCGAGTGCATCAGCGCCCAGTGGTGCGCCAATGCCCCAAGAATCGTGTGAATCGTGCCTGGCACCACGGGCATCCGGAACTGGCGGACCCAATCCGCAACGGCGTCCGCGGGCATGGGGCGCGCCAGCGCATAACCTTGGCCCGTGGTCGCGCCCAGAACCATGGCCGCTTCGACCATGCCGACGTCTTCCAACCCTTCGACCACCACCGTTCGATTCAGATCCCGGCCCATCTCGATGAGCGTGGAGATCAGACCAACGGTCTCCAGGGGCGAGAGGCGCCACTCGCTGAGCAGATCCTTGTCGATCTTGATCACATCGAAAGGCAGGGCGGACAGCCGCTTGAGGCTGGAGTACCCGGAGCCGAGATCGTCCATTGCCAGTTTGACACCGAGGCGCACGAGTTGATTGATGGCATCGACCTGGGTTCGCTGATCGATCGACTGGGTCTCCAATAACTCCAGCGTGAGCCGCTCGGGGGCGATGTCGTGTTGGCGCAAGGCCTCCTCGATCCATTGCGGGCAATGAACATCCAGCAGGCTCGACGGCGGAAGATTGATCGCGACGTCGATGTGCAGTCCCTGGGCGTCCCAGCGATTGAGGACTTCCAGGGACTGCTTCAGTGCAAGATTAAACAGCCGATCGAGTCCGGCGTGGGACAACAGAGGTAAAAATACACAGGGCGGCACCACGGTTCCATCGTCCAATTCGAGCCGCGCCAAGGCCTCAACCTTTTGCACGCTGCCTGTGGCCAAGTCCACCACCGGTTGCATGAACATTGCCAGCCCCCCAGCAAAGAGCCGCTGCCGATAGCTTTGTGCATCGAGAAGGGGCAGCGCCTGGGAATCGGAAGGGCCATGGCAGCGGCGCCAGATCTCCTCCCAGCGACGCCGTAGAGCCCGCACAAATTGCCGCATCCAGAAGGACTCAAACTGATTTGGGTAAGCGCCGAACATTCGAAGTGCGGCGATCGGATGCCCGCCTTCACCCAGGATCGAGAGGGCGACGGCGCTGCGAACGCCCAGCGGCTGCATCTGATCGTGCCAAAGAGCAAACCGGGAATCCTGTGCATAGGCCGCGGAGCTCAAGACAGACCGGCTTCTCCAGGCGCTGCTGACCAGCGCTTGCCCTGATGGGGCACTCGGATCCAGACAGGGCCGATGGTGCGATTGTCGGATGACGGCTTCAATCGCCTCGGAATGCAGGCTCGCCGTACCTGTGAGCTGAAAGATGCCCTGCCCGTCCGGAATTTCGACCGCGGCGTTCAGGATGCCCGGCAACGCCGCGAGCGCATCGAGCTCTACCTGCATGACCTCTGGCCACAGCGCTCCTCGGCGCGGCAAATCGGCCGCAAGCGCCGAGTGGTACTGCTCGACGGTTTTATCCAGGCTCTGCAACTGCGTTTGCATGTCATCATGCACACGTTGTTCCGCAGCCTGCAGGAGTTGATAACGCGTGCGTGCCGTGATGCTCGTTGCGCTCAGTTTTGCCTGCAGCAGCTCCCGATGCAGCGACAGCGACTGCACCAATGTTGCACTATCGACGCCCACCAGCGCATGCACCTGCCCCACGCGTCGTGCACGGGCAATAATCGCCTCGTGGGTGGTGCGAGGGGCGAGCAGGAATTCCAGATGTTCAGCCTGTCTCGCCTTCAGGGCTTGCATCTCCTGCGGGCTCAGGTTGGCCAGAACGGCGGCCGGCGCCGGAGCACGTGCCAAGCGCCCATAGAACTCCTCGGCGAACCGTGCCGAAATCGTTTGAAAAACGTTCTGCATCCTGTCCAGCAAAGCCGTGGCGTCGTCTCCATAAGGCTCGAAAGGCCGCTCCTGCGCGGGCCGCTCGTCGCCATCGCTGCTCAGCTGCCACCAATGCGTGCGGTTGCGCTTGTGGGCCTTGCTCCGATACATCGCAATGTCGGCTTGACGGATCAGGCTGTCGGCATCCTGCGCATCACGCGGGAAAAGCGCGACGCCCATGGTCATGCCGATGGCTGCGCTTTGTCCCGCCGCGATGTCAAATGGATCTTCGACAGCTTGATGCAATCGCGCCAGGGCCTGGGTGAGTTGCTGGGTCACCTGCGGCTCATCCAAATCCTCGATGATCACGATGAATTCGTCCCCGCCAAGACGCGCCAGCAGGTCCGTCTGGCGCAGACGGACCTGCAATCGGCGTGCAAGTTCTCTCAACAGTCCGTCGCCGGATTCATGGCCCCAGATGTCGTTGACCGGTTTGAAGTCGTCCAGATCGATCAGGCCCACGGCCACCATGGTGCCGTGCCGCCTCGCTCGCGCCAGCGCCAGGGGTAGGCGCTGCTCCAGTGCGAAGCGGTTGGGCAAACCCGTGAGCGCGTCATGCGTGGCCAGCTGCTCCAGACGATCTTGCAAGACATGCCGGTCCGTGACGTCCAAAAACGCCCAGACCGTTGTTGGAAGCTCGGGGGTATGGCCGTCTTCAACGACTTTTCCAGCCAGATCGCAGACGATGGAGCCGCCGTCGAGGCGCCGAATCTGCACGCCCGGAATAAAAACACTGCCTTGCGAAAGCAGGGCCGGATACGCCGAACGGACCCGATCGTTATCCTCCAACGAGGCGTAGATCGTCGCGACGGGCCGCTCTTGCAGTTGCCGCGGATCGGCGTAGCCCAACATCGTTGCAAAGCAGCGATTGGTCTGCACGAAATGGCGATTGGTGGCCAGGACAATACCGACCATGGCGTTGTCCAGCAACGTGTCTCGCAGGGCGGACTGGTGGCGTTGTTCACGCATCAGTTGCGCGATTTTCCAGGCCGCAAGGCCCAACAGCAGCATTGTGCCCAGTTCAAAGGCCAGACGTCCTTGAGCCTTCTGCCAATACATCTCGAGTGGCAGGACGGTGGGCCAGCTTGCGATCACCGCGAAGGGATAGCCTGGAATCTCGGCCCGAACAGCATCCCGTGTTCTCGGCGCGTCGGCAAATCTCACCTGCCCTTGCTGCCATATGCCAAGCAAGCCTGCGTTGCGAAGATCACGCACGGCAAAGGTCCACGGATGGCTTGCCGGCGGTTGCGCAAGCAAGCCATCCAGCCTGTAGGGAGATCCGACAAAGTACCCCTTTTTTTCGGCGTTTCCGGACACATGAAATCGCATGAGAAGGACATGCGCGCCCACACGCGACGATGCACGACCGGGCCCCAGCAACAAGTCAGGGTTCGGGGCGAATGGAGTAAACGCATTGCCTGATGCAATGGGTCTGCGGCTTTGCTCTCGGGTTGACCAGAGGATCCTGTCGCCATCGGACGAGAGAACGTCGAAAGCAAAAAGAGTCTTGTGCTGTGCTAAAAATCGGCGCAGTGGCAACACCGCCGCAGGATTCGGTCTGCTTAAGTCGGGGGAAGATTCACGCAGGGACGCGGCCGCGAACTGCAAGACCACGAATTGGGTATCGAGTCGCGTGGCGATGCCTTGGGCATAGCTGGAAGCTGCCCTCTGGGCATCCTGAGCCGTTTGGGCCTGGGCTTCACGAACATGCCCCACTTCCGCCCAGGCGCCCCAGGCGGCGACGATCATGAGCGGCAGAACGAGAAGCACAACGTGCCAGTCTGGGCGGCGCTTGCCACCCCGTTCGCTGAGCCACGATTTCACCATGACGACGCGCTATTCATCGTGTCCGGCGCACGCGCAACCAACTGATAAAGGCGCCCTGCCCCTGATCCTCCGCGCGTGAGCCCGGTTTGCACCGCTCGACGTCACACTGCAGCAAACGGCCGATGCCCGTGGCGAGTCTTCGCTCCAGGGTTACCGGCTCACCCGGTTGCAGTGCAAAGTCAGTCTTGATCACGAGACAGCCAGGGCCGGAGTCTCCCACCACGGTGACCGGAATTCCCGAAGAGTCAGCGCCTGACTTGACGTGCAGGCCCAAGTGCAGCCGCGCAGGTCTGGACTTGAAGGTGCCACGGCTGTCCAGACGCAGTCCTTCAATCTTCTGCAATAGATCCTGCATGCGAGGGTCGTCCCAATCGACGTCCACCAAGCTGCTCGTCGGATCCTTGAAAGGGTGGGTCATGGCGGCAGGGGCGCGGGTGGTTATGCGACCGGAAGGGTTCGTGCGAAAGACTCGCTGAACCCACGTTGGACGATCGTCCGCTCGTGCTCCGCCGGTGGCGGCGTGACACTGAACAGAAGGTCGGGTGGTCGAGAGCCTTGGGGTTCTTCTCCCAGATGCAACGATCCAGACCCGTCGAGTAAACCCACGCTGTGGACCATGCGTGTGACCGAACCCGTCCGATCGGTCTGCAACCAGGTTCCGTTGCGGCTGGTGTCGAAGATCGTGTAAAACCCATGACGCCACGCAATGACCACGTGTTGGTGAGAGATGACAGCGGAATGGAGCACCACGTCGGCGCGGAGATCTCGGCCAATGCGGATGGGACGCCCCGGTGCGAGAGTCAGGTTCACGCGCCCATCAGGACTGCACAGCTTGAGCCACAGGGGGGAGGCCACGCGGGGCGTTCCTGATGCCTGGCCGTTCGCGACCATCCACGCCCGACGCACGCCTTCCGGTTCAGACGCAGTGGCAGGCTGCAGTTGGCTGACGAACGTCTCGGGCAGTCGGGCCACGACCGCGTCGTCGAGCAGAGTCTGTCCATCGTTGGCACCGGTCGCCAAAGAGACCGCCCGAAGCAGGGCTTGCCCCTCATAGGACGGAGGACGACAAAGAACCGCCCCACAACTCAGCCCGATATCCAGATCGAGCCGCAAATGCTCATTGAGATTTTGACACCATTGATCCAGGTGTGCGCGCATGGCCCTTGCGGCGCGCATGGCCTGCTCGGCTTGCTCGAATAAGACGAGCAGGGATGTGGAATCAAGGTGGGCGACCAATCCCGATGCCGCGGCCGCGCTGTGCGCAAGGCGGTTGACGGTGCGACCCATGAAATCGATCGCCTTTGTTTCCCCCATGAGCACGAACAGCGCATGCGTGGCCGGGATCTGCGCACTCAGCACCACCAGCTCAGGGGCCGGGCGCAGCCCGCGCCATTTTTCGAACATGGGTCAGCTCCTACCGCGCCACCGCGGCAGGGACGTCGGCAGTCGGATCGGAGGGTGCGAGCGTGTTGATCCAGCACGCCATTGCGGCGTCATCGGGACGGCGCCCCGGGTGCGCGCACTTCAGGACATACAGCCCGTCGGGTACGTCGGATGTTCCAGGGAGCGATTCGATCCAGTAGGACGTGCCAGTGCACAGTGCCTCGGCTGTGGCCACCCTGATGCGGCCTTGCTCGTCTTGGCCAACTTGCATGACCAGACGCTCCTGCTCAGCACGCTTGGCATCAGTGAGAACCAGCGTCCGGGGTCGGAACCAACCGCGCGGATCCTGCATCATCGCCTCGACCTCGCCAAGCCAGCGGTTGGGTGGTGAGGTCGACGCGGTTGGCGCGATGGAGGTGGAAAGATTGTTGGCGTCAATCCTTGGCTTGGTCCGATTCATCACGGGAGTGATCTTCATGGGTGACACGAAGCCTAGGCCCGTGGACTTCGCAAATCTATGACTTCGCGCAAACAAGCCCGGTGCGGCAGACGAAAATTGGAGAAAGCGTGAAATTGTTCACACGCGCCCAGTCAGCCAATTGACTCGAACGTCAGCGGGTCCGTCGTGTCGGCCTTTGGCCCCAACGAAAAGTTGGTCGACCTGTTGGCCACGATCTGCACGCAGGGGCCGCATCGGCAACGCCGTCAACCTCAAAGGCTGTGCTGCACCCACGGCTTTTGCATGCGCTCGGTCCAACGGCACTGGCCTCGTCTGCACCTGCGCAGCCCCACTCCTACGTCTCTCGATGACCACCGAGCCGCATTCGCGGGTTTCCAATCCGCGGGCGGCAGCAGGGACGCGCGTCGAGAAGGGGGCCGCGCCCCCTTTGGTGACGGTTTTGGGTGGCCACGGCCCCGGCTGTCATTCGCCGTCACATGGCGTGGCGGTCGCGTGGGGAAGGTTCAAACGCCTGCGTTTCCACGCCCCGCTAATGCCCTGGACATTGCCGTCAGTGACGCGTGTTCCGCAGCGACCCGAGGACCTGCCTCACCGTGCACAGTGCGGCGTCGATCTCTTCGGACGTGGTCCGGCGTCCGAGCGAAAACCGGATCGCGCAGCGCGCATGCTGAGGGCTCTCGCCTTGGGCCAGCAGCACATGGGACGGCTGGTCCCGGCCAGCGCAGCAAGCTGAACCCGACGCGGCGATCACCCCTTCCCGCTCCAACGCCCGCAGCACGCGCCCGGCGTTCAGTTCTCCGAATCGCACCAGACTCGTATTGGGCAAGCGCCGGGTGGCGCAACCGTAGATCGTCAGTGGGACATTGAGTTGCGTCGCGCACTGCCTCAGACCCGACTCGAAACGCTCACGCAGTGCGGTCATGCGATCCAGGTCAGCGGCCAAGTGGAGCGCCACAACATCGGCAGCAGCGGCGAATCCGGCAATTCCGGGCAGGTTTTCAGTCCCGCCCCGGCGCCCGCGCTCCTGGGTTCCCGCCAGCAGCCCCGGCCAGTCCAGCCCCTTGCGCACCACCAGCGCTCCCACCCCCTTCGGGCCGTTGAACTTGTGCGCCGATACCGACCACAGGTCGGCAGCGCTGTCGGCAAAGCGCTGCATGCTCTTGCCCACGACCTGCGTGGCGTCGACGTGCAGCAGCGCACCTTGAGCGTGTGCAATCTCCGCCAGCTCGGCCACAGGCATGAGCACACCCGTCTCGTTGTTGGCACCCATCACACTCACCAGGGCCACGTCTGCGCCGATCAACGCATGCGCGGCCTGCAGGTCCAGGCGGCCTTCACCGTCCACCGGGATCAGGTCGACCGCACACCCACTGTCGCGCACACGAGCGGCCAATGCCATCATGGAAGGATGTTCAACAGCGGAGAGCACCAGCCTACGGCGCCCGCAACGGGCCCCGCGGCGACTCGCATCGCAGGCACCGAGCACAGCCATGTGATTGGCCTCCGTGGCGCCGCTGGTGAACACCAGTTCATTGGGGCCACAACCCACAAAGCGTGCAACCCGAGCCCGGGCGTCTGCCAGGACTCGGCGTGCCGCCTGACCTGGTCCATGAGCCGACGAGGGGTTGGCCCAGACGCGTTCGAGCACATCGCGCATCTCTTGAATGACCTCGGCTGCCACGGGGGTGGTTGCGTTGTGGTCAAGATCGATCATGGGCATCATGCGTCGGGCATCTCGCCGGTGCGTAGGCGCGGGCGCAAGGCTGGCTGGCGCAGGCCAGGGGCGCGCGAAACGCAATGAAGCCTGGCGCGTTCGCGCGCGCGAACGCCGCTCCCCATTCGCCGAGGCGCCGGACGCGAAAACCTGAACGTGCGCCAGTCCGGAATTGAATCGCTCACCGATGGGTCCGAACCATCATCACGCATCAGCATGCTCGCCTTCCTGCTGGACTTGTGCCACCAACCAGTCCAGCAGTTTGCGGGCGGTGTCGAGGTCGCCGGGATTGGCGTGGGCCTGAGCGTGCCACTGGGCGGCGGGGCTGGTCTGGAGACCGCGCGCCTGCAGGAAGTCCGCCACCGGGTGGGGTGCCAATGCCTGCCCCTGCGCTGCGCCGCGCATGCGCAGCCACGCATAGGCCAGGGCACCCAGATACGTCCGAATCCTGAACGGGTTTGCGCGCGCCTGCAGGGAGGCGCGCCACGCCACGACTTGGTCCGGCGGCATGGGTTTGGCCAAGCCGAAGCCCTGCCCGTACCGCGCGCCGAGGAGCCACGCTGCTTCGATCATTCCGGCGTCCTCCAATCCTTCGACGACCACATCCCGGCGAAGATCACGCCCCATCTGGATGATGGTGACCATGAGGCCCAAGGTCTCAAGCGGGTTTTGACGGATGCGCGTGAGAAGCGCTTGGTCGATCTTGATGATGTCGAACGACACGCTCGTCAGTCGCAGCAAGCTGCTGTAGCCCGAGCCCAGATCATCCATGGCGAGCTTGCAACCCAGGCGCCTGAGCTGAGCGATGGCGGTATCCTGCGCTCCGCTCTCCAGCACCTGTGTCTCCAGCAATTCGAGGGTCAGCCGATCCGCGGCAATGGCGTGCAGGCGAAGGATGTCTTCGACCCACACCGCACATTCCGCGTCGCGCAGCACGCTCGGTGGCATGTTGACCGCCACACCGATGCGCAGGCCTTGTGCATCCCACGACTTGAGATGCGCAAGCGCCATGTCCAGCCCCATGCGGAAGAGACGGCTCAACTCGGTTTCCCCCAGCAGCGGGAGGAACACACCAGGCGCGATCATCGAGCCGTCAGGCAGTTCGAGGCGAGCCAGGGCCTCGACCTTGATCAGCTGGTTGCTGCGCAAGTCCATGATGGGCTGCATGAACATACGCAAGCCACCGGAGAAGAGTTGCTGGCGCAAAATCTCCGCGCGCTCCTGCGTCACGACGGCCGCGGGCGCGCTGCAGCGCAGCCCCACCTGTTCCCAGCGCTGCTGGATTCCCCGCGCGATTTGCCGCATCACCGCCGATTCGAACTGACCGGGATAGGCGCCGTAAAGCGCCAGCACGGCCACAACGTGGTCCGATGCGTCGCTGAGCGGGATGGCAAGCACGGATCGCAGGCCGAGCGCCTGCGCCGATTCGCGCCAAAAGGCATGGCTTGCGTCGCGTGTGAAAGACGCCAGCCCAACGATCTCCCCGCGCCGCCAGGCTTGGGCGATGACGTTGGTGCTGCGCGGGTCCGTCGGGTCATGGAGCACAATCTGCGAATCGGTGGCGCGAAGAACCGCGGCGATGTTCTCCCCTTGCGCGCCGGCGCAGCTCTCAACCGAGAGAACCCCCAGCGTGTTCGGGCGCACGAGGAGCGCCCCAAGAATGCCGGGGAGCTCGGCGAGGCCTGCAAGCTCCCGGGGTCGAACATCCGCGAGCAGCCGTCCGTACCTCGGCAAGGGGGTTGCCAGGACGCCCAGATATTCACCAATGGTTGCGTCACCAACCTGCAATTGCATCTGGATGTCGTCCTGAAGGCGTCTTTCGGCCGCCAGCAAAATCCGGTAGCGCTCCCGCGCCGGCAAAAGAACTTGGTTCAGATGTTCCGTCAGCAGTCTTCGGTATAACGCCATGGCATGCACCAGCAACGCGCTGCTGACGCCCACCAGCGCGTGGGCGCGGCCCAGACGATGCGCCGCCTGTTGCACGTCCACCAACATCGTGTCAGGGCCGAGCACGAGCTGAAGATGATTCGCCTGGCGTTGCTTGAGTGACGCCAGGTCGATGGGGCCCAGGTTTGCCAGGATGGCCTCCGAATGGGGCTCCTGTTCCAGGTCGGCGTAGAACGCCTCGATAAACCGCTCGGAAACACGGGCCACATGCGCGCTGGCTTTGGCGAGGAGGACGGCAGCATCCCGGCCGTAGGCATCGAGCCCTGTTTCGCGCTCCGGCGCCGTTGAACTGACGCTGGACAGGCGCCACCAGGAGCTGCCGTCATGCTTGTGCATCTTGGCCTGGTACATCGCAGCGTCCGCCAGACGCATCAGCGCATCACCATCCTGCGCGTCGGCCGGGAACAGCGCCAGGCCCATGCTCAAGCCGACCGTTGCCGTCTGTCCCGCGGCAACGCTCACCGGGTTTTCCACCGCGTGATGCAGTCGCTCGGCAATCCGCGCCAATTGGGCCGTCGCGTCATACGCGTCCAGATCCTCCACCACCACAATGAATTCGTCGCCACCAAGCCTGGCGAGGGCATCCGACCCGCGCAACGCGGCCCGTAGCCGCTTGGCCAATTCCTGGAGAAGCGCATCACCGGCCTCATGGCCCCAGGTGTCATTGACCGGCTTGAAGTCATCCAGATCGAGCATGCCCACAGCCAGGGCCGTGCCGTTGCGCTGGGCACGCCCAATCGCCTTGGGTAGATGCGCCTCCAGCGCCCGTCGGTTGGGCAGCCCCGTCAGCGGGTCGTGCAGGGCTTCATGCTCGACTTGCGCCTGCAGTCGATCCCGCGCGGTCACGTCAACGACGGTCCAGACGGCAAGGGCTTGTTTGATGTCCTGCACGACGCCACCCGACAGGTCACAGGTGATGATGCCCCCATCGAGGCGCCGCAGGCGCACACTCGTCAGTTGGACGGAACCATTCGCGTACAGCTCCGGATACAAGGCCTTGATCCGCGCGAACTCGCTTTCATCGGGGTAGAGGATTCCGGTCGCCTGACCGATCAATGCCGTCTTGTCCGGGTACCCCAGCAGCGTTGCGAATCGGGAGTTGGCGTCCACAATGCGACGCCCTCGCGTCAGCGCAATCCCTGCAACCGCGTTGTCCAGCAGTGCCTCACGCAAGAGCGCAGCATGCTGTGCGCGCTGTGCAAGGTCGATGCGGTCGAGGCCGCTGGAGACATCGGAGGCCAGCCGGTCGAGCAGGGACTCGGCCACGCTGCCGAAAAGCCCAGCGCGTGCGCTGTACATGGCCAACACCCCCCACAGGCGGCCGCTGCGGCGAATGGGTAGAACGGCCATGGAGCGGATGTTGGAGGGGTTTGCAGACTCGGCGGGATTCGCGGATTGTGGCGAGTCCACGACTGGCATGCGCACGCTGCGCCCATCGCGCCATGCGCGCGCGATGGCCTCCCGAGCCTGCACCACGCCAGGGTCACGGCGCCCAGTGAGCTCATCCGCACGGTCCTGGGCCTTCGTTGATGCAGCAAGAACCTCGACGCTTTGCGCGTCCCCTGGTCGTCCGATCCAGGCCAGTTTGAGGTTGGCCTGCTTGACCGTCGTCTGACAAAGGGCCATGAGAAGGGACGACTCATCGTCGGCGCGTGCGATGACCTGATTGACTTGCGCCAACAGGGCGTTGAAGTCCGCCAACTGACGTTGACGCCTGGCGTCGCGTCCGCGTTGGCGAATCTGGCGATGTACGCTCAAGCTGACCAGGCCCAGAAGCAGGACGGTCCCCGCCTCGAAGATCCAGCGCATCAGCGCGCTCTGCCAATACCGATGCCACACAAGTCCTGAGGGCCAACTTGCATCCACCATCAGCGGATAGCCTGGCACGGCGACTTCAACGGCTGCGGCGTCCGCCGTCTTCGAGGCAAAGTGCAGCTGCCCCTGCTGCCAGGCGCCCAGCGCGCGATGGTTGCGCACGTCGAAAGCGGTGAGCTCCCAGGGGCTGCCGGGCGCGGAAAAGGCGAGAAGCCGATCCAGTCGGTACGGAGCGCTGATGAGGTACCGGGTCTGGCCTTGCGCATCCTGCACCCGATACTTCATGGTCAAGACGTGCACGCGCGCCGGCCCAACGGATTGGCTTGCCCCAAGCAGGAAATTGGGATTGGATGCCAGCGGAGTCAGCGATTGTGCGGCGACGGACGGCACCCTGCGACGGGCTTCGGTCGACCACAGGACGGCCCCCTCGGGCGCTTCGAGACTGACGGCGGCAAGACCCGGATGCCAGACCATGAGGTGGCGCAGGGACTGCACTGCCTGCGGGTCCGGGGACACCGGGTCGGCGCCGGGTCCGTGAAGGGCCACGGCGGCAAACTGCAATTCGGTGAATCGGGTCTGAAGGCGACTGGCGATGGCCTGCGCATCGGTCGATGCCTTGCGCCGAGCGTCCTCGACGACGCGATCCTTGATCTGGAGGTATTGATTGCGCTCGGCCCACAGCCCCCATGCCATCACCAGTGGGACGGGCAGGATGAAGATCAGACCCCGCGCGAGCAGCTGAAGGCGCAAGCGCATGGTCAGGTCTGCCGCGCGCCGGCTTTGCTCAACACAAGGAGGTGTGGCTCGCCCGTTGCGGGCGAATGCGCACGGCTGGACAGCGCCATGCCACGCTCACCGCGGCTGTGATGCACCCTCACAAAGGGAGCGTTCCCTCCGTCGGACGACATCCACGGGAAGCTTCCTGCGCAACCATGGCGGCCATTTGCGCGGGGCGCAAGCACTGGCAGCACTGAGCCCGGCACACCAGCAAGGCCGGCGCGCGCAGCGCTACGCGGACGATGGCCTGGCATGCCGGATGGGTCGGACCTGGCCGTGAACAAGGGCCAGAATGGCGAAACGGTACGCGGGGTCGCGTGCCATGCGTTCCACCCGATCGGCGGCCGCGGGCAAAGATTGCGGCGTGCCGCGCTGCAGGACCTGCACGGTTGATACCACACGATCGTTCGCCCAGACCTGGACGTTGCCGTGAACGTCCCAATGGGCGCAGAAATCCGACATGTCGATGACCATGGTTACACGCGAGCATAGGGGGATGGGCCGCCACAACGATGGCCAGAAGCCCGGCGACGGCGGCCACGACGAGGGATTGCGATTCCAACGCCGAAGCCGATGCGGCATCCTAAAGCGTCTTCGGGCGGAGCGGCCACTGCTGCAGGATGCACATGCTGTTCTCATGATCCAGATCATGAAATCGCATGGATTCCGTGCATCCGCGATGCGTTGGCGCAACCCTCGGCAATCCAACTTCCACAAACGGCGGACCAAAACCGGCCTGGTTCCGTGGCCCGCATAAAGTAATCGGCAGCGCCCCGCAGGTCGATGCACTTCCACGCCGTATGACGCGTGGCCACCGGGGTTCGACATCGGAACCCCCAAAAACCGGCTTTTTCGGGTGTGTCGTCTATATGGATCAAGGACTTGCGTGCGTTTTCAGCGAGGCTATTGTAATGGCAACGATATAACCTTAATGTAAGGGCAGCACTTGCTCCGCTGTGGTGTACACTGGTGCTGCCATGTTCCTCAAGTTCACCCAGTCCAAGGGGCGCCGCTACGTCCAACTCGTCGAGGCCTTTCGCGACGAGACCGGGCACCCGCGCCAGCGCACGGTGGCGACGCTCGGGCGGCTCGACGAGGACGGAGGCACGGTCGATGCGATGCTCAACCGCCTGGCGCAGGCCAAGGGTCGCAAGTTGGATGGCGGCAATGCCGCCACGCCGCAGGTGCAGTTCGAGTCGGCGCTGGCCCTGGGTGACGTCTGGGCGCTGGATCAGCTCTGGCGCGAACTCGGCTTCACCGAGCTGGCCGCCGTGTTCCGCCGCGCGCGCTTCACCGCGCCGGTGGAGGCGGCGATCCGCGCCATGGTGTTCAACCGGCTGTGCGACGCGGATTCGAAGCTCGGTGTGCTGCGGTGGTTGAAGACGGTGAGCATGCCCGACCTCAAGGCCGAGGACTTGACCCACCAGCAGTTGCTGCGCGCGATGGACGCCCTGATGGACCACCGCGACGCCGTCGACACCTGCGTGGCAGGTCTGTTGCGTCCCCTCATCGACCAGGATCTCTCCCTGGTGTTCTACGACCTCACCACCATCCGCGCCGAGGGCCTGAGCGAGCAGGATGGCGACGTGCGCCGGTTCGGCATGGCCAAGGAGGGCCTCGTCGCGCGGCAGTTCATGCTGGGCGTGGTGCAGACGGCCGACGGCATGCCCATCCACCACGAGGTGTTCGAGGGCAACCAGGCCGAGGCGCCCACGCTGCTGCCCACGCTCAAGAAGGTTCTCGAGCGCTACGGCTACATCCGCCGCCTGGTGGTCGTGGCCGACCGCGGCCTGCTGTCTCTGGACAACATTGAGGAATTGCAGCGCATCACCCTGCCCGACGGCCAGCCGCTGGAGTTCATTCTGGCCGTGCCCGGGCGGCGCTATGGCGAGTTCACCGAGATCCTGCAGGCGTTCCAGGACAAGGCCCAAGAGGCCGCCAGCGAGATCGTCGACGAGGCCCGTTGGCATGACCTGCGCCTGGTCGTGGCGCACAACCCGATCCAAGCCGCGGAGCAGACGCAGCGGCGGCGCGATCGCATCAAGGAACTCGAAGCACGCGCCGCTCAACTGGCCGGCAAACTCGACGGCCAGGACACCGGCGCCAAGAGCCGTGGGCGTCCCCTGTCCGACGGTGGCGCCATGGCGCGCTTCTATCACGAGGTCAGCGAGTCGCACCTGCTGCGCATCGTGCGCGTCGACCTCAAGAGCCCGCAGTTCGTCTACAGCCTCGACGAGGAGGCGCTGGCCCGCGCCGAACTGATGGACGGCAAGCTGCTGCTGGTGGCCAACGTGGCCGACCTCGCGCCCAAAGAGGTCGTGGCCAGCTACAAGGCCCTGGCCGACATCGAGCGCGGCTTCCGGGTCCTCAAATCCGAAATCGAGATCGCGCCGGTGTTCCATCGGCTGCCCGATCGCATCCGCGCCCACGCGATGCTGTGCTTCATCGCCCTGATCCTGTACCGGGTCATGCGCAGCCGTCTCAAGCTCGCAGGCGCCGAGGTCTCCCCGGAGCGCGCGCTCGAACAACTGCGCGCCATCCAGCGTCACCGCGTGCGCATCAACGACGCCGAGCCCATCGACGGCATCTCCACCATCGACACCAACCAGGCGCATCTCTTCCACCGGAGTTCGACAGTTCGAGCCCGAAAACAGCTGAAATCACTCACCCGGGCCTAGACGGAACAAGGGGTTGGCGTTGTTTTTCGCAAAGTGCTTGTGGTGGCACGTTTTTTCACATTGTGAGGCCTCTTGCCATTTTTTAATGGCTTGATGTATTGTGGCGGCATGTTTATCAAAGTCACTACCTCTGGCGGCCGCCGCTACGTCCAACTCGTCGAGTCCTACCGGGATGAGAGCGGGCGGGTGAAGAAGCGCACGGTGGCCACCCTGGGGCGCGCCGACCAGGGCGGCGGCCAGCTTGAGAGCGTGATCCGCGGCCTGCAACGACTTCGGGGCGACACGCCGCCAGACGCCGGGGCGGTGGCGCCCTTGGCCGAGGTGAGGTTCGAGTTCAGCCGCGCCCTGGGCGATGTGTGGGCGCTGACCGAGCTTTGGGACGAATTGGGTTTCGGCGAGCTGCGCCGGGTGTTTCGCCGCACGCGCAGCCGCATCGACGTGGAGGCGCTGGTGCGTCTGATGGTGCTCAACCGCCTGTGCGACCCGACCTCCAAGCTCGGGGTGCTGCGCTGGCTGCAGACGGTGGCGCTGCCGCGCTTTGCGCCCAAGGAGGTGACGCACCAGCAGCTGCTGCGGGCGATGGACGCGCTGGTCGAACACCAGGATCGCGTGCAGGCGGCGCTGGCCGGGCTGCTGCGCCCGCTGATCGATCAGGACCTGTCGGTGGTGTTCTACGACATGACCACGATCGGCGTGGAGGGTGAGACCGAGTTGGCAGGCGACCTGCGCCAGTTCGGCATGTCCAAGGACGGCGGCATTCGCCGCCAGTTCATGCTCGGCGTGGTGCAGACGGCCGAGGGGCTGCCGCTGACGCATCGGGTCTGGGAGGGCAACACGGCCGAGGCGCCCACGCTCAGCGCCGTGGTCCAGGAGGTGCTGGCGCTGTACCCGGTCAAGCGCGTGGTGCTGGTGGCCGATCGCGGTCTGCTCAGCCTGGACAACCTGGAGTGGCTGCGCGAGCAACGCGTGGGCGGCACCGACCAGCCCCTGGAGTTCATCCTGGCTGTGCCGGGTCGGCGCTATGCCGAGTTCGCAGCAATCCTGCCCCGATGGCCACTTCAAATTCCCCCACCTGTGGCCACCCAAACTCCCCCAGTGCAGGACGGGTTAATTATGCGTCGGCGGTGGTGCTGAGGACGATGCGGGCGGCGGCCTCCTTGAGCCTGTAGCTCTTGCCTTCGAACTCCAGCATGGCGGCGCGGTGCATGAGTCGGTCGAGGATGGTGGTGGCCATGGTGGCGTCGCCGAGGTACTTGCCCCAGTCCTGCACGACGCGGTTGGAGGTGACGACGATGGAGCGGCGATGCTTGTAGCGCTGGTGCACGACGGTCTGCAGCAGTTCGGCGGCGGCGTCGCCGAT
>JAGWOZ010000058.1 GCA_028870715.1 Betaproteobacteria bacterium | reverse complement strand
GAGAAATTGGCGCTATACCGCTTGGGGCTGAAAAGCTTCTTCGAAGAAGGGCGGTCGCTGGCGCAGATCTCGCATCCCAGTGTCGTTGGTGTGCTGAATTTCTTCCGGGAAAATGAGACGGTTTACATGGTGATGAATTACCTGGAGGGCTCATCACTGCAGGAGTTCGTGATCACGGCGCGCGAACTCAAGCGAAAGAAAATCTTCCGCGAATCCACCATCCGTTCTCTTTACGACGAAATCCTCCAAGGCTTGCGCGTTGTGCACCAGCACAAGATGCTGCACTTGGACATCAAGCCGGCCAATCTGTTCATTACGGACGACGACAAGCCCATTCTCATCGACTTTGGCGCCGCGCGCGAGGTGCTGGGGCAGCAAGACAAGCGATTTCGGCCCATGTACACCCCGGGCTTTGCAGCGCCGGAAATGTATAAGCGTGATGCATCATTTGGTCCGTGGACCGACATTTACTCTGTCGGTTCCTGCATTTACGCGTGCATGACGGGTTACCCCCCGTATGAGGCCACACAGAGGCTGGAAAAGGACCGGCTGCCGATGCAACTATCAAAATTGCGCGGCATCTATTCGGACAACCTCATTGAAATCGTGGAGTGGTGCATGTCACTGGATCCCTTGGCACGCCCCCAAAGTGTGTTCAATCTGCAAAAGGAGCTGGGCGCTGAAGATCCACGGCGTTACACACAGCTCACCCTCAGTGAAAAATTGCGTATGCAAATCGACGAGCTCGTGCATGACACCAAATCGCGCGTTGACAAGGCCAAGCAGGCCACGCGGATGGGCGGTGGGGCAACACGCATAGGCCCCGGCGGTGGTGCTCGCGAGAGGGCACCGTCAGGGCGGGATAAGTCATGAAGTTCTCCATTTACCAGGTCAGCCGGCGCGGCGCGCGCTTGGCGAATGAAGACCGCATGGGCTACTGTTACACGCAAGACAGCGTGCTTTTGGGCCTGGCTGACGGAATGGGTGGCCATCCGCGCGGCGATATGGCGGCGCAACTGGCGCTGCAGACCATTGCAGCCATGTTCCAGCGTGAAGCCAAGCCAGCGTTGGACGATCCGCGCGCCTTCCTTCGCCGAGCGATTCTCACGGCCCATGAACAGATTCAACGCTACGCCAAGACCCATGGCCTGAGCGACTATCCGCGCACCACGGTCGTTCTGTGTGTACTGCAAAAGGGCGTTGCGCAGTGGGCGCATGTTGGCGATTCCCGCCTGTACTACCTGCGAAACGGGGCGTTGCTCACCCGCACCCGTGACCATTCGCATGCCGAGCAGCGCATGCTGCGCGCGGTGCGCGAAAACAACCCGCTGGATGCCACATTGGATGGCGGGCCCGTCAACCGCAACGTTCTCTATACCTGCCTGGGTTCGTCCCAGCTCCCTTTTGTGGAAATCGGTGTGCCGCAGAGCCTGCGCTCAGGGGACGTGGTGATGCTGTGTTCCGACGGTTTGTGGAGCCAGCTACCTGAGGCCACCATCGTACGGCTGCTCAGTGAGCGCGTCTTATCTGATGCTGTACCCGAGATGGTGGAACTGGCACTGCGGCAGAATGCTGTTGAGTCAGACAATGTCACGGCGCTCGCAATGGAGTGGGAGGCGGAGGCTGAACACGAAACGACACAGGGCGTGAGCACCGAGGGCATCCGTCCCGGTGTTTTTGCATCGACTTTCCAGTCGGGATTGCCGGATATGCAGATGGACGAACTCGATGATGCTGCCATCGAACGATCCATTGCCGAAATTAACGAAGCCATCCGCCGCGCTGCGGCCAAAAAATAGATCTCATGCCTTATTCCCGTTCCGACGGCCGTCAGGCCGCAACGCTGCGTCCCCTTCGTCTTTTGCGCCAGTTCACCTGTCATGCCGAGGGCTCAGTCCTGGTGGAGATGGGGCGCACACGCGTATTGTGTACGGCGAGTGTGGAGGAACGTGTGCCTCCGCATCGCCGAGGAACGGGCCAAGGCTGGGTGACTGCCGAATATGGCATGCTGCCGCGTGCAACTCACACGCGCAGCGAACGTGAGGTCAAGCGTGGTCGGCCTCAGGGGCGCACCGAGGAGATCCAGCGCCTCATCGGTCGTAGCCTTCGCAGTGTGTTTGACTTCACGTCGCTCGGGGAGCGCCAGATCGTCTTGGATTGTGATGTGCTCCAGGCCGACGGCGGCACCCGCACCGCTGCCATCACCGGCGCTGCCGTCGCCGCCTGGGATGCTTGCACATGGCTGCAGAAGCAGGGGAAAGTCGCATGCAATCCCATGCGAGAGTTGGTGGCGGCGGTTTCTGTTGGTTTGCTTGGTGGCGAGGTGTTGCTCGATCTGGCGTATGAAGAAGATTCGACCTGCGATTGCGATATGAACGTTGTTGGCACGGCATCGGGCGCTTTGGTGGAGGTGCAGGGCACCGCCGAGGGTGAACCGTTTCATCGCGCGCAGCTTGACGCGCTCATCGACGCGGCGCAGGTGGGCATCGCACAACTGATTGGCGCGCAAAGGCAGGCCCTTGATCTGGCATGACGAAACCGCCGTTAGACGATGCACCGCGCTTGGTTCTGGCAACGGGCAACCCTGGGAAGTGGGCTGAATTCCAGGCACTCTTCAATGGTCTGGTGATCGAACTCGCTCCGCAGTCGGAGTACGCGGTTCCAGAGTGTCCCGAACCGCACTGCACCTTCGTGGAAAATGCGCTGGCTAAGGCCCGCCACGCGTCGGCGCATACAGCCTTGCCTGCGCTTGCCGACGATTCTGGTTTATGTGTGCTCGCTCTCGGTGGCGAGCCTGGCGTGTGGTCGGCACGCTATGCGCAACCGACGGAGGCCCCTGCGGCTGACCGCGCCACGCAGGATGCGCTGAATAACGCGAAGCTCCTCAGTGAGCTGAACGCTAGTACCGATCGCCGCGCGCATTTCGTGTGCGTGTTGGCTGCCGTGCGCCGCCCTGACGATCCGGAGCCACTGATTGCCCATGGATGGCTGCATGGACGCATTGCGGTGAAGCTGGAGGGAACAGGCGGCTTCGGTTATGACCCGCTGTTTGTCTTGAACGAAAGCGGCGCGACGCTCGCACAGCTGCTGCCCGAGGACAAGAATCGTGTCAGTCATCGTGCGCGCGCCGCAGGGCAGATGGCGCAACTGCTGCAGGCTTTTTGGGGCGTGCAGCGGCAGCTCGGCGCTGACTTGAAGCCTTGATGATTCTCACAGCGAATTTGTGGAAATCCCCGTGACGGAGCCTGTGATTCCCATCGTCGACGCGCCGCCTGAACATGGGCGGACGGCTCTGGCTGAGGCGGCTTCTCGCATGCCCGACTATATGCGGGCAGGTACGTTGCAACTGCATGCGCTGCCGCCGCTCAGTCTTTACGTGCACCTGCCTTGGTGCCTGCGCAAATGTCCGTATTGCGACTTCAACTCGCATGAGTGGCGGGGGGAGCAGCCGCAGATCCCCGAGTTGCGCTACGTGCAGGCGCTCGTCGCTGATCTGGAAACTGCGCTGCCACTGATCTGGGGCCGACGCGTCACGAGCATCTTCTTTGGGGGGGGCACTCCGAGCTTGTTCTCGCCCGAGGCAGTCGACGCGCTGTTGGCGCAAGTGCGCGCTCGCGTGCAACTCGCCTCCGATGCGGAGATCACCCTTGAGGCGAATCCTGGAACCTTTGAGCGCGAGCGCTTCAAGGCTTATGCCCAAGCCGGGGTCAATCGTCTGTCCATCGGCGTGCAGAGCTTCGACGACGCCATGCTCGGCAAGCTCGGGCGTGTACACGACGCAGCGCAAGCGCGGGCTGCCATCGAAGAAGCCCAAACCGTCGTGCCCAACTTCAATATCGATCTCATGTTTGCCCTGCCAGGGCAGACCGTCGAACATGCGCGAGCCGAGGTTGCGAGGGCACTTGCTTTCCAGCCTGCGCACCTGTCGCTTTACCAGCTCACCATTGAGCCCCAGACTGCATTTGCGAAGCGGCCCCCAGGGAATCTCCCGGACGGCGATCTCGCCGCCGACATGCAGCAGGCAGTCGCCGATCGGGCTGAGGCTGACGGACTCGATCGCTATGAGGTCTCCGCCTATGCTCGACCGGGCCACGCATGCCGCCATAACCGGAACTACTGGGATTTCGGCGACTATCTGGGCATCGGCGCCGGGGCACACTCCAAGCTGAGTTTCGCGCACCGCATCATTCGCCAGACTCGATGGCGGCAGCCCGAACGTTATATGCAGCAAGCCGTGCAAGGCGCACCGGTCGAGTCCGAAGCCGAAATCGGCAGACGCGAGCTTCCATTTGAGTTTCTTCTCAACGCCCTGCGCCTGCGCGAAGGATTTGCCACGGAGCTTTACACCCAGCGAACGGGTCTACCCCTGTCCACGTTGCAAGGGGGGCTCGATCAAGCCAGCCGGCTCGGGCTTGTGCGACAGACGGGAGAACGCATCGCGGCAACTCCCAGGGGTTGGGATCTGCTCAATGAGGTGCTGACCTTGTTTCTCCCGTCTGAACAGCACCGCAAACCGCGGTCGATTCACTCAAATGCGATCTAGTTCCGCACCTCACCTACAATGCGGACCCTTCGGAAGCGTGGCAGAGTGGTCGATTGCACCGGTCTTGAAAACCGGCAACGGGAAACCGTTCGTGAGTTCGAATCTCACCGCTTCCGCCAGTATTCATTGAAAATCAGCGGTATAGTCGTTTCGTCCCACGAATCGGCGCGGACAGTGCAGTTATCCATAGGGCAGGGTAACCATGGACGATGACCTGGATGTACTGACCCGCGCGGACTTGCTGGCCGAGGTCAAGCGACTGCGCGCCGGCATCCGGGCGCACCGCGACGCGACCGGCCATGACCTGTGTTGGCACCATCCCGACCTCTGGGCGCTGCTGCCCGAGCGCGTCGATCCGGCTCTCGCGGTGCCGGCCTGGGCGCCGTTCATGCGCGGCTGCGTCGCCTACCGGGCATCCCTCGACCGCCAGGCGCCCGATGCGCCACGCACCGAAGGCGACTATACGGCAGCCGATTGACTGCGGCGAAGGGTCCCAGCTCCGGCAGTCCGCGCAGATGTGCGCGACCAAGGGGCGACCGGGGTGCGGTCGGCGTAGCGCCAGGGTGCGCATCCGGCAGCTTTAATCGTGAACCGATGAACTCTCCCGCCACTAAGCGCCTGACGGCGCTGTAGTGGGGGTTTCGCGGGCCAAGGACTTGGACCTGCCATGTTGCCGTGGCAGAGGTTTGGGTCTCGCCGCCACGCCCGTTCCAAGCGTGTCCCGTAAAGGGATTTGCTGCGCTGCATGCGCATCGATGAGAACCACCGACGCGCTGTTCTGGTCCCAATCACCACAGGGTGCTGGTCGGGGCAAGCGATGCCCTTCTGGCCTCAGTCACGCTCGCTGCGCTTTAGCCAATAAAAAACGCGGAGATGTCGTTGCCTTCGGCAATGGCCTCATCCAGCCAGTTCGGTCGCTTGCCTCTGCCCGACCATGTGGCGCCCGTTTTCGGATTCCGATACTTGGGGGCGACTTTGGACCCTTTGAGGCTTGAAGCCCTGCCATCCAAGTCGTGCACGGTTAAACCGTAGTCGGCCATTTTCTTTTTGATGTCGGCGATCACGCTATTAAGCTCAGCCTTCCGAGCCGCCTCGGCTTGGGACGTCAAAGCGGCGATTTGCGCTTGCAGCTCTGCATATGTTGCCATGTTGTCACCTTTAGATTGTTGGGGAACAAGATTATCGTGCGATGCGAGATCTTCTCAAGATTCAACGCTGTTGCGTCCACAAAATATTTGAGGGTGCCGAAGATCCCATCAAAGACAAAGTATACCGGTAATCCTCGCCTCTATCTCGCATCATACCGCCGGCGCAATGATTACACGGAAAATTATAGAGCCGAAGACAGGAGCGTCCAAAGCATTATTCATACATGCCCAGGGAAATTGTTTGAGGCGTGAACGACACCAACATTATCCGCCTGCATGCAGAACGAATGACGACGGTCGCGAGGGCGCCGTGTGGCGCGCATCGAATGGCCTCCCGAAGGTTTTCGGCAACCCGTCTCAATAGCCCATTCGAAACGCGAGAAGCGCATGATCAAGATTCTCGATTCACGCACTTATGGCTCGGTTTTGACCAGGCGTGCATGGAGACCCCAGCATGGTTTCCATGCGGCCACGCGTGCCATCTCTCCCTGCTCAAAGACGGCTTATGGGCGAGTACTCAGATCAGCGGCTTTCGCCCTTGACCGCATGCCAGAAGGCTAAGCCCCCGGCCTTTGCTGCATGGCCGATGGCCAAGCCAACTTTCTTGCCTTCGTGGCCAACGGTCAAGCCAATCTTCTTGCCTTCTTGGCCAACAGCATGCGCCGCAGAGCCAACGGTCGAGCCGGCTTTTTGGGCCGTCTGATTAAGGGCGCTATCTGTGGCCTGGGCGCAGGGAGCGCCCAAAATGATGGATACCATCATTAGCGCGCGGGCTCGCTTCGCGGTCAGGGTGAAGCAAGACGTGGTCTTCGACATGAATCGATCTCCTCAGAGGCGAGTGTGGGTTGCATTGGCCAGAGTATCACGCGAAAGCCGCTCCCTGCGTCTGTGGCTGTATGTCCGGTGTTGCTGGGACACGGTACGTGCACTAGCACTTGCGCGCAGCAGCACGGTCACGATTCGCCGACGCTGCACGCACAGTCGGCTTCGAGGCGGCATCGATGCTGTGCGGATCCATAAAGCAATTTGGCGACGGGGCCTGGTGCGGCCGATCCGAAGCCCTGCTAAATCCCCATTTCCTTGAATACATCCTTCGCGCTTCGGAAGCTGTCAATGGCCGCAGGGGCTCCGCAGTAAACGGCCGTTTGCAGAAGGACCTCTTTGATTTCGTCCTTGGTCACGCCGTTGTGGATTGCGCCGCGCACATGAAGCCGAAATTCATGCGGTCTGTTCAGCGCGGTCAGCATGGCAAGATTGAGCAAGCTGCGATCACGGCGCGAGAGACCGGGGCGCGACCAGATTTCGCCCCAGGCATATTCCGTGACAAGGTGCTGCAAATCGCGGGTGAAATCATCGGCGCCCTTAATTGCCGCGTCGACGTACTCAGCACCAAGGACTTCCTTGCGCACAGCCAAGCCTCGATCGAATTGGTCTGGATTCATAGGTTCTCCAAATAGTGGGTTATCAGAGTATGGGGCACCAAAGTTCGCGGGCCCCGGCATCAGCGCCAGCGGCGCATATTGAACATGCAAAGCTTCGACCCGCACCACCGCCCGGCAGGGTTCCTTTTAACTTGCACTGCGCGGTTTTACCAGCTCTTAACAGCCCGTAACCCAAAACGGCGCATGCAATTCGAAGCGGCTGTCGGGGTATCCGGGGCTCACCGCCAGTATTGTCTAAAAGAGCCCTGCTTGATCGCCACCGCCGCGCTGGCGCTGACACCGCTATAGAGCTTGCAGTCGGTGC
Source organism: Betaproteobacteria bacterium (assembly GCA_028870715.1). Classification (GTDB taxonomy): domain Bacteria; phylum Pseudomonadota; class Gammaproteobacteria; order Burkholderiales; family Burkholderiaceae_C; genus Thiomonas_A. Next base: position 9,370 of record JAGWOZ010000058.1, on the reverse strand, counting down.
CACGCGTATTGTCGCTTGCCATGAAAAGCGCGCTGCCGTTCGACACCCACGTGCAGCGTCCGGTGCAAATCGCGCGAATGGAAGCGCATGCACATTGAAGTAAGGTGCGCCCGCGCATGCGGCGACAAGGCGGACCGTTTTGCCAGGCAAATTTGGAATTGCACGACTTGCTTCATCCGTGTCGCCGCGGTGCCCATGTCCTTACGCCAAGGGCATCCGCCGCAACACACCGGTACTCATGGCACGGCCGCGAGGAATTGTCGAGCACCGAGTTGCCTACGTCGAGGCGCCGTCAAACGTGTTGCGGGGGTGCACAGGCTTGGTGGATCGAGACGCAATGATGGAATCCGAACCGCCGAGAACCACATCCCAGAATGCCGTGCGGACGCTTTGACTGGCTGCTTCCACGGATGAGCCCTCCACGGCGCCGGGCGTTGTCAGGTAATGGCGGACCAGTTCATGAAATGCCGCATGATTGCGCATGAGCAAGGCGTATGCGGCGGTGTCGCGCGGGCGCGGCGGTTGCTCAGAGCACCATACCCCGAGCTTGCAAAGCTCATGCGCATTGACCTGGCGGTAAAAGTCATGATCGGGCCCGCCGCGGGACTGCATCAGCAAATGCCGGACACCGATGCCATGGGCGACGATGGCTTGAATTGCCTGGTCATCCACGTGCAGGACCTGCTCCATCAACGCGACCCAGGGCAACTCATCGTGCCATTGGTACACCCATGTACCAAGCTTCGCAGCTGGCATGGGGCGTGCGATGACATAGCCCTGCAGGTTCAAGCAACCCATCACGAATAGGGCTAACGCCTGCCGGGGCGTTTCAACACCTTCGGCCACCACCGTCAGGCCCATCATCTGCGCGGTGCGCAGCATTCCATCGGTGATGCTGAGATTGGCATCATTGTCGAATAAGTCACTGGTGAAGCATCGATCGATTTTGACCGTTGACACGTCAAGAAGCTGAAGGTGAGTGAGGCTCGCGCTGCCGGTGCCAAAGTCATCGAGGCTGACACAGACGCCCAATAACCGGCATGCCTGGACAACTTGCCGGGCCAACGACCCATTGAGCTGTGCGCCATGCTCGGTCAGTTCGACTTCAATCAGTTCGGCAACGCCGTCAGGTGCAAGTTTCAAAGCATCCTGAACATCAGCGATAAATGATTGATCCAAAAAGTGTCGCGGGCTGATATTGACGCAGATTTGCAAGCGTAGCCCCTGGTCTCGCCACCGAAGTGCCTGCGAGATGGCTTCGTGCAGAACGTAGCGGCCAATGTGGACTGCCAATTGGGGATCGTCGAGAACCTCTTCGAAAATTCCCGCCGCATGCACGCTGCCAGTCTCGTCACGCAAGCGCAGCAAGGCCTCGACCTTACCGACGCTGGCCCGCATCCGGCCGCGGGAATCGGGCCGCAACGACAGGATGGGCTGGTAGTGCAGCTCCAGCCGATCCTCGCGCAAGGCACTGGCAACCCATCGCAGCAAGGACTCGTAACGAGCAACCTCCATCTCCATCGCTTCACCAAAGATCTGGTATTGGCGGCGTCCTCGCGCTTTGGCTGCGTACATGGCCATATCAGCCTGTCGCAGCAAGGTGGTGGCGCCGACAGTCGGATCCAGATGCACCGTAAAGCCCAAGGACAAGCTGATGTGCTCGGTATGGCCGTCGAGATCCATGGGAGGCTCTACGGCTGCCAGAAGTCGCTCGGCGATGACCCCCAGCTGCTCCGTGCTCGGACAGTCAGGCAGGATCAAGCCAAATTCGTCACCGCCCAAGCGAGCCAGCAAATCCGAATCGCGCAAGACGCTGGCAAGACGGCGACTCACCTCAACCAGGAGCGCGTCCCCAATTTGATGGCCAAGTCGATCATTGATATTCTTGAAGTGGTCCAGGTCAAGGATGCCCACCACAAGTTTCTCACTTGCCGGGTGCGCATCCAGGCACTGGGCAAGGCGTGCGTCAAAGGCACGGCGGTTGAACAAGCCGGTGAGCGGGTCGCGATCAATCATTTGCTTGATCTGTGCCTCTTGAGTTTTGAGCGAGGTGATGTCCTGCAGGCTCCACACGGCGCCGCCCGGCTGATGCCCATCGTGCAACGGAACGTAATTGCCGAGGAAAACGCGGCCATTGGCCAGCTTGATCTCGTCCTGGGCCGGTTCGTTTTGATGCATTTGCAGCTTGAGTCGACGCGTTGCAGCTTCGGGGTGGGCGTGCATCGCTGCGATGTGGCTCCAGACGTCCCGCCAAGGACGCCCGACGAGCAAGTTGGGGTCCAGATCAAGGCTGTACAGATCGACAAAGGCCCGGCTGCAATACTGCACCGACCCGTCAGCGTCAAAGACGATGACTCCGGCCGGAAGGTAGTTGAGGATCTGATGAAAGTGCGCGTTGGCAGTGGACTCTGCATGGCGCGATTGGTCAAGCGCCTGTCTTGTCAGGAGCGATTGCAGGGCAAGCGAAACCTCCTGAACCATCTGCAGCAAAGTCCCCACGACATGCGAGTCCGTGAAAAATCCGGGGAGCGTGCCGTAGAAGACCACGGCATGGCCCGGCGCACACGATTCCAGCGGGAGGGGAAGTGCGAGGATTTCCTCGATGCCATACGCTTTCGCCTGGGCATGCCAAGGGCGAAACTCGGGTGCGTTGATCGTGGAAAAAACAGGCTTTCCACTTTTAATGCAACGTGCAAAGGGGCCCTGTTCGAACCGGGCGTCATTCAGTGCGATCTGGATGCCCTGCAGATAGCCGGTCTGTCCGGCTGATGCGATCGGGGTCACCTGTCGGCGTCCGGTGGCTTCAGCACATCCGACCCAGACCAGGGCGCACCCGAGCTGCTCCGTGGCTAATGCGCAAAGCCCCTGAAAGATGGACTGCGTATCGGAGGCACGCATCGCCATCGCCAAGCTTTGGCCTAAAAGCCCCAATGCGGCATTCTGGCGCGCTTCGCCTTCGCAGGCCAGGCGCAATTGTTCATTCTTGTGCTGAGCGTCCTCCAACCACTGCCGTTGCAAGCGCAGGCTCAGGGCCATGATGAGCGTCAGCAGCGCGAGCGCCAAGCACGCCCCAATTAGGGGCGCTAGGACGATCTTCCACCATTTGGCCCACACAAGGGGCTTGGGTGCAAAGACCGAGGCGTAGAGCGGGAATCCGCGGAGTTGTTGAAATGCACCCAAGTACTCCGTATTCGACAGTCCGACATTGATGAGACCGTCCACGTCTCCTTGGGCAGCGCCGGGGTGGTTCAGCAGAAATTGGTGCAGCGCGCCGTCTCGGGGCTGCTGGAGGACGCTTTCCAGGCGGCCACCGGTTTCTCGGATTTTTCCAGGAAGCGGCCACGCTCCATACAAATACCCGTCTTGGCCCAGGAGGCCAATGACCTCGCCATCCGCGCGCTGCCCTGGTGTCAGCAGATCGCGATAAAGCTGCACTTGTTGGCTCATGTCGATTCCACCAACCAAGTAGAACAAGGCGCCATTCGGTGTCGTTGCGGCCATCGCAAGATGAATGACAAGTCGGTGGACCAGCGGGCTGAGGGCGGGGTGAAGCAGCTGCAAGACCAGCGGCTGGGCGCGGGCGCGGTCCAGCAAATCGCGCAAGGCAGGGTCAGCGTTCAGATCGGGCATGGCCGTGTTGCCGGGCACTCCGGTGCTGGTCAGGACTCGGCCATCTGATCTCACGAGATTCAGTACGGCGATCCCGGCATCACTTTGCGCGTACTGCGCCAGCTCGCGACGCAAAATGCTCGGGTCTTGCTCTGGTGTGTCGTTCAGCTGCCAAGCAAGCAGGCGCAAGCTCCGTGCATATTGATCGAACTGAAGCTGGACAGCTTGATGGGTCAACTGCGCCAAGGCGTGCAGCTGGCTGCGCGTTTGATTCAGCTGCTCGCGCCACGTCTGGCTGAGATACCAACTCATGCCCCCAACCAGTATCGTGAACGCGCAGGCGTAAAGCCCGAGAGTCCAGCGTCGAAATCGGTCTGCGGAGGGTTCCGGCATTGGCAGGTCTCGTGGAGTGATTGAGCGCAGAAATCAACCGTGGGGTCACGTTCCCCACGGCCAAGTCTGGCTGCCAGGTTGAATGGCCAGCAGTGCGGGCCAGCCACAGGGTAAACAAGGGCTGCCCCCAGCACCGCGAGAAGTGCTGCCACAGCCACGGCAGCCAGCATAACCACGAGCGGCTCCTTGAGCAACGTCGAGGTTTAACCATCAAGTCTGTTGCGAGGCGGTGGCCGTGGGCCCGAGCTCTGCCGCCAGCTTGGTCGCCGTGGTGTTGGCCACTATCTCGGTGAGCCCGCGCGGTTGCAACGTGGATCCTCTTGTTGCGACGAAATCGCGACAAGAGGGTCATCAGTCGAGCATGGCGCCGAGCGCGTTATGGTGTGGTCGACTGCTCCTGCGGCGAGCCCGCGGGATTGGCTGGTTCGGGATCCATTGGCATCGTTGAATGCTGTGGCGTGGATGGGCCGTCCTGCGACTGTGCACGACTCGTCAGTTGCACAATCTCGTTGCGCAGTTCGTGCAGCTCGTGACGCAAGGCCTTCATGTCGCGATAGATCTCATGTTGGAGCTTCTTCTCGTTTTCGCCAATGAAGAAGGCCGCGATGCTCGCTGTGATCAGGGAAAAAACGGCGTAGCCCACAATGACGACAAGGACGGCCAGCACGCGCGAGGCAGCGGTGGTGGGCACGTAGTCACCATAGCCGACGGTTGCAGCTGTTGTGAAGGCCAGCCATAGCCCCGTTTCGTAGGAATGGATGGTGGGTTCAATCCAGTAGAACCCCAATCCGGCGAGCAGCACGGCGCCGAGGCCAAGCATGAAGGCATAGGGAATGGCATTGGCCGTCACGATGCGTCGCACATAGCTCAGCAGCCGGACGAAGACCAACCCGATATAGGTGATCCGCAGCAAACGGATCAGCGGGATCCACTCGCTGTTAAGCCCAACCAGCGGTAGGGCCGATGCCACGATGATCAGAACATTCAGCCAGTTGTACTTGAGGTAATTCCATTTCTGCCGGCATAGAACCAGCATGATCAGGGTTTCGACCAGGAATGCGCCGAGAATGAAAAGGTCAATCTCCAGGCCAAAAGGCTTGAGCGCCCCATCGGGCTGAAGATCTTCCAGGTAAAAGGATGGGATGGCCAGTAAGGCGATGCCCACCATCAGCGGATTGATCAGCCTTTCGAGCGCGTAAACATGGGGACGCTCTCCAGGCGGCGCGCCGTTCAGGCCAAACCAGAAGTTGACGTCATGACGCATAGCGTGCAGGGTCTTGGAGCACGGGTGTTAAAGGGAAGATCGGATCCGGCTGGCATGGTTATTGTGCTCCCTGTCTGTGCGCGCACTGGCGTCCGAGCGTTCACCCCCTTGTAGCCCGCAGGGCGCCGGCCTAGCATGTTGGCACGCCCACCCAACCGGAAAGGACTGCCATGACACCCGAAGAGTTGATCGCAACGCAAAAGGCGCAATTCGAAGCCATGTTCGACATGGTGACCAAGACCATGGAAAGTATGGAGAAGTTGGTGGTCTTGAGCATGCAGACCGTGAAAGAGACGCTCCAGGATAGCGCTGAAGAGGCCATGACAAAGTTGTCAGCCAAAGATTTGCAAGGTCTGACGACAAGGCAGGCGCAGTGGATGGAGCCTGTGGCGGAGAAAATGCTGGCGTACGCGCAGCACGTGCATGAGATCGCCTCGGGCGCGCAGGCCGACATCGCCAAGACGGCCGAGGCACAGGTGGCCGAGATGCACCGCAAGTTCATGGCGCTGGTTGAGAGTTCTGCGAAATCCGCTCCCGCGGGATCGGAGCCAGCGGTGGCTTTGATGAAAAGTGCGCTGGAAAATGCGAACGCAGCCTACGAAGCGGTGAAGCAGGCCTCGAAGAAGGCTGCCGACATGGCCGACACCAACCTGCGTCACGTCACCGGTGAAGCCCGCAAAGCGGCGCAAAACAATGCAGCGCGAGGAAAACGCAAGACCTGAACGACCGCCGATTTCTGTCGACTCAGCTGTGGGCGTAGGTGAAGCCGGCTTGTTCAAGCTCGACGAGTTCGGCCACCACGTCGGGCGTAAGGATGACGCCGGGTATCAGGTGATTGGTGAGATCCGCAGCCAGCTGCGGCTGCGATAGCCGGTCGGGGTTGGGTCCCTTGCTGTGAAGGTGACCAGCTAGCCCCCATATGCCGTCATGGCAGGCCATGAATATGACGCCGCGCCTTTGCAGCACGGTGACACTTGTGGCCTTGGCTGAGTATGCGCCCTCGGGATTTTGGAAGTCCGCCGGGTCGGCAAGGGCTGCGGCGGGAATGTCGATGAACGTGTTGCGCTTGACCTTGTTCTTCGTGAGCTTGGGAAAATCGTACTTTGTCCACGCCTGCTCGTCGAACAGGGCCAGAGCGGCGGAGCCATGGGTCACGGAGACAATGAGGAAGTCGGGGTGCTTGAACGACCAGATCTGCGCATTTAGCGCAAGACGCATCAGGTTCAGCCAAGGGCCCTCCAGGTCCGTGTTGTGCCAGACCATTTTGGGATTTCCCGAGTAGTGCAAGACATCATGGATGGCCTGTGCGTCCCACATCTCGGGGTCGGTGAGCATCATCGGCACAGTCGTGAAGTTCCGGCGATGGGGCGCTTTGGCCAGCGTGTCCATCAGCGCGGCGAGTTGCTGCGAGCCGGGCGGAAGCAGGCGGTCCATGGATCGCGGCAGCTCCGCCGACAGCGCCTGCTCAAAGCCAGCGGCGTCGGTACCGGCGATGCCAGCGACACCCGTCCAGGCCATCAGATTGAGCATTTCACGTCGTGACCAACCTCGCCGACCATCTTCGCGCATTGCCTGTCTCCTTCATGGAGTACTCAGCATAGCCACAACGTCCGGGGCCAACAAGGCCCGGATTCAAGACTGCAGGGTGGCTGCGGCAATGTCCAGCGAGCGCAGGCGAAGGTTGGCGTCGAAGATGTCGCACACAAGCATGAACTCATCGGCATTCGTTGCCTTGGCCAGGGCTTCAAGCCCGGTGCGCACCGTTGTGGGCCCCCCGATCACCGCGGCGGCCAGGAAGTCGGCAATTGCAGCGCGTTCCTGCGGGTGAAGCTGGTCCATGAAACCTGGCAGCGGAGGCTGAAGGCGGCCTCGCTGTCCTGTAATGATGCCGAGCACGCGCTGGTAGGTGCTGCTGGCAAGAAATTGGGCTTCGTCGTCCGAAGGCGCCGCAATCAGCGGCACGCCAATGGTGACGTACGGGCGCGCCAGCGTGGAAGAGGGACAGAATTCGCGGCGGTAGAGATCAAGCGCCGGCAGAAGCAGGCGCGGTGCAAAGTGTGATGCGAAGGCGTAGGGAAGCCCACGTTGTGCGGCGAGCCGTGCCGAAAACAAGCTCGAGCCCAAGAGCCAGATGGGCACCTGCGTTCCTGCTCCTGGCATGGCAATCAGGCGCTGACCCGGCTCGGGTGGTGCGAGCAAGCGCTGAAGCTCAGCCACATCGCGGGGAAAGTCATCTTCAGACTCGATGCGGTCACGACGCAGCGCGCGCATGGTCAGCTGGTCTGTCCCAGGGGCGCGACCCAGGCCCAGGTCAATGCGATCCGGGTAGAGCTCGGCCAAGGTGCCAAAGGCCTCGGCCACCACAAGCGGAGCATGGTTCGGAAGCATGACCCCGCCCGAGCCAACGCGAATGCTTTGCGTGCCGGCCGCGATGTAGCCCACGAGCACGGCCGTGGCGGAGCTCGCGATGCCGGGCATGTTGTGATGTTCGGCGAGCCAGTAGCGCTTGAAGCCCAGGGCTTCAGCATGCTGCGCAGTGCGCAGGGCGATGGACAGTGCATCGGCGACGGTCCCACCCTCACGCACGGCGACGAGGTCGAGCATGGACAAGGAAACTGCATTCAAGTTTTGCATGGCAACATTTTCGTGCGACTGAGCTTTTCTTGCAGGCGTATCGCCAAGTTTGGCATCGGTCGCGAAGAGGACGGCCGAACGTTGGGGGCAGGCGCCTTGAACGTTTGCCCGTGCGTTACGGCCTTCAAGCCGTGCCCGACGCGCAGCGTCACGCAGGCCGCAATGAACTCGCCCGCCACACTAAACGCTGTCGTTGTCGTGGGTGGCACGGACCAGGAATTGCCCCGCTGCCATGGCAGAGGTTTGGGTCTCGCCGCCGCGCCCGTCCCAGGCGTGTCCCGTTGAGGGATGTGCGGCGCTGCATGCCCGGCGATGAGCACCACCCATGCGCTGTTCCGATTCTGCAGTGCAGCATGCTGTGCTTTGTCCAGTTTTACGAGGAACAACAGGCAAAACCCGCCCGCTTGCCCCCTCCTGCCTGGACGGCTTCGCCAATGTGACGCTGTGCGTCGGGCCGGGCGAGGAAGGAGAATGTGCGGGCACATGTTCATTGTGAGGGTCGGCGTGGCTGCGCATCGCTGCTGGGCCAAGCGCAAGACAATGATCGATGTCGACGTTTTGGGTGGCTTCGGCCACCATGCTCGGCGCAATGTCCATTGCGTGCGCGACGTGCAGGGAGCGCATGGTCGTGGCGTTTGTCGCCGCGCGCGGCCTTACTGGGGCCAAATTTGGCGGTGCTCGGGCGTGCTGACTCGTTCGGCTCGCGGCAGGTTCGCCCGCGTCGAGGTGGCTCGCGGGTAGGGCGTCGATCGTCCCCGGGTCTGGCAGGCCGAGAACATGTAACCGTTGCGAGCTGGTCAGTGCGTGGAAGACGCTCGCAATGCCGGCAGCAAAAGCACCGTCAGTACGACGAACCCCAGCGCCGACCACAACGGAAGCGCCAATCCAAACACATAGGGCACGTCAGCGCAAAAACCGTCGGCTCTGAACATCCATGGCGCCCAGTGCGTGATGGGCCAATGGTTGATGGTTACGGCCAGAGGATCCAGCCCGCAGGTTTGACCGGGGTGCCAAACCAGCCACACATGCTTGGCTGCGGCAGCCAAACCGAGCAACCCGCTCAAAACCCCAAGAGCGGCAGTCCCACGGCCGATGCCGGGTCTCTCGCTAAGCCTTGCGGCAGAGGTTAGCAGAGCAAATGCCAAGATGGACAGGTAACCCATGCGCTGCAAGATGCAAAGCGGACAGGGAGGATTCCCGAGGTGCTGGACCCAAAGCGCGGCTGCCAGTGTCCCAGCGGCACCTAGCGCAACGAAGAGCGCCAGCCAGGTTGTGCGAGAACGAAGTCCCGAATCATGTGTCGAGGATGTGTGTGTATTGTTCATATTGCGGTCATCTTGAAAATGCCGGTTGCGTTGCCTGAGTCGAATCGCATGTCCATATCGGCAGGTAGCGAGCCGCCGGGAAGGGCTGCGCGGGTGATGAATTCAAAGAATGAGCCCGGGAGCTCCAGCGCATGGACGTGTTGCT
>JAGWOZ010000057.1 GCA_028870715.1 Betaproteobacteria bacterium | reverse complement strand
CTGGTGGCGGTGCTGTATGCGCAGTGGAGCAACGATGCCTACGCGATCTTCCTGGGCTGGATCGCCGGGCGGCCCTGGCTGGCGTTTCTCATCACACCGGCCTTCACCGTGCTGGCCGTGTTCCTCACCCGCCGCTGGTTCTCCGGCAGCGAGGGCAGCGGCATCCCGCAAGTCATCGCCGCCCTGCACGCCCCGCCCGACGACACCCTCATGCAACGCCTCTTCGGCCTGCGCGTCATCGCCGGCAAGCTCGCGGTCTCGCTGCTCGGCTTCCTGGGCGGCATGACCATTGGCCGCGAAGGCCCCACGGTGCACATCGGCGCGGCCATCATGGCCGAGACCCGTCGCTTTTATCCGCATCGCACCCCGCGCCTGGAGCGCCAGCTGCTGCTGGCAGGCGCTGCGGCGGGGCTGTCGGCGGCGTTCAACACGCCGCTGGCCGGCGTCATCTTCGCCATCGAGGAGCTGGCGCGCGACTTCGAGAGCCGCACCAACGGCACCATGATCACCGCCGTGGTGTTCTCCGGCCTGACCTCGCTGGCGCTGGCTGGCAACTACCTGTACTTCGGCCAGCTCAACGTGCCGCAGAACTTCCACATCGCATTCGTGCTGCCCGTCGTGCTCACCGCCATCGCCTGCGGCCTGCTGGGCGCCGCCTTCAACTGGGCGCTGCTGCGATGGGAGATCTGGATGCCGCGCCCGCTGCAGGCCTGGCGTGCGAACAAGCCCCTGCTGTACGCGCTGGTCATCGGCCTGGCCATCGCCGCCCTGGGCGTAGGCACCGGGGGCCAGACCTGGGGCAGTGGCTATGACCAGGCCCGCCACCTGCTCGACGGCGCCGCCCCCCTCAGCGAGGGCTACGCCATCACCAAATGGGCCGCCATGGTCGTCAGCTACATGGCGGGCATCCCCGGCGGCCTGTTCTCCCCCTCGCTGTCCATCGGCGCCGGCCTTGCCCAGTGGATCCATGCCGTCTTCGCCTGGGCCCCCCTGCCCGCGCTCATCGCCCTGTGCATGACCGGCTACCTCGCCGCCGTCACCCAGTCCCCCCTCACCGCCTTCGTCATCGTCATGGAAATGACCAACGGCACCGGCATGGTCATCCCCATGATGGCCACCGCCCTCATCGCCTCGCGCATCGCCAACCTCTTCACCCCGCCCCTGTACGAAGCGCTCGCCGAAAAGAACTATTTCCCCAAACACCCCGCACCGCCCAAGCCCGCTCAGCCCTGAGCTTGCACCACCCCACCCCAGGCTGCGCTGACCAGGCATGCGGTTCCGCTAGGCTTGCGCCGGACGCATTGCTGGCATCGGCGAGGATTTCGTAGCAAGCCTCGCGGGGCGCGCACGCTGCCCAATGAGGGCAACCATGCTGCCTCAGGTCGAGCCACCTCATTTATATTGTGAAGACGGGTTGCATCAACGATCCGCACCTCTATTCTCCCCGGCCTGAACGCCAGAGTCTCTCGGAGCTAACTGATGCGCGAAGCATTCATTGTTGCCGCTGCACGCACCGCTGGCGGGCGACGCGGTGGACGGCTGTCGGCCTGGCATCCCGCCGACCTCGCAGCGTGCATTCTGGATGCGCTCGTTGACCGTTCGGGCGCCGACCCGGCCCTCGTCGAGGACGTGATCATGGGGTGCGTCGGCCAAGCCGGAGAGCAATCCACCAACATCGCCCGCAATTCGGTACTCGCGTCCTCGCTTCCCGAGAGCGTTCCGGCAACATCCGTCGACCGGCAATGCGGCTCTTCGCAGCAAGCCCTGCACTTTGCCGCGCAGGCGGTGATGTCGGGTGCAATGGACGTTGTCATCGCAGCGGGCGTGGAGAGCATGTCACGCGTACCGATGGGCATGCCCTCTTTGCTGCCCCAGAAGCATGGCTTCGGCTCCTATGTCAGTGCGCAGATGCAGGAGCGCTACCCCCATGTGGAATTCAGTCAGTTTGCTGGCGCCGAGATGATGGCCAAGAAGTACGGCTTGGATCGCCTCGCGCTTGATGCGTTTGCCCTTCGCAGCCACCAGCGCGCCGTTGAATCGACAAACGCCGGTCTCTTCGACGCCGAGATCGTGCCAGTGGCTGTTCGCCTGGCTGATGGCGCTAGCCCCGGCGAGCTGCACACGGTGGATGAAGGCATCCGATTCGACGTTTCGCTGGACGCGATCAGCGCAGTCAAACCGATCACCGAAGGCGGTGTCTGCACGGCGGCAACGGCCAGCCAGATCTGCGACGGCGCCAGTGGGGTCATGGTGGTCAACGAGCGAGGTCTCGCAAAGCTGGGCATCAGACCCCTGGCACGCGTGCATCACATGAGCGTGCTCGGGCATGATCCGGTCATCATGCTTGAAGCACCGATTCCCGCGACGCAGCGAGCGCTGAATAAAGCGGGACTCACAATCGAGCAGATCGATCTTTATGAAGTCAACGAGGCGTTCGCTCCCATTCCATTGGCGTGGCTGCAAGCGCTCGGGGCCGATCCCGACCGACTCAACGTCAATGGCGGAGCAATTGCGCTCGGGCACCCGCTTGGCGCCTCGGGAACCAAGCTGATGACCACGCTCGTGCACGCGCTGCACCAGCGTCGAGGGCGTTGGGGTCTTCAGACCATGTGCGAAGGTGGTGGGATGGCCAACGTGACCATCATCGAGCGCCTTTGATGCCCCGCTCAGCGACAGCCGTTGGCTGCTGCTGGCACCAAAGAAACGAGGATGCCTGCCACGCGCGCGCCCGTCATCAGCGGCTGACATGATTTTGGGCGGCGTTGACGGTACGGCCGCGCGCAACAACGCGGATGTCGAGGACCGAATGGGCACGCCATTCGCCGTCGGTGGATGAACGGTCTCCTCCATCGACAATGGCACGAGCCGACGACCCATGACACGCCAACGTTGCATCTGCGTGCGCGGCTCGCGCAAATGCTTGCACCCTGTGCGCTACGCTTACCACCATGCCCTTATCGACGCAACGCTTCGTCACGCATCCGCTGCCAATCAATGTCCTGGTCGCCCTGGGATACGTTGCATTGGCCACACTGCCGGCGCTTGCCTTTACCCATGCCTCACCGCTTTGGCCATCGGCGGCGCTCGCGGCTTTCGCGGCACTGGTTTGGGGTTGGAAGGCCATGCCTGGAGTTTTCGTGGGAGCCTATGCAGCCAATGTGCTTCTCTTTGGCTGGACTCCGCTCGGTGCGACCTGGGCGTCGATCGGCAATGTCCTGGCGCCCATGCTGGGGCGCTGGGGCATGGAGCGATCCCATATTGCTGAAAACCGCATCTGGTACGAGCCCCGTGGCGTTGCCTACTTCCTGACGTGGATGGGTTTGGCCAATGGCCTTCTCTCCGCCCTGTTTGGCGCCACGGGATTGATCTTCGTCGAGGGCGCCTCCAGCGTCGCGTTTTCGCTCACCCTGTTTCGCTGGGTCATCGCGGACGTCTGCAGCGTGGCGATGCTCGTTCCCGCGTCGCATCTGCTTTGGCTGCGGCGCCGAGGCCAACTGCCATCGCAGCCGCCTCAGGATGCCCGTGAAGTCTGGGGCGTTTTTCTCGCCGGCCTGACCATTGGATCCTTCGTCTTCGTCGCCCCGGGCATCAGCCCGGCCGTGCGGGTCGGGTTGATGGGCATGCTGATCCTCCCGGCCATCTGGGCGATCTTTCGCCTGAACCTCTGGGTTACCGCCTTGTTGCTGGCGTTCACGATCGCGCTCGGTGTGGGGGCCACCATCGCCGGGCTGGGCCCCTACGCCCATGCACCCCTGTACCAGTCCATCGTCAGCGTCGAGTTGAGGGGGATCACCATGGCCTGCGCCGTCCTCCTTGCGGGCGCCCTGCAAAGCCGCCGTCTTCAAACAACTGCTGACCTGCGTGCGCTCAACAGCACACTGGAGCGGCGCGCCGAGGAGCGCGCCCGGGCCCTGGCGCACAAGGAACGCAGCTTCCGCGAGATGATTCAGCACCTGCCGACTCCAGCCGTTGTGATCGACGCGGCGCACTCGTCGGTTCTCTACGCGAATGCTGCCACGTGCGAGCTGTTCGGCTGCAGCGAGGCCGCCCTCATCAACTTGTCGACGTTCGAGCGCTGGGTTGACCCTCGAGCGCACGATGCACTGATGCGCGATGTCATCCGGAACGGGGCCGTTCGCGACCGTGACATGGCCATCCGACAACTGGCCGGGCATGTCATTTGGGTGTCGACATCCGCGATCCAGACCCAAATCGACGGACAAAGCGCCTATTTGTTCACCTTCAAGGACATCACGGAGCGCAGACAGCGGGAGTACGACCTGCAGATCCAGGCCGGCACGGATCCGCTGACCGGATCACCCAATCGCTTTGCCCTCGAGCAGCACTTGCCGAAGGCAATCGCGCACGCTCGCCGCTTGAGCAGTGCGCTTGCGGTGGGCGTCATCGATCTGGATGACTTCAAACTGGTCAACGACGCCTGGGGTCATGACGCCGGTGACCGATTGCTCACGGCGTTGGCCATGCGGCTGCGATCCAGATTGCGGGCGTCTGACATGGTGGCGCGCCTTGGTGGGGATGAGTTTGTCGTGGTGATCGAGGATCTGGATCCGCTTGAGGCCGTCGAACGGCTCACGGCTGCCTTGTCACGTCTGCACGGGGCGGTGGAATCGACCTTTGAGGTCGCACCTGGCGTGCACGCGGAGATCGGGATGACCATGGGCATTGCCCTGTTCCCCAAGGATGGGCACGAAGCCAATGACCTTCTGCGCCAAGCCGACATGGCGATGTACCAAGCCAAGCGCCGCAAACACGATCGTTCTGGCTGGTGGCAACTCAGCAGCACCAACGCGCCGCCGCCGGATGCGATGGGGGCGTTCGATGCCTACGGCGACGAGGCCCGGGCACTGCTGAGCAAAACCGCCGGGCATTTCAACGCCATTTGCGCGCAGTTTGTCGAGCACTTTTACGCCGATCTGGAATCAAGTCCGCGCCCCAACAGCATCCTGGGCCACTTGAGCGCGGAGGAGATCGCGGCCCTCAAAACGCGGCAAGCCGAGCACTTGCGCTTCCTCTTTGCCCCGGACACCAAGCAGGACGCCATTCGCCAGGTGGCGCAGCGGGTGGGCGCCTCCCATGCCCTGGTCGGCGTCAGCGTCAATGCACAACTGCAGTCCTACGCGCTTCTGCGCCGGCTTCTGATTGAGCGTCTGAATCATGCTTTGCTCGTCGCTCAGGACCGCTACCGGCTCTTGCTGGCGACGGAAAGCCGCTTGCAGGAAGACCTGCAAACACAGGTCGAGGCCGCGCAACGCACGCTCGAAACGTACACGCGAATGCTGGCGGAACCGCTGCCTCCGCCAGGAAGCCTGTGGCTCGATGCCAGTTCGCAGGCTCTGCTCGGCCTGGGGCAAGCCCAGGGGTTGCAGGCTGCATTGCTGATGCGGTTGAATGCCCATGGCATCCTGACTCCGGAAGGCAGCTCGGGCCCTCGCGCGAAAGAGGTCGTCTCGATCCTGACACAGCCCGGCCTCGAAGCCGTCGTCGATCCCGCCTCGCCACGTGGCCAAGGCACGTGCGCCCTGGCCTGGCGGAGCGTGCAGATTCACAGCTTGCCCTCAGTTGCCCGAAGCCCCCACCACCAAGCCTGGCACCAGCTCTCTCGCGACATCGGCATTCGCTCAACCTTGAGCATCCCCATTCGGGACGGATTTGGACAGGCCGTGGCCGTGCTCACGCTGTTCGGCGCTTACCCCAGCCAATTCGAATCAACCGCGATGAAACAGTTCGCCGCGGGTTTGCAGCAGCAGTGGGAGCAGATTTGCATGCGTTGCGCAACGCCCCCTCCGGTGGTTTCAGAGGACAGCGCCCGAGCCCTGCGCAACCTCCTGTTTTCGAGCGGTCTGCGCATGTACATGCAGCCGATCATCGACTTGCGCAGCGGCAAGCTCGTCAAGGCCGAGGCTTTGGCACGCATGCAACAGCCCGACGGGCAGGTCATTGCGCCAGCCATGTTCCTGCCCCTGCTGGGAGAGGCAGACATGAATCTCTTGTTCCGGCAGGGCCTTCAAGCAGCTCTGGACCATTTGGCGCAGTGGGACGCGCAGGGCCTCTCGATCGAGGTTGCGGTCAATCTTCCACCGCGCACCATGGTGCACCCGGATTGTCCGCGTTGGGTGACCGACGCCCTGCGCCAGCACGCGGTGGCACCCCACCGCCTGACCCTGGAGCTCCTTGAAACCCAAAATATCGAGGCTTCGGCACAGGACGAGGCTGTGGGTAGACTGGTCGCGCTTGGCGTCAAGCTGTCCATGGATGACTTGGGCTCCGGCTACAGCAGCCTGCAACGTTTGTCCGCGCTGCCATTTTCCACGATCAAGGCGGATCAGGCGCTTTTGGTTCGCATCAGGAACAACCCAATTCAAACCATGAGCATGATCCGGACGATCATCCAAATGGGGCATGACCTCGACCGAGCCGTTGTGGTGGAGGGTCTTGAAGACGAAGGGATGATTGAGGCTGCGCGTCTTCTTGGTGCGCGCTACGGGCAGGGCTACGGCCTCGCCAGGCCGATGCCGGCGGACATGCTCGTCGGCTGGTGGCAACGCCACGGCGCATCAATGGTGACACCACTTGGCCATACGGACTTTCGCACGTTCCTCGGCGCGCTTGCCTTTCAATGGATGCGAGCCCACAGCAACGAGCGCCATTGCGCGGGTCGCCTGGAGGCTTGCCCGCTCACACGATTCATTGCGGAGCAGGGCCTGCAGGACAGCCCTTTGGCGTTGTGCCATGGGCGAGTTCACAACGGCGATGGCCAGGATGCGGCCGAACGCGAATTGATCCAGCTCCTGGTCAACGCGGTTTGCCTCGACGCTCGAAACCCGGTTCCCCACGAGCTGACGCAAGGCGCCTATCGGGTCGGGACCTGAGCGAAAACTCGGCGATGAGGTGTCGCGCACCCGTGTCCGCCCTTCCCGCATCCAGCCCCACGATTGACCACGCTGCCGTGCGGGTTGATGCACCTCAGGTCCAAACGGCGCCAGCACCGCTGAGCTCCACCGTCCTGGCTCAAGAACCACCCAGGGCCCCTGCGCGCCCCGGCAAGGGCAGCTTTGCCGCGGCCGTGCAAACAGCGCGGTTCGTTTGTTGCTGAGCCGCAACGGCCATTCCTTGTCGTCTTCTCCTGCTGCGCTGCACGCCCGGCGGGCTTGCGTCAATTGCGGGCTTCTTTGCCCTTGATCAAACCAGCTTTGTGCGGGGAGGCGTCTCATTGGCTTTGGAAGGGCCAATTCGTGACTCGAAAGTTTCCAATCCATCCGTCGCACCCTGAACGCGTTTGCTGGGGCTGTGAGCGCTACTGCGCCGCAGATTCCATGCGCTGTGGCAATGGATCCGAACGGACACAGCATCCGGCTGAGCTCATGGGTGACGACTGGGCCGATTTCGGACTGGATGCCGAGGCTGCGCGAGAGGCGCCTTCAGGAGCAGTCCAAGTCCCAGCGCGCGGGTGAGCACAGGCGTCGTGCACAGCCGTCCCATGTGCGCTCGCGGGCAGCAGGTGACGCGGCGTTTGGGCACCGTCCGCGGTGCCAGGGCGCTGCTGGATAGAGCTGGCCTGTGGCGCGCGCCCTTGTCGAGTGACTCGCAACACCCCCAGAAATTGCGTTACATCAATCAGAACGCATCAGAATAAGCCTATGTTGCACTGCCGTGGCATGGCAGGAGGCGGCGATGATGATGGAGATTGGAGATCCGAGGCGGCACACCGCCAGGGGCTATTCCGCAACAGCTCGACCGAGGGAACTCAGGAGCGCAACATGATTGACGGTACCGTGGTGGAGTTGTCGCGCGTGCAGTTCGCTGCGACAGCGCTGTATCACTTCCTGTTTGTCCCGCTGACACTGGGACTGAGCTTTTTCCTTGCGGCGGCTGAGACGGTGTACGTCACAACCGGCAAAGCGATCTACAAGGACATGGTGGACTTTTGGGGAAAGCTTTTCCTCATCAACTTCGCTTTGGGCGTGGCCACCGGGCTCACCATGGAGTTCGAGTTTGGCACCAACTGGTCCTTTTACTCCGGCTTCGTCGGCGATATTTTCGGCGCACCGCTGGCCATTGAAGGCCTGATGGCCTTCTTCATGGAGTCGACTTTCGTTGGCCTCATGGTCTTCGGCTGGAAACGCCTGACCAAGATGCAGCACCTGATCGTGACGTATTTGGTGGCCATCGGGTCGAACCTGTCAGCGCTGTGGATTCTCATCGCCAACAGCTTCATGCAGGATCCGCAAGGCGCGAAGTTCAACCCTGTGACCATGCGCATGGAGCTCGCAAGCTTCGGCGACCTGATCTTTAGCCATGATGCCCAGGCCAAATTCGTCCATACGAGCATTGCTGGCTACGTCACCGCGTCGATTTTCGTCGTGGGCATCAGCGCCTGGTATATGCACCGTGGTCGTCATGTCGATCTTGCCAAGCGTTCATTCCGCATGGCCTCGTTGTTCGGCGTGCTCGCCACGGCAGGCGTGATCACGCTTGGCGACGCCCTGGGCTTTGTCGGCGGGCAGGCACAGCCATCCAAGCTTGCCGCGATGGAGGCCATGTGGCAAACGGAACCCGCCCCGGCACCCTTCAACGTCATCGCCTGGCCGTCGCAGAGCCAGAAGACGAATCGGTTCGAGATTCAGGTTCCCTACGTGCTCACCCCGCTGTTGACCCACACGATGACGCAAACCGTGCCTGGTGTCGACCAGATCGTCGCTGGCAACGTCAAGCGCATTGAAGACGGCATTCCCGCAGTGGAGGCGCTCAAAGTGCTGAGTTCGGATCCGAGCAACGCTCAGGCCCTGGCGCAATTCGATGCGCACCAAAAGGACCTGGGCTACGGCTTCCTCGTGAAGCGCTATGCGGCGGACCAGGACGTGAGCAAGGCCACGCCTGCGGACATTCAGAAAGCGGCGTGGGACACGATACCCGACGTGTTCAGCATGTTCTGGACCTTTCGTCTCATGGTCGGCATGGGGCTTCTGATGCTGGCATTCTTCGTCCTCTCGGTGATCTTTTCCATCCGCGGTGACATCATGCGGCAGCGCTGGTTCCTGAAAGTCGCGCCATGGATGATTCCGGTGCCATTTGTTGCTTGCGAGATGGGCTGGCTGACCGCCGAAATCGGCCGTCAGCCCTGGACGGTATTCGGCTTGCTGCCCACCTGGATGAGCGCCTCCACCCATAGCGTGGGCTATATGGTTTTTTCGCTGGTTGGCTTTGTCACGCTGTATTCGATATTCATCGCCATCGAGATGTATCTGATGGTCAAGTTCATCCGCAAGGGACCCGAGAGCGATGCCAGCGGCGCAGCTCCGCGGCCGGCGTACGGACGCGGCGGCTTCGTTCCCGCAGGCGCGATGATGCGCAAGGAGGACTGACTGATGGAAATCTATCTTGCACTGAAAGTGCTTTGGTGGCTTCTTCTCGGCGTTTTGCTCATGGGCCTGGCCATCATGGTGGGCATGGACATGGGTGTGGGCACTTTGCTGCGCTTCGTTGGCAAGACCGATACCGAACGCCGCGTGTGCCTGAACGCCATCGGCCCGCACTGGGATGGCAACCAGGTCTGGTTCATCCTGGGAGGCGGCGCCATCTTTGCCGCCTTTCCCCTGCTCTACGCCACGGCATTTTCCGGCCTTTACATCGTGATGTTGCTGCTGCTGTGGACCATGATCATGCGTCCGCTTGGCTTCGAGTACCGCAGCAAGCTGCCCTCCGCGCATTGGCGCAATGTGTGGGACTGGGTACTGTTCGTCAGTGGCGCCGTGCCGATGATCATCTACGGAGCCGGCATGGGCAATATGTTCCTCGGCGTGCCCTTCCATTTCGCCTGGGATCTACGCTCGTACTACACCGGCAGCTTTGTGTCGCTGCTCAACCCCTTCGCCGTGATGGCCGGTGTGCTGTCGCTTTCCATGTCCATCTACATGGGCGGCGTCATGCTGATGGGCCGTGCGGGCGGTGAAGTCGCCAAACGCTCGCAAAGGGCTGCAATCGGCGCCGCCATTGTGGCCCTCCTCCTGTTCAGCGTCGGCGGCTTTTGGGTTGCCACGATGAACGGCTTTGTGCTCGACAAGGCCCCGGCTCCGGCCTTGGCGCAAAACCCCCTGCAGCAAAGCGTGAGTCTCCAACCGGATGCCTGGCACGCCAATTTCTACGCACACCCCGTCCTTTGGCTGGTTCCGCTGCTGGCGTACGCGGGGATGATTCTGGGTCTTCTGGCCGTGCGTGCCAACAAGCATACGCTGGCCTGGTGGCTCGGTGCGCTCGCGTGGATCGGCATCATCGGAACGGCCGGCGTGAGCCTTTTCCCCTTCATGATGCCCTCAAGCAGCAACCCTTCACAGAGTCTCACCCTGTGGAATTCGATCTCCAGCCAAACGACCTTGCAGTGGGCCACGGGATTCACCGCGGTGTTCGTGCCTCTCATCCTCTGGTACACGAGCTGGGCCTTCTGGATCATGCGCGGCACGGTGGACGCCAAAGCGCTCGAGCATGATGGGCACGCGTACTGAATACCGGGCAGACCATGAAAACGCTCTTCGTCTTTATCCTTTATTTTCTGATCGCCGTCATCGCCATCGTCCTGGGCGTGATCATCGGTGACTATGGCTCGTGGTACTTTGCCTGGCTCGTCGGGACCGGCATGATGGTTCTGGTTGCGGCGGCCGGCGGCGCCTGGATGGACAGCCAGGAAGAGGAGGCCAAGGCTGGCAAGGCCGCGCATTAAGCCGGCTTCGAGCACTCGCCGCGCGGTGGCGCCTTCCCTCAGAGCCATGTCGCGCGCGCCCACTTGTCCCGAAAATCGGGCTCTATCGACGCGGACTCAACCGCAGAGCCTTGCCCCGCCTCGGGACGGGCACACCGCCTCGTCCATCGCGCCCCGTCTTGCGCCGCGCAACGTCAGGGTGGCGTGAGCGCGTCCTGCAAATCGCGAAACGGGCCTGGTTCCGCGGCAAGGCTCGCGGGGGCTCCCCGCTGCACGATACGCCCGCAATCCATCACGCCCACCTCGTCGACAAGCGAGGCCAGCGCGGCGAGACGGTGCGTGATGAGTAAAACAGTGCGGCCCCTCATCACCAGGCGCAAGGTGTCGAATAGCTCCAGCTCAGTGGCCACATCCAGACCTTCCGTGGGTTCGTCCAACAGCAGGATGGGCGCGTCCTTGAGCAAGGCGCGCGCAAGCGCCACGCGCCTTGCCTGTCCGCCCGAAAATCGCATGCCGCCTTCACCCAACTCGGTCAGGTAACCGTCGGGCAGGCTCATGATGAAGTCGTGGATTTGCGCCGCACGGCACGCGGTGACGACGTCGCATTCCTGCGCACCCGGTTTGGCCAGAAGCAGGTTGTCGAGCACGGTTCCGTTGAAGATATAGGCGTCTTGCGACACGACGGCGAGCAAGGCACACGCAGCGTCGGGCGTATACGAGCGCAGCTCGTGCCCACCCAAGCGCACGCTGCCCTTTTCATAATCCCAAAAGCGCGCAAGCACATTGACGAGGCTGCTCTTGCCCGCGCCACTCGCGCCGACAATGGCCAGTCTGCCGCCGCTTCGGACATCAACCGTCAACCCCTGTAGCGTCCAGGGGGCGTCCGCAGCGTAGCGCATGCATACCGCGTCGAACGCGATGCTCGCATCCCGCGGCTGCGGCGAAGGGCCAGCGGGCGTGCTGACCTGCGGTTTCGCATCCACCACAGCGAAAATGCGCCGAGCCGCGGCGAGCATTTCACCGAGCAACTGCAAGGCCGCAGGCAGCGGTGCAACCGCCTCGAATGCAGCCAGGGCAAGAAGCGCGAGCATCGCCAGGTCGGCCGGAGCCATGTGGCCTGCCGCGACTGTGGGTAAAACGGCGATCACCGCCAGCCACAATGCCAGATTTGCCGCCAGACCGACAGCCCCATTGGAGCGCCCGGCCAGATCGCTCAGACGCTTCTGCCGCACCAGCAAATCGCCCGACTGCCGCTGCACGCGTGCGTGCCACGCCGCCTCGCGGCCGCACACGCGCAGCTCGGCGCTTCCCGCCAGCGCATCGGCGACCGTGCTGCGCATCGCCGCGCGCAACTGCAGTGCCTGCGCACCGGGCTGGCGGCCATGCCTGCGCGTCCATGCGGGAAGCAGGACTCCGGCCCCAAGCAGCAACAGCAGCGTCGAGGCCGCCACGGTGGCGCTGAACCAGGCCATTGCGGCAGTGATGAGGATCACCGCGGCCGATCCCACAACGACCGGTACGAACAAACGCAGATAGACCTGGTTGAGCGTATCGATGTCAGCCTGAATGCGCGAGAGCAGATCGGCGGCGCGCCATTGCTGCAATCGGGCCGGCGCCAGCGGCTCAAGGCGCACGTAGAACCAAACGCGCAATCGCGCCAGAAGCCGGAACGTCGCCTCGTGGGTCAACAGGCGCTCCGCGTAGCGACCGCCGGTACGGGTGATCGCAAAGGCGCGAATCACGGCGGCCGGCGTGAAGTAGTTCAGCACGGCGCCCGTGGCCCCGGCAATCGCCATCGCCGAGACAAACCAGCCGGACAGGGCAAGGAGGCCGACGTTCGCCAGCAGTCCAGCGAGCGCCACAGCGGCTCCTCCCATCATCCAGCGCCAGTAGGGCAGGAACAGGCTCCAGAGTCGCATCAGATCCGCACGTGCCTGGCGTGGATCGCTCGGCGCACCGTCGTCGCCAGGCAATCGCTCGGGCACTGCGATCGGGGCATCGTGCGCAGCACTTATCGCCGCGCACTGCGCCGGTGTCGGTGCGTCTTTGCGCTTCATGCCATTTCTGCACCGGTCTGCAGCATGCGCGCGAAGGCGCCGCCAGCATGTGCCAATCGCTCGCGGGGCCCCGCATCAACCACGCGCCCGGCGTCGAGCACCAGAACCAGCGCATCTTTCAGGAAGGCGCGCGCCAGCGCGATGCGCTGAACCTGCCCGCCGGACAGGCCCGCGCCACGCTCGCCGAGCATCGTGTCGTAGCCCTGGGCAAGCGCACCGATGAACGCGTCAGCCTGCGCGGCGCGGGCGCAAGCCACAATGTCATCCAGGGATGCATCCGGCTTGCCCAAGCGGATGTTGTCCGCCACGCTGCCTGCGAAGACGTGCGCACGCTGCGGGACCCACGCGAGCTGCGCAAGCCAGGCCCCTTCGTTGACTTCGGCAAGATCGACATCCGACACCAGAATGCGCCCGCGCTGCGCGCGTGCGAAACCCAACAGCACATTAAGCACCGTGCTCTTGCCCGCACCGCTGGCGCCCACAATGGCAGTGACGCTGTTTGCCGGAACTTCAAAGCTGCACCCAGCCAGCGCCTCCTGCTTGCCGTCATAGCTCAGGAACACCTCGTCAAAGCGGATCGTGTGTGCAACGCGCGGCAGGCTTGCAAGCCCATCGCGGCGCACAGGAAGCGGCTCGGCGAGGATTTGTAGGATGCGTTCGGAGGCACCAATCGCGTCCATGCGCAAGTGGTAGACCGCACCCATGTTGCGCAGCGGCGCGTAAAACTCCGGAGCGAGCAAAAGCACGAAGAATCCGGGTAGAAAATGCAGCTCGCCCCACAGCAGCCGAAAGCCGATGAGCACTGCAACAAGTGCAATGCCCGCGGTTGCCAAAAACTCCAGCACCACCGACGACAAAAACGCGACGCGCAGCACTTGCATGGTGCTGGTGCGGTAGCTGTCCGAAATCTGCGCCACCACGTCGGCTTCGCGCTTGCTGGCGCCAAAAAGCTTCAGCGTGGTCAACCCTTGCAGCGTGTCGAGAAGGCGTCCCGACAAGTACGCCAGCTTGCCCCACTGCCGCTGGTTGAGTTCCTCGGTCCCCTTGCCGATCAGCCACATGAACAGCGGGATCAGCGGCCCGGTGATGAGCAGCACGATCCCGGAGATCCAGTCAACGGGCAGCACGGCCACCAGAACCATCAGCGGCGCCAGCGCCGTCATGCGCATGGTCGGCAAATAGCGCGCGTAGTACCCTTCAAGCGCCTCCACCCCGTTCACGACACTGTTGAGCAAGTCGCCACGCGCTTGCCCTGCAATCCACACCGGTCCCAGGCGCTGCACATGGGCGAAGAGCTCTGCGCGCAGGTCCTGCCGCAGCTGTGCTCCCGCCCGGAACGCGACGCGCTCCGATCCCTGCACCAGCGCGAAGCGCAGGGTGAAGATCGCCAGCAGTGCGGCAAGCCATGGCCACAGCGCGGCAAGCGACGTATGGCGCATGACTGCGGCGTCGATGACCCGGGCAAGCAGCGCTGCCTGCCCGATCAGCAGCAAACCCGAGCCCAGCCCCAGTGCCACCGCCATGTTGAGTTGACGCTTGAGACGCGGCTTGAAGCTCTTGAGCCAGACTTCAGGCGCGGCTGCGGCAACGGAAGCGTCGGGAATGGCGGACATGGAGTGCGATGCGCCTATGAACGGCGTGAGCATGATGTTAGCCATGCCCATGGCTGGCGCGCGGGCCGCGCGATCGCCTGCGTACCCCACCTGGGCGCGGGGCTAAATGCTTGACGGGCGTCAAAGCGTGTTGCCTTCAACTGCCTAGACTCACTGCTGATCATCTTCGCGGCAAACCTCCTCGTTCACGAGTTGTCAACCAGCCGTTTCGGAGCACTACATCATGACAACGTCGGCATCACCACCCGCACCGCGCCTGCTCATCGCCGGCGCCGGATTCGGCGGACTCACCGCCGCGCGCCGGCTGCGCAAGCTGCTTCCAGGCGCCGAGATCACCCTTGTTGCGCCGCAGGATGAATTCCAATATCTGCCCAGCCTGATCTGGATTCCAACGGGTTTGCGCCAGGGCCCGGAACTGCGCCACCGCATCACGCCCATGCTTTCGCGCCTGCGCGTGCGCTACGTGCAGGCTGCGGCCACGGGCCTTGATCACGCCGGGCGCTTGCTGCGCACCACGGCTGGCGACCTGCCCTACGACGCCTTGGTCATTGCCACCGGCGGGGCGTGGCTCAAGAGCTTGCCAGGCGCCAAGGGCGTCCATGGTGTGTGTGAGGGCATCGACGCTGCGTTGCAGGTGCGCGGTCGCCTGCAACAGCTCGTGAAGGATGGGGGCGGACGCATTGCCCTGAGTTTCGCCACCAATCCCAAGGAGCCGGGCGCGCTGCGTGGTGGGCCTGTGTTCGAAATGCTGTTCGGCCTCGACACCTGGCTGCGCCGGCAGGGCGTGCGCGACAAGTTCGAGCTTACTTTTTTCCATGCGTCCACGATGCCAGGGCAGCGCCTGGGGGAATCGGCGGTGAAGATGCTGCTCGCGCGCATGCAGCGCCAAGGCATCCACACCGTGCTGGGGAAGAAGCTCGCCGGCTTCGAGGATCAAAACGTACAGCTTGACGCAAACGAGACGATTGCCAGCGACCTCACGCTGTTTATTCCTGGCATGCGCGGGCAGGACTGGTTCGCCAACACAAGCCTGGAGCTTTCTGCGGGGGGCTTTATCCAGGCCGATGCGTTGTGCCGCACATCCGCGCCCGACGTCTACGTCGTCGGTGATGCCGGCAGCTACCCGGGCCCTGACTGGCTTCCCAAGCAGGCTCATATGGCGGACCTGCAAGCGCATGCGGTGGCGCGCAACATCGCCGACGCGCTGCGCGGACGTGCCCCCAACCACAAGCCGCGCCCGGAGCTCGTGTGCATCGTCGACTCGATCGACAGTGGTGTCCTGGTGTGGCGAAGCCGCCAGTACAACTTCATGTTCGCGAGCCGTTGGCTTCATCACGCCAAGCGCGCCTTCGAGTGGTACTACCTGCGCGATCTGCGCGCTGCTGAAGCGTCCGCCATGACGGCTTCGGCGTAGGCCCTTCGCCCGGATTTGCCCAAAGGCGCAATCCGGGACAGCCTCGACGCGCCACCGCTGCCGATCAAGCGTCGCGCGGACCCGGCGGCGCAGGGCGGCCACCAAGCCCGCAGCGGAACGGGGAATAGGCATGCGAACGCCCCTGCGGCGAAGGGCCTTCATCGGGCGAAGTGCCAACACCTCCAGCCCTCGGCCATCGTGGCGTGGGGCCGTGGTGTGCAAAGCGGCGCGTGCATGACGTGAATGTAATGACGCTGTCACGCACGAGACACCATGGAGGCTCTAAAGTCTCCATCATGAACCGTCAATCCTCAATAAGACGCGGCATCGGGTCTTGATACGGCATTGGGCCATGCAAATTGCATGCGCCCGGTTTCGGGACCTGTCCGCCAGACTTGCTCCGGGAGGATTTTTCAACAGGAGAACGATCATGATGTGGTTCAACCATCCAGGCGGATTCGGCTACGGCTACGGCTACGGAATGATGGGCGGTTTCGGCTGGATCTTCATGATTCTGATCGTCATCGTTGTCTTTGTGTTGCTGTTCGGCGTCTTCCGACAGTTTGTGGATGATCGCCGCGATCGACGGATGCTCCGGCGTGGAGCACGCGACATTCTGGACGAGCGCTATGCCCGCGGCGAAATCGATGCCGATGAGTACAAGCGTAAGCGTGCCGATCTTGATAGCTGATGCCATTCCCCGTGCTCCGGGGTCGCGGAGCACATTTGCAAGCGTTTCCGATTTTCACAAGGAGATCATCATGAACAAGCAAACCATGCGTGCACTCGTTGCCGCACCCGCGCTGTCCTTGGCCCTGGCCGCAGGCGGCTTTGTGGCGACGCACGCTGCCGAGCCGGCCAGCGCTGCAGCTCCTGCCTATGGCCCAGGGTATGGCCCTGGATATGGAAGGGGTCCCGGCATGATGGGTGGCAATGGTCCGTGGGGCAATGCTCCAGGCGGCGGCTACGGGCCCGGCGCCGGCTATCACCGAGGCGGGCCTGGCGGCTACGGCCCGGGATCCGCAGCAGGAGGCTTCGGTTACGGGGCTCCCTGGATGATGGGCGGTGGTTATGGCGGCTATGGCATGGGGCCAGGGAT
>JAGWOZ010000300.1 GCA_028870715.1 Betaproteobacteria bacterium | reverse complement strand
AAAACGCGAAATTGGCTCATGCACCGTGAAATGATCATTGACATCCTCGCCGCCCTTGGCTGTCGCCACCGCTTGCGCGGAAAGGGCGGAGATTCCTACGGCGCCCGCCCCTGCATCGAGCCGGCATGCGTCGCTTCGGCGGGTTCCTGTTGCTGGCGGCATGGCTGCACCACGCACGTGGCAGGCGATCCGGGCATTCGTCGCCCTTCATTGCAGGATAAATATACAGCACAAGCGAACACCCCGCAAGCCCGACAAGGATGCCTGTGGCTTCCGCGCTGTCCGTCCCCGCCCTGAACGGCTGCGCTTGTCGCGCACGAGGTCAGGTATGGATGCGCACGATTCGCCCGGCTTCATCGTCTGTCACCAGGTAAAGCGCACCGTCGGGGCCCTGCCGCACATCGCGGATGCGTTCACCGAGTTCCGCGAAAAGGGCTTCGCGTGCGACGAGCCCGTCGCCGACCAGGGTCAAGCGCCACAGCGCGCGTCCGGCCAGCGCGCCGATAAACAGGTTGCCCCTCCACTGGGGGAACAGCGCTGCCGTGTAAAACGCCATGCCGCTGGGGGCGATGGCCGCGGGCGCCCAGTACGTGAGCGGCTGCTCCAGTCCGGGCGCCGCGGTCTGCCCCCCCACGGGAACGCACGCTCCTGCGGGTGCGCCCTCCTCGCACCCGTAGGAGATGCGCGGCCAGCCGAAGTTGCGCCCGGCGCGCGTAATGTTCACCTCGTCTCCCCCTTGCGGGCCATGTTCGCTCGTCCAGAGTTCGCCACTTGCCGGGTGAATGGCTGCACCCTGCACGTTGCAATGCCCCAAGCTCCAGATTTCGGGTGCGGCGCCCGCCTGCCCGACGAACGGGTTATCCGCAGGCACGCTGCCATCGCTGCGGATGCGGACCACCTTCCCCAGATGATTGGCCAGGCTCTGGGCATCCTCGCGCCTGCTCAATCGCTCGCCAAGCGTGATAAACAGCGTGCCGTCAGGGGCAAAGGCCAGGCGCGAACCGAAATGCGCAGTGCTGTCGACCTTGGGAACCTGCCGGAAAAGCACCTGCACCCCGCTCAGCGCCGAGCCGTCCGGACTCAACACGCCGCGCGCCACCGCCGTGCCGTTGCGCCCGGCATCCACGCCCGTGCCTGCTTCCGCATAGCTCCAATACACCAGCCGGTTGAGGGAAAAATTGGGGTCAAGCGCCACATCGAGCAGCCCCCCTTCTCCGCGCGCGTCCACGGCCGGCAGACCCGAGATCGGCTCGTCCAGCCGACCGTCCGTGCCCACCAGGCGCATTCGCCCGGGCCGCTCGGTGACCAACGCCGTGCCGTCGGGGAGAAAAGCCAGGCCCCAGGGATGGACCAGGTCGCGCGCGTACGTGGTGGCAATGGGACGGGGCGCTGGCTGCGCTGGCGAGGGCTGTGAGGCCGACACTACGGGCACGTTGCCCCACACGACCACAACGTAGCCGCCACCACAAGAGCACAGCGCGCCGCACCCAGCGGCTGCACTGAGCGCAGCCAGGACGCGCCTGCGTGACGTGGGCAAGTCTGCATGGGTGGCCATGGCGCGCCTTCGCTCAAGAACTCCGTGTATCTAACCCGTCTGCGCATCCAGGTCGTGGTCGTCACCCGCTCCGAATACTCGGCGACGCAACTCGGCAAGCCGATCGCGCGCCCGTGCCGCCTGCTCGAACTCGAGATTGCGGGCATGCTCGAGCATGCGCTTCTCTAGCTGCCGAATTTCGCGCGCCACGTCTTTCTCGTCGAGCGACTCAAAACGCGCCTGCTCCTGCTCGGCCCGCGCTTGCGAGCGCGCGCTGCTGCCCGACTGGTCGTACACACCATCGATGAGCTCGCGCACCCGCTTGACGATGCTGCGCGGCGTGATGCCGTGAGTCGTGTTGTAGGCAATCTGCCTGGCCCGACGCCGTTCGGTTTCGTCGATGGCCCGACGCATGGATTCCGTGATGACATCGGCGTACAGGATGGCCTTGCCATTGAGGTTGCGTGCGGCACGGCCAATGGTTTGGATGAGCGAGCGCTCCGAGCGAAGGAAGCCCTCCTTGTCGGCGTCCAGGATGGCCACCAGCGACACCTCGGGAATGTCCAGACCCTCGCGCAAAAGATTGATGCCCACCAGCACGTCGAACTGGCCGAGACGCAAGTCGCGCAAAATCTCCACGCGTTCCACAGTGTCGATGTCCGAGTGCAGATACCGCACCTTGACCCCGTTGTCCGACAGGTACTCGGTGAGCTGCTCGG
The DNA here is from genome assembly GCA_028870715.1 of Betaproteobacteria bacterium. Classification (GTDB taxonomy): domain Bacteria; phylum Pseudomonadota; class Gammaproteobacteria; order Burkholderiales; family Burkholderiaceae_C; genus Thiomonas_A. The sequence goes on along the minus strand of JAGWOZ010000300.1, from coordinate 795 downwards.
CCATGCGCTTGGTCAGCGTGGTGACCAGCACGCGCTCGGCCACGCTCACGCGCAGGCGGATCTCGCCCAACAGGTCATCCACCTGGGCCGCGGCGGGCCGCACTTCGATCTCCGGATCCACGAGACCCGTAGGGCGCACCAATTGCTCCACCACGTCCGACGCATGCTCGCGCTCGTAGGCCGCAGGCGTGGCCGAAACGAAGACGACTTGACGCATCTTGCGCTCGAACTCGGCGAACTTCAACGGACGATTGTCCAGCGCTGAAGGCAGGCGAAAGCCGTAATCCACCAGAGTCTGTTTGCGCGCTCGATCACCGTTGTACATGCCGTTAAATTGGCCAATCAGCACATGGCTCTCGTCGAGGAACATCAAGGCATCCGGGGGAAGGTAATCCACCAGAGTGGACGGCGGCTCTCCCGGCGCCGAACCCGAGAGGTGGCGCGTGTAGTTCTCGATGCCCTTGCAGTGACCGATCTCGGTGAGCATCTCCAGGTCAAAGCGCGTGCGCTGCTCCAGCCGCTGGGCCTCGACCAGCTTTCCGGCACCGGTCAGCTCCTTCAGTCGCGCCTTGAGTTCGGCCTCGATGGTTGCGGTGGCGGCCAGCACGCGGGCCTTGGGCGTGACATAGTGGCTGCTGGGATAAACGGTGAAGCGCGGAATCTTTTGCCGCGTGATGCCGGTGAGTGGATCGAACAGCGTGAGCGACTCGATTTCGTCGTCGAAGAGCTCCACGCGAATCGCCAGCTCGGCATGCTCGGCAGGGAAGATGTCAATCTGATCGCCGCGCACGCGAA
>JAGWOZ010000056.1 GCA_028870715.1 Betaproteobacteria bacterium | reverse complement strand
CCGTCAACGTGAATGCAGCCGCTCCAGCGGCCTCGCAGGCACTGCCTGCCACCGCCCTTGCCAATGCCATGCTGCCCGCCCTCCCAGCCCCGCGTGGCGCTCTGCAATCGGGCGCCTGGCAAGTCCAGGCGTTCAGCCTGCCGCAGGGACAGGCTGCGGCACCGACCCTGCTGGGCTCAGCAACCCAGCAGGGCCCGACAGCCAGCCTGGCCGCAGTCATCCCCCCGCAACTGGCCCCCTACATCACGGCAGGCACGCCAGCTCGTCTGGCCTACACCATGTATTTCCAAGCGCCGCAGGCAGGTCAGTACCTGCTGGCCGTTCGGCTTGCAGGCAAAGCCACCGCATCGCTGAGCGCCAGTCTGGATGGCCGCGCCGACACCCTGCTCGAAGCATCGCGCGATTACAACCCCTACTGGCCGGATAAGTCTCCTGCGCAGGCGTCCAGCGCCTCGGTCAACCTCGCCGCAGGGCTGCATCAGATCATCGTCACGGTGGACTGCAAGGCCACGCAGACGACCGACCAGGCGGCGACGGTGGACGTGTACATCAAGCCTATGGGCGCGGCAATGCCAACGGCCATGGCGCCCCTCTGGACAGCCTCTGCCCCGGCTAACCCGGCAAGCGCACCCGCTGCTCCTGCCACGAAGGAGCCCCGCCATGGTTGAACTCGCCAAAGGCTGGCTGGCACTGGCGATCGTCGGCCTGATCATGGTTGTCCTGGCCTTTGCAATCCAGGGCATGCCCTTCGGATTCCTCGCAATCGCAGCAGGAATCGCCTGGGCGAAGTGGCACCGACCCGTTCCTTTCAAGAGTTTCTTCTGGGGCCGACCCGCCGTGCTGACTGGGCTGTTTTTCGTCGCAGGCGAGGGCACAGCCCTCGCACTGCAAAACCTCTACCAGTTGACCCATGGCATCGCCGTGGAGCGCCTCGCGCTTGCTCTTGGCGGGGCCTTCGCCGGCCTGGCCGCCACCATCCTTCTTTATCGCATTTTCAAAGGTCTCCTCATGCCCAGCATCTTCGATTTCGTCAACGACCCCCAAGCGCTACAAGCCTTCGTCAATGGGGAGTCGGAGCAGCAACATCAGACCGCCTACGCGGTTGAGTCACTTCACCCCTTCGACGTGGATGGCGCATCGGGCGAGGTGGCCGAAGTTGTCATCGGGCAGGATGGCATCGTGCGCGATGTCGTGGCCCTCATCAGTCGCCGAATTGAAATGCAACGCAAGCACAAGCCGCTCGGCGTAGTGATGTTCGTGGGTGCCACCGGTGCCGGGAAAACAGAGCTGGCGAAAGCGTTGTCTGACCTGATTTTCGGGGCCGACAAGCTGCTGCGATTCGACTGCAACGAAATGGTGGAATCGTCTTCCACGCAGCGCCTGACCGGGTCACCTCCAGGCTACGTGGGGAGTGAGCAGGGCGGGCAGCTCACACGCGGAATTCAGCGCAACCGGACGGGCGTCATCCTCTTCGATGAGATCGAGAAAGCGCATCCAGATGTCTACAAGGTCCTGATGGGACTGTTCGATGAAGGCCGCATCACCGAGCAGTCAACAGGACAGACGATGGACGCTAGCGGTCACCTCATCATCCTGACCAGCAACGCCGAACACCAGAAGATCGCGGGCCTGGTGAAGAACGAGCAAGACCCTGCTGTTCGTCGGATTGGCGTGAAGGACGCGCTGGCCAGCGTATTCCGCCCCGAGCAGCTCGCACGCATTGATGAAATCTATGCGTTTCCTCCCCTCGACCGCCTTGCGATGGTGCGCATTGTGGCGAAGTCACTTCAGCACCTTGCCAGCGAAGCTGGCATCGAGTTGGTGAAGGTCGACGCCGCGGTCCTGATCGACGCGGTGACCATGCACGAGCGCATGCAGCAGTACGGAATTCGCGAGCTGCTGCGCGTGGTGGAGAAGCGCGTGGTGGATCGTCTCTTCGATGCTCGTCGTGCTGGTCACTCGCAAGTCCGCATCGCCGTCCAGGGCGATACGGTGCAGGTTCTGCCTGCTGAAACATCGACGGTCACAGGAGCACGCCATGGCACCTCTGCTTAAAGTTCGCGCCGAAGAAATCCTGATTGGCGCGATGGCGGGGGCTATCGCAGGCACCGCCATCGCCAGCCCAGCGCTGTCCGGGCTGGCACTGAGTCTGCACCAGGCCGGAATCGCCGACGCCTTGCGCATGGGGTTTGGGCTGGCCAGTGCGGGGGTAGGGGCACTCGGAGGCGCGTGGCTCGCCGCTACGCAGCGCAGCATCGACCACTTGCGCGGGGTCGAATTCTTGCCGGTGCCAGCCCGCGCCCGCCGTGCCTTACAGGCCCGCGAGCGCCAGTTGATGAGCCCGGGGCAACGCACGGGCGAAGCGCACGGCCTACGCATCGGTGGCGTCGAGCTGGCCCGTAAACGCGAAGTCGGGCATATCTACCTGGTCGGTCTGCCCGGCGCGGGGAAGACCGTGACGCTTTCTGCTGTGATCGATCAGGCCCGTCAGCGCGGAGACCGCGTGCTGCTGCATGACACGAAGGGCGACTACTGCGCCCAACTCTGGACTGAAAACGGTGCAGCATTGCTCGGCCCCTGGGACTCCCGATCTGTGATCTGGGATGCCAGTGCCGACGTGGACAGCCCCGCCCGGACGCAGGAATTCGCGCGGATTGTGGTCGGCGAAGGCGCGAAGGAAAACGGATTTTTCTATGACAATGCCCGCCGCCTGTTCGCAGGGATTGTCCAGTCCTTGCCCTTCGGCTGGACGTGGCGTGATTTGTATGGCGCGCTGATCGGCGATCCTGCGGAACTGGTGCACAAGGCCGCTTCAAAGGACCCGCAGGTCCCCATCGCCATGCCCTCATTTTTCTCAGGCCGAGACATCAGCCCGGCTGAAAAAAACATCCTCTCAACGCTCGCCCAGCGCACCGGCTGGATTGCCCAAATGGCGGCAGTGGACAGCCCAAGCCGGGAGCGATTTTCCATCCGCGCCTGGCTGCAAGGCCATGGGCCTGCGCTGATGATTCTGAACAACAACCCGAACTTCCAGACCGCCGCAGAAGCCCTCTTTGGATCGATCCTGGCGCTTGCAGCCAGCGTTGTTGCGAGCGCCGATCTTCCTGAAATCTCCGCCGACGAATCCGGCACCTGGTTCGTCCTCGACGAGTTTCCGCAACTGGGTAAGGATGCCTTTCCTCACATCCAGAAGGCCGAAGAACTCGGCCGCAGCCGGGGCGTTCGCGTCGTCAAGGCGTTGCAGGACGAATCCCAACTGACCGCGCTGGTTGGTCGCGAGAAGGCCGCGCCCATCCTCTCCATGCAGTCCACCAAGATTTACTGCCGGGTCTCTGACACGACAGCCGAGGCGGTGGCCAAGCGCATCGGTGAGCGAGAAATCCGTCGCTACCAATCCACTGCGGATGGTGGCGCACTGCCTGGAAAGTCAGCCATGCCCGACCGCCAGCAGGTCATCAATCCGTCCGATTTGCTGGGCCTGCAGGAAACGCGAGAGGGCATCGAAATCGTGGTGCACATCGAGGACGCGATGGGTAAGACCATCCAGCCCTTTGGCCAGAAGGCTCCCGCCATCGCCGAGGCGTTTGTTGAATCCGCCGCGTGGCGTGATGGCCCGCAGTTTTCGCTGCCAGAGCCAGCGCCGGAAATTTCGCACCCGCGTGAATCAGTGCAGGTGGATGAGGATGAAGCCTCCGCCGACCAAGACCATGAAGGAGTGTTCCCATGAGTTTCCTGCACATTCTTTTCCGGCTGGCGCTTGCGTTGCTGATCGGCGCCGCCGCGTACAAATACTTTGGCCTTGTGCTGCCGCCCGCCGCTGCTACGGCGGTCGCCGTCACTCTGGCCGTTCTCGAATTGCTCTCGCCCTTGTTTCTGGGGGTGCGTCGTGGCGGCACCGGCGGAGCCGGTGCCAGCCTACGCCTGCTCGGTCTGTTTCTCAAATCCGCTGCGCCTGCTCTGCTGTGGCCTGCGGCTGCATGGGGGGTCTTGCAGGTTGCGCCGGATCAGCGCGAGGCTGCAATCGCCGCAGGCGCGGGCTTCGCTTCCCTCTCAGCGCTCTTCGCCGCTGGCCACGGCCAAGGCCGCGAGGGCGCCCGCCTGTTGGCCGTTCTGGTGGCTCTTGCCGTTGTCTCCTACGGCATGCTGCAGACGATTCCTGCAGGGCACCTTGCGGGGGCTGCGGCGGCGATGTCTGCCGCACTTGGCCTCGTCGTCGTGCGCAGCGGAATTGTTCTGCCGAAGGCACAGACCCGAGCCTTGGATTTCTCAATTCTGGCCGCGTTCGCAGCCACAGCGATCAGCATGATTCTGAGCCTCGCATGAGCCACCAAACTGCAAAGGCAATTAATCACAGACCTGACGCACCTAGCGATGCAAGCGCCAACCCCAAAACCGCCCTCAACCCGCGCCGTTATTGGCTCGCAGCACACTACACCGTGTAGTGCAGATGTAGTGCAACGCTCTCGATAAATCCCCTGAAAGCTATATGCCACAAGGCTTTCCTTTGTAGTGCATGAATTTGGAGCCACACCATGAGCAAAACGACGCCTTTCCAGATTCGCCTCTCGCCCGTTGAACTGTCCATTCTGGACCAGCAGGCGCGCGGGCTTGGCATCACAAAAACGGCCTATGCCCGGATGCTCCTCATTGCCACTAAACCCGAGAAACCGGAGAACGAGGCGGATGTGCGACTAACCACAGAAAACACAGAAATCGTCGAGCGCATGGGTCTGCTTGAGGCACGGCTGGCCGAACAGGAAGAAGCCTTCTTGACGCTGATCGAGCACCTGCGCGAGCAGGTCCGCCAGCCTAGTTTTTCTGAATTCCGCGCACGCTTCCTGGCCGAATTGCCTGTCGATGAAACCATCCCCGGCAGCTCGGAGGCCGAGCAGCTTTTGCACGTCGCCCGCGCTTACTGGAAGACCTACGGTCAATGGCCGCAGGCCACGCCAGTCCGCCAGTTCGGACGCCTGCCCAAGGGCATGCTGCCCGAATCCTGGCCGACCAATCCCGTCTGAAATTTCGCATCTGTGTGAATACACATGCGGGGGCCATCCTCGCGAATCGTCCAGAAAGGGATCAGCCATGACCGAAACCACCGCAATCCAGAAACTTCAGGCCAAGCGTTCCACCTTGACCGAGCAAATCCGCAAGATCGACGCCCGCATCGCCGCTTTGCAACGCGCCGAAAAGGACGCGCAGGACCGCGCCTTGCTCGCTTTGATCCGCTCGCAAAACCTGACGCCCGAGCGGCTGCGCGCCATGCTGGAATCGCCACAGAAGCCGACGGCACAGACCGCCGGTTCCACCCCCACCGCGCAGGAGTAAGCCATGCTCAGCTTTCACAGCATCGGCGCAGGGGCCGACGCCGCCGGAGCGGCCCAGTATTACGAAGACCTCGCCCGTGAGGACTACTACACCGCAGGCGGCGAACCGCCTGGGAAGTGGATCGGCAAGTTCGCCCAGGTCCTCAATCTGGGAGATCAGCAGGTGAAGAAGGGGCAACTGATCGAAGCATTTTCCGGCTTCGATCCGGCCACAGGCAAGCCTCTTGCACGCAACGCCGGGCCGATGCACAAGCCCGGCTACGACCTCACTTTCTCTGCCCCAAAGTCGGTCTCCGTCATCTGGGCAACCGCCGACCAGGCCACCCGCAATGCCATCAGCGCCGCGCAACAAAAAGCCGTCGAGGCCGCCATCGCGCATGCTGAAAAAATCGGCGCATTCGTCCAGCGTTGTGGCCATGGCGGAATCGAGAGAATTCCGCACGGAGAGCTGCTCGCGGCGACCTTCGAACACAGCAGTTCGCGCAATGGAGATGTCCAGCTCCACACCCATGCGATCGTCCCCAACCTTGCTGCAAACGGCAAGACCGTTGACTTCGATGCACGTCACAAAATGGAGCTGGGCGCGTACTACCGAACCCAGCTCGCCACCGCGCTGCGCGAGATGGGATTCGGCATAGAGCGTGATCGGGCCTCGTTCTCTGTCTCCGGTGTGCCGGATGTGCTGACCCGCGAGCAATCCACCCGCTCGCAGGAAATCGCCGAGTACTTGAACAGGCTCGGTCTCGATGCCAACAGCAAGGCGGGCGCCGCCTTCAAAATGGACACGCGCCGGACCAAGGGCGAAGTCAGCCGCGCGGAGATTTTCCGCCGTGCCAGCGAAGCCGCCGAGCGGCACGACTTCGATCCGGCCGCGATCCGTAGCGGCCACCCGGAAGTGAAACTCTGGAATGAGCAGCACTTCACCGCCGAAGTCTTTGCCCAGGCATCAACGCTGACCGCCACCCAGCTCCGCGCCGCAGGGTACGTTTACAGCCAGGACAAGGACGCCGATCCCGAAGCGCACATCCAGCGCCTGATCGAAGCGGGCGAACTTGTCGAGCTGGTGGACACCCAGACCGGCGAGGCCCGCTGGACCTCCCGCGAGATGCTGGAAATCGAGCGCGGACTGGGTGCGGCCGCGAAAAAACTTTCCGCGATGTGCCTGGAACAGGACGGTGAACGACTTGCCGAAATCAGCCAGGCACACAAACTCAGCGCCGAGCAGGCGAGCGCTTTTGCACACATCACGGCCAGTCGCTATGCGGCTGTCCAGGGTGTCGCCGGGGCCGGAAAGTCCCGCATGGTGGGCGCAGCCCGTGAACTGTGGGAAGCCCAGGGCAGGCGGGTTATCGCGACGGCCATCGCAGCCAAGGCGGCGCGTGGCCTGGCAGATGGCAGCGGTATCGAAGAGTCATCCACACTGGATGGACTGCTGCTCAAACTCGAAAACGAGGCCGAGCAGTTGGACAAGAACACCGTCATCGTTGTTGATGAGGCCGGCATGGTCGGCTCGCGAAAAATGGCCCGCCTGCTGCTGGCCGTGGAGCAATCTGGTGCGGAGCTTAAATTGATCGGCGACCCTCGGCAGCTTCAGCCCATCGACGCCGGCGGCGCGTTTCGCACCATGATTGCCCAGGCCGGGGCAGCGCAGATCAATACCGTCGTGCGGCAGCAGTCCGAGCGGGATCGCCAGATTGTCGCGGACCTTGCAGTCGGCCAGACCGAAAAGGCGCTGGCCGCCATGCGGGCTGCACACATGATCCACGCCCACGACGATGCGGAGATCGCCCGGCGGGAAGTCGCCGCGCAAACCATCGCCGACCTGTCCATCGGCAAATCAGCCATCGTCATGACCGGCACCCGCCGTGAGGCTTTTCAGGTCAACCAGACAGCCCGAGACATGGCCCGCGCTGCGGGCCAGATCACCGGCCCCGATGTGGCCTTCAAAAACGCGGCAGGCGACTGGCGCCACATGGCACAGGGTGAGCGGGTCATGTTCACACAGAACGACAAACGCCTGCACATCGACAACGGGATGACGGGCACGATCCAGAAGATCGAGGATGGCAAGATGACCGTCGCCCTCGATAACAAGGGCATGGCCGATGGGCGGGTGGTGGAGATCAACCTGTCTGAATACGCCCACATCGAACATGGTTACGCCTACACCACCCACAAAGCCCAGGGCGTCACCGTGGACCGCGCCCGCGCCATCGTCGATGAAAAGATGCTCGACCAGGCCATGGCCTATGTCCAGGCGAGCCGGCATCGGGAAACCTTCAAGATGCACGGCACCCGCGAGCAGATCGAAGATCTGGACAAACTCATGGCCCGCCAGCGCCTGAAGGACACTTCAGCGGATTATTCCCTGAAGAACGAACCGCCGAAGCCCGGTCTCTTGGCCAAGGCCGCCGTTGCCGCGAAGCTCGCTGTGCAGAGTGTGGCGCAAGCAGCGACCTCAGAGCCGTCGCCCACTCGCCTGCGGCCAGTATCACGCTCAGCCCAACACGATGCCGAGCTCGCCCGTCAGGCGCTCGCCAGCCACCGCATGGGCGCACGTTTGCCCACCCGCGACAAGATCGACGAGGCGCTGCGCCAAGGCCGCGCCTCGTTCGACAGGGACAGCAAGGGTCGCATCTACCTCAAGATGGGAAGCTGGACACTGGCCTATGCCCTGAACAAATCAGCCAAGGTTCGCAATCACTTCACCACCCTGACGGGTGAGCACGTCGCCGTGGTGCCCCGCCAGGGCTTCGCCGGCAAGCTCGGCGCAACCGTCGTGCTGCAAGGCAGGCCCACGATCAGCGGCAAGCTCAAGGGCATGCTGGATGGGAAACAACATCTGGAATGGCGCAAGGCAGGTGTGGTGCGTACCGCGGTGACACGGCTGCGGCAAGCGGCAGGCTGGGGCATGGGTGTGATGCGACAGCAGAAGGCCCTTGCCGATCTGCGCGCGCAGGCCAGGGGTGAGAGGGCCGAGCCACAAGCAACCCGCTCGCCCCGCCAGGCCGTCACCGAGTTGCAACAACAGAACAAGCCAAGCCCGCAACCGCCGCGCGACCTCAGCACAACAGAAATTTATGCCGCCATGCGCGCAGGCCAGAAACTCGCCGAGCGCGAACCCGGCTTGCATGGCAGCGTGGCCGACGGCCACGCCCGGCACATTCAGGCCCTGCTGAATGAGGCTACAGCCTTGCGTGAGCGCGGCATAAGCGGCCACGAGGAACTGACCAAGCAAGCTGGGAACGAGGCCCGTGAGCTGCTCGAAATCCCTGGCGTGCGCGATCAGTACCGCCGCGAGCTCCTTGTCCAGATGGGAGCCCCTGAACGGCTGGAGATCGAGGTCAACCTTCCGCAGCCCAAGCCAACCACGCCCAGCCGCAAGCACGGCGGCATGGAGATGGGCGGCTGAATTTCGCACCTGCGTGAATACAGGATGCGGGGGCGACTCCGCATCCATTCAGGAGCAAGCCCATGAAACCCAAACCTCTTTCAATGCCGCCGGCCTGGGCGACCATCGGCCCGCGGCCACAGCCCGGGAAGCCTCGCACGGCCTTGCAGGAACTCTATGCCGAGCAGTGCGAGCGGGAACGGGCTGAAATCGAGCGGCGGGCACAAAGGGACTTGCGTTTCTGGCTTCCCCGCCTGATTGCTCGCGCCCGCGCCAAACTCACTTCCAAGGAATGACATGCACCACCTCGACGTCGCCCAAATAATCGTGTCCAGCCTGATCCATGGGTTGGTCTATGCCTTCATCTTCAAAGCGTTCCATCACATGGGCCTTGCCGGCGCGGCCATCGTGGCCGCTGCTGGCATCGGCTTGATTTGGCTGGTTTCCATCCTGACCCGCCGGCGCTGACTATTTTCAAAGGGCCCCTCGCCTCGACTTCGCCGCGTTACTGACCGGCCGTCGATTTCGCTATTGACGAAACACCCATGTCTTAGCCGTCTCGGCATGATCGGAGCCAATAGGAAAAGAAGGAAACGTCGATCGGCGAATACACCAGTTACTCCAGACAGCTTTGGACCTCTTTGACCTTGACGCCACGCCAACTTCTATGGTCATTCGGTCCGATGCAACCAAATACATAGTGTGAAAACTGGCTAAGCAGATACTCTCCGGGTGGAATATGAGCGAGGTCAGAACGGTCGTCGCCAGCAACATAGCTATTGAGTTTCGATCGCGCGGGCAATGTACTACGGAGGTGCTCGAAGGCATCTGCGGCCAGTACCGCGCCAATATGACCCAGCAGCTCCATCAAGCCAGCCTTGCGGTGACGAGGCTTTACGAAATAATCGGCGACTGTCACCTCAAAATCCACGACATGTGCGTGATTTTTTTTTCTTCCGGTTGTTCGCCTTGCAGGCGTCTGATCAGACAGCGATGCCGAAAGCAACAAGAACATATGACCTGCTGGTGTACCCCTCGGCGTCGTTAGTAGAACGTAGGTCCCAAGTTCTTCGTGTGGACCGCCGTCCCAAGCAGGAACCGTCTTGTGCCAGCTGAGGTGCATCTTCTTTCGAGTTTGCAACAGATGGTGACGTGGCAAGCTCGCCAAGTAAGGCTCAAAGCGATCACGTGTAGGGCCAATGTCTACCCGGTAATCAGAGGGCGCAGAGTCGGGAAACGGAATTGCGCCGGAGCAGAAATCGTTGTCAGGCATTTCAACGCTTCCCACGAGTCCACCGTTCACCCGCCCCACTTCATCTAGGCGAGGTAGGTATTTGTCAAAAAAACCAAACCCGAAATCGTTGGTGGCCTTTCTGATCGTGTGAACTCCAGCAGAGCTCACAGTTCTGCCCTCGCCATCAGATCCGCAAACTGGGCCCAGGTAAGGCGGCGAACGCTCCGCCCCCGTCGCGTCCATCTGAGGCCGCCGCGGCTAATACTGAGCTCACCAAGCTGAGTCGTACTGTTGGTGTCGGGGTTCTTTGCAGACGCCTTGACCGTAATGCTCGCTGGCTCCTTCGGCAACATTGCTTCTGCATTCAAAAGGGTTCGACCAAGACTCACCACTGCCTCGTGGTGGGTGAAGCCTGCGCTTGTCGCCTTGCGGCCTGGTTTTTTTGTCGTTGCCATATGTTTCCAGAAACAAAAGTTTAGAAGTAGAAGAGTTTACTACGAGTTATGTTTAACTTTGGACCAAGGCCGCGAGGCTCACATAGACCGTTCTGGCTTCCGTCGCGCAGACAGATGCGGACTGTGGACAAGAGCAGGACCAGGCGACGTGCGCGCGAAAGGGTCGCTCGTCCCGACTTCGCCGCCAGCCTTGCCCACCGCTCACGCTGGGATTTCGCACGTGAGGGAATACCTGTGCCGGGGCGTCCCGGTGCGACCGACAGGAAGGATTTCATTGTGACCACCATGCAGGAAGCCACGTCGACCACCATCAAGCGCCGGGGCGCGCCGCTGCACAGCGGCGACGACGCGCTCGAAGCGCTCTATCAGGAATGGCTCGCCGACCTTGGCACCGCCGAAGGCTACACCGTGAAGCTGGAGAAGACTGAGCGGGAGGCCGCCCTTGTCCTGGCCGGCCAGGTGCGCATCGTCCGCGATCTGGACTCTGGGCTGCTGCGGCAAGAAACAGCCATGCGTGAGCCAGGGCAACCTCTGTTCTGGAAGGACGGACCGTGGCTCGACCACTTTTGGCTGCCGCGGCGCAGGATCAGATTCCTCATCCAACGGGCATGGCAGCAGCGTTTCCAACAATTCCTTGACTCTCGCGGATACAAGCCACGCCTCAATCTCAATGATGATGAGTTCTCGCCGGCGAAGGACCATGACGTCGTCATTTACAACGCGAGCCGCCGGCGCGCGGGCAGCCAGAAAAAGGAAGAAAAGGTTGCGCAGGCGACGATCCGAGCTCTGTGGAACGATATCGGAGATCGCGACGTGCTGCGGATCGCTCATGCCTACTTTGGTCGGCGAGCCAACCCAGCGGACTACAACTTCGTAGTTCGCCACGAGGAATTTCTGCGGGCGCGGCTCTCCGAAACTCCAAATCTGGCTCCAGTAGTCGGCTGGACGCTGCAGCGTTTCCCGAAGTTGACGCTGACGCCAGCGCTGATCGCGAAGGTACGCACTGTCTGGAGGCGATACTTCGGTCTGACACCTGCCGGGTGGCGCCTGATGTGCACCATCTCTGCAAGAACGGCCGAACGGCTAATTGGGCGCGGGGGTGCCGGAGATGACCCCAAGCGGTTTGCGGCGCTGCTCAACGCGCTCGCGCGTCTTGCAGTGCCTTTGCCACCTATGACATGGTGGATCGCGACCATGGATGAATTTACTCAGGTGAGAATGAGGTTTCCCAAGCCCGCTGCGCTGGCGACATTAGAAGATCGCTCGCTGGACCGATTCCTCACGCTGAGCGCCGCGCGTGCGGCAAAGTCGCGACGCCAGGGCCGCCTGACCCTGTTTGTCAGCGATGACTACCGCTTGGCGTGGGACTGGTTCCGCGCGGCCTGGCCCGAGCACTTGAGACGCAGGGCCGATACCCCTGGTCTTGTGGACTTCGTTCCGAAGGGCACAGGCTGGGCGGCCATTGCCCGGCGACAGCGCGAATGGCACCGCGAGATGGATCTGATGCAACGGAAACGGCGGCGCCAAACTATCCTATCTCGCCGCCGCGAGCGGCGCACCACTTGGAGCTGTGCCGTCGGTGCCACGGCGTTGACCATCAACGGTGAACAGGTGCAGGTCATCCCGCTGACCTCCGGGCTGTCCTTGCACTGGGAGGGCCGTGAGATGCGGCACTGCGCCGCGGGCTATGTGGGCCATTGCAAGAGCGGCAAAAGCCGGATTTTCCGGCTTGAGCGCGGGCATGAGAAGGCCACACTGGAAATCGTGCGAACCCAGGCCAACCGGTGGAGCGTGCGCCAGGTATTCGGGCCAGGCAACGGCTCAGTTTCCAAAGTTCTGAGGCTGGCCGCCTCGGAGGTGGCGAAGCTCTACGCGCGCAAGACGCGAGAACAATCGGGGCAAGCTAAGCGCATGCGGCACGCGGCATAAGGCCCGATGAAATAGCCGTGATGCGTGCCATCGTTCCGCATTGAATGCACCCAACGCTGTTGTTTGGCTGGAATGTAAGCCATAACCAGTGCGCGGACTGAGTTCATGCCGTGATCCACCATGTCATGGGTGGTGTGGGTACGGCCGCGCCGATTTCGCACCCGCATGAATGCATGCAAGACCAACTCTCTGGAGTTCTTGCATGCTCCCCATCAAGCCCCTCGCCGCCGGCCTTCTGCTGGCCCTGTCTCTCGCCACCGCCCACGCCGCCGACACCCCGCCGTCGCCCTGGTCACTCGACATCAACACCGCGAGTTACCACACCGAGGCGTGGGCGCGCAAGAAGCTCAACCAGGACAACCCTGGCTTGGGCATCGAGCGCCAGTTCAACCATGACTGGAGTGCCGTAGGCGGGTTCTATCGCAACAGCTATCGCCGGGAAACCGCCTATCTGCTGGGCGTCTGGACGCCCCTGCACATCGATCTGCCCGCCGGCCTGACGGCCAGCGCGGGCCTTGCGGCCGGACTGGCCTCGGGCTATCGCCGCACCGAGGTGCCGACCGCACCGCTCGCCGCCGGCGCAGTGCTGCGCCTGCGCACGGCCCACGGGTTCGGGATCAATCTGCTGGCCGTCCCGAACACCCACAGCGGTTCTGGTTTCGTCGGCTTGCAGCTCGTCGTCCCACTGTGAATTTCGCTCCCGCGTGAATACACAAGCCGGGGGTGTCCCGGCATGCCCTCAAAGGACGATCCATGAACACCAGATTCAGACTCTGCATCCTCGCTGCAGCCATGCTCGCCAGCGCTTCACCCGCATGGGCTGTCACCGGTGGCACCACAACAGGTGCGACCGGTGGCGTCACGCAGCAGGACACCACAAATAACAACCTGGCCAGCGGAAATGGCGCGACCACAAATGCCGTCAGCCAATATCAAACGGCCGTCGGTGCCGGGGCGTTCGCAGTTGGCACTGGCGCGACAGCACTGGGCGGCAAAGCCAGTGCGACCAGTGGAGCCAATACGACCGCCGTGGGCTACCAGGCGACTACCACCGGAAGCTACAGCACGGCGGTCGGCGCGGGCGCAAATGTGGCGGCGCCATCTGGAACTGCTTTGGGCGCGGGCTCGACAGCGGGCGGGAACAACACCACGGCGCTCGGGCAAGGTGCGTCCGCATCGGGGACCAACAGTGTCGCCGTCGGCCAAGGCGCGCAAGCGAATGCAGGATCAGTGGGCTACCAGGGAACTGCAGTCGGCAGCGGCGCGACCGCAACAGGCATCAACTCCGTTGCGCTGGGCTACGCGAGCACGGACGGCGGCGCGGCGAACGTGGTGAGCGTCGGCAGCAGCGCGCAAACACGAGAAATCATCAACGTGTCTGCTGGCACGACCGGGACCAGCGCGGTCAATGTCAACCAGCTCAATGCCGCCATCGCCGGAGTGAGCAGCAGCGCCGGTGCCGCGCAGTACACCAGCAGCACCGGCGCGACACAGAGCACACCCAGCAATACTGCGACCCTGGTCGGGGCGACCAGCGGGCAGACCAACGGCGGCCCGGTGACGCTCACGAACGTGGGCAATGGTGCCGTGTCCAGCGGGGCACTCGATGCCGTGAATGGTGGCCAGCTCTATGGCGTGCAGCAGACCGCGACCAGTGCCCAGGCCACCGCTGGCCAAGCCCTTACTGTGGCGAACAACAGCGCCCAGTACTCCACCGGCGGCGCGGCTCTCGGTCTGAACAGCAATGGCGGGGCGGGCACCTTGGTGCAAAACGTCGCTGCTGGCCAGGCCGCAACGGATGCCGCCAACGTCGGCCAGATTCAGGCCGCCGCAGCGGGCGCGGTGACCACGGCCAACGCCTACACCACCCAGCAAATCCAGGCGCTGCAAAGCATCATCAACAACGCCACGGCGTCTGGCCTGTGCAAATACAACCCAGCAGGCGGCATCGTCTGCGGTGCGAACACCACCGCCGCCGCCGGCGCGGTTGCCCAAGGTGACGGCGCATCGGCAGGATATGCCGGTTCCCTCGCGATCGGCCAAGGCGCAACTATCGCCGCGCCCACGAGCAACGATGGCATGACCGCCGGCGCCGTGGCGATCGGCTTTGGCGCACGCGCCAATGCGGACCCGGCCACCGCCATCGGCTATCAGGCCAACGCGGGCGGCGCGAACTCGGTTGCGCTCGGCTATGCCGCCACCGCGAACGGAAGTAACTCCGTCGCGCTCGGTGCGCAATCTGTTGCCAATCGCCCGAACTCTGTTTCTGTGGGCGATGCCGTCACCGGCCTGCAACGCCAGATCACCAACGTCGCGCCGGGCACCGCACCTAGCGATGCCGCCACGGTCGGCCAGGTTGCCGGCATGGTGAGCCAAGCGACAAGCGGCATCCTGTCCCAAGCCAATGCGCACGCCGACGGCGTGGCGGCCATGGCTGCCGCCGTCAGCACACCGCCGCGCTTTGGCCCCTTGGGCTACAGCCTGACCGCCGGCGTCGCTGGGGTCGGCTCGGCCAGCGCCGTGGGCGTGTCCTTCGCCCGCGCCTTCAGTTTTCACGACCACCCGGCTTACTGGTCGGCGGGGGTCGGCCTCAACGGGCGAAGCGGGGCGGCGATGGTCAAGGTCGGCGCATCCATCGGCTGGTGATTTCGCACCCGCGTGAATAGCAACAGCGGGGGCGCATCGCCCCCGCACAACCTCAAGAAGGAACATCCATGAAAAACCACATCAACACCATCCTTGCCGCAGCTCTGCTCGCTCTCTCTGCAGGCGCAGCCCAGGCCGCGCAGATCAATGTGTCCGCCGGCACGGCCGTCGAACACATCGGCGCAGGCATCGGCGATCAAACTCTGCTGACCCTGCGGGCCTCGGCCTACGCCACCGATCCCGCGTGGTTGCCCTTGGCTTTGCACGCAGACCTCGATCAGGGCCTGCAATCCGGCGGCTTGCAGCGGCAATCGATCGGCGTGGGCCTGTACCACATCGCTGGGCCGTGGAACGTCTGGAGGCTCGAAGCCGGGGCAGAGGCCGGACGCACGCGGGATGAGGGTTACACCGCCAACCACTGGGCGGGCGTGCTGCGCGCCCGCCGCCAGGTCACTGCGGCAGTGGCACTGGACAGCACCCTGAAATATGGCCGCTCCACCGGCCTGCTGGGCGGCACCTATGCCGCCGCGGGCTTCGGCGTGCAGCTTGGGCAGATCGACAGCGGCACGGTGCGGGTGAACTACCAGCACATCCACGATGGCGCTCTGCCCAGCCAGGACGTGCTGGGCCTGAGCTATGGCCTGAGTTTCTGATCCATCCACTGCAAATCCCCAGCGGCCCGGCGACCGGGCCGCGCAACCAACCTTCGGAGTATTCCCATGAACCAACCTCTAAATCCAAAGCGCATCGCTGTGACCACCATGCTGATGCTGGCCTTCGTCGCCAGCATCGCGGGAAGCTATTACATCGGGCGAACGCAAGGCCCCGGCATCTATCCCAGTGCCGCCATTTATGCAGGCGCACCCGGCTGGCCGCGGATGCGCATCACCTTGGAAGATAGTCCGTGGGACCCCCTGAGCAATCCCAACGCACAGCGGGTGGAAGCTGTGCGGCATCTTGCTGCCGCGGGCATGCCCGCAGCCAAGGACTGGATGGCCGGGTATTACCACTCCCACCAAGACCCGGCGCAGGCCCTCGCTTACGAACGCGCGGCCTATCAATCGCTCATGCGGCAACTGGATGCCATGCCCCACTGGATGTCCAAGCCGGACCTGTGGCCTGTGTTGCCTTGATTTCGCAACCAGGTGAATCCTCATAGCGGCCCGGCACCCTGGCCGCGCAACCAACCTTCTGCGCAAGGAAAAAACCATGA
Source organism: Betaproteobacteria bacterium (assembly GCA_028870715.1). GTDB lineage: Bacteria > Pseudomonadota > Gammaproteobacteria > Burkholderiales > Burkholderiaceae_C > Thiomonas_A. Next base: position 867 of record JAGWOZ010000056.1, on the reverse strand, counting down.
ACACCACGCAAACCCTGAAACTGACTTCTATCACCGTGGCCTGCGCCGCATTGCTGACGCTTGGCGGCTGCGCCACCAATCCGATGACCGGTACGGGCGTGCCGCAGGCATCTGCCAACGGCTACACCGTCTCGGGCGCACAGAGCGTCCAGGCTGTGCAGCTCGGCACCGTGCTCGCTGTGCGCCCGGTTGAAATCGCGGGCCAAGGGTCCGGTATCGGTGCGATCGGCGGCGCACTGGCCGGTGGCGCAATCGGCCACCAGATCGGCAATGGCAATGGACAGAAGCTCGCCACCGTGATGGGGGCTTTGGCCGGGCTGATGGGCGGCCAAGCGCTGGAAGGCTCGGCGGCCAAGGAATCCGGGCTCCTGGTAACCGTTCGCCTGGACGGCGGCCAGGTCCTCGCCATCACCCAGGCAGCCGATGTGCAGCTCGCTGTGGGCGAGCGCGTGCAGGTGCTTGCCGGGCGCGACGGCAAGGCCCGCGTGTTGCCGCTTTGACCGGGCGGCCCGGCCGTGCCGGGCCTGCCTGTCTTGGATGAATTACGGAAATACAGAAATGCGGAAATATGCAACATGATCATGAAGAACGACGATGGTTTTTCTTTGCTGGCCTTGATGCACGCGGCTGAGGCAATTGATAGCGGGCATTGGCTGATGAAGTGCCCAGCGCACCAGGGAGCCTCTTCTGCGTCGCTGGAGGTGAGGCTTTGCGAGGGGAGATACGACCTGCGGTGCGTCTGCGGCTGCAAGCCCGATCTGGTGATTGCCGCTGCGCTCGCTTTGGTGCAGGCCAAGGTGGGTGGGTGTGAGGAAGTGCGATGCGCGGCATGAAGAAACCCCTGCGCCAGGTGCTGCGGGAGTTCCC
>JAGWOZ010000055.1 GCA_028870715.1 Betaproteobacteria bacterium | reverse complement strand
GCGCAGCCGCCCCGGCGTGACCGACGTCCACGACCTGCACATCTGGGGGATGAGCACGACCGAAAGCGCATTGACGGCGCATCTTGTGATGCCGGATGGTTATCCGGGGGACGCCGTGCTCGATGGACTCGTCAATGAGTTGCGCAGCCGGTTCTCCATCAGCCACTCGACCCTGCAGGTGGAGCAGGGGACGGTCCAGCACGCCTGCGCGCTCCAGACAGTGGCTTGAGCGAACGCCTCCGCGGACCGTGACTTGGTCGATGACGGGCCCGTCCAGATACCGAGCACCTGCGGAGCGACCAGCATTCAGACATGACCGGTGTCGGCCGTGGGGGGAGGGGACGCATCGCAGTCGTTGGGGCGCGCGGGACACGATGGCGGCCAAGGCCGACGTGCCGGCATCGGACCAACGTCTCCAGTCAGCCATTGCAGCCAGTCGCGGGGTCGAGATCGGCTGCCCGAAAGCTGTCCATCGACCGTCGACGAGCCGGCCGCACGACCAGCCGGGAAATTCGATGCGTTGCATCCGTAACGCAAACGCAATACACTCCGCCCATGAAATCTGCCGTCATCCCCCAGATCCGAGTCGAGCCCGAGCTACGAGCCGAGCTTGAGTCTGTGCTCAAACAAGGCGAGACCCTGACCGACTTTGTTGAAGCGACAGTGCGAAGTGCAATCGCGTTCAGGCGTGTTCAAACTGCCTTCCATGAGCGGGCGCAGGTCGCGTCGGAGGAGTACCACCGCTCTGGCGTCGCGGCGCCGGTCGAGGCGGTCCTCGACCGGCTGCAAGCCAAGCTCGATGCGAAACGGAAGAAGCTCGGTCGATGAGCTTTGGCGTTCAGCTGACGCCGACAGCCGAATCGGACCTGGAACGTCTCTTTGATTACCTGCTCGACCGGGCGGAGACCACCGAAGATCTTGACCGCGCACAAGCGGCGATCGACACCATCAGGGCGCTAATGCAGCAGCAACTTGCGCTTACGCCCTATAGCTTTCGCAAGGCAGCCCAGAGTCCCGCCCGGCGGGAGCTGATCATCCCGTTCGGAAGTACCGGTTACGTCGCGCTGTACGAGATCGTCAGTCCGTCGAAAGTCGCGGTATTGGCGGTGCGCCATCAGCGCGAAGAGGACTATTACTGATTGGTCGGTGATAGTCCCCTGCGGCTGCGCTTGCAAGACCGGTTGGGCGTCATCTTTAGTCCGGGATCACGGGCTCGACCAGGTTGGCGAGCTGCGCAAGCGATTCCTGCCAGCCGAGATAGCACATCTCGACAGGGATGACCTCTGGAATTCCTTCCTGGGTGACATGCACCTCGGTCCCACATGAGACCTGCCGCAGCAGGACAGTCGTTTCCATTTCACCGGGCATGTTCGGGTCGTCGAACTTGTCGGAGTAGCGGATGCGCTCCTGCGGCACCAGTTCGCGATACTCGCCGCCAAAGGAGTGGCCGTGGCCGGTCGTGAAGTTCGTGAAGGACATCTTGAAAGCTCCTCCGACCTTGGCATCCAGGTGATGGACCTTGCAGGTGAAGCCATGCGGTGGAAGCCACTTGGCCATCGCGTCCGCGTCAAGAAATGCACGGTAAATGCGCTCCGGCGGCGCTCGAAGTACACGGTGAAGGCGGACGGTGTTTGTCGACATGATCGATGTTGATATCAGAGAGGGGCACGATAGAAATGTATGACGATCACGCATCAGAGCCGATGCCTGCCGAGCATGATCTTGGTGTCCGTTAGAAATTCATAGTCGGGGATGATCATGTTGGCGGGCGCTGGCATGTTTTTGAATACACGTGCTGCCATGTCGTAGCGCGAGCCATGGCACGGGCACAACCAGCCTCCCAGCCAGTCATCCGGCAAGCCCGGCTGTGGGCCAGGCGTAAATCGTCCAATAGGCGAGCAACCCAGATGGGTACAGATGTCGATAAAAACGAAATACTCGGGCTTGATTGAGCGCCACGCATTCTGCGCCCACGCGGGTGTCGGGTATTGGGGATTGCGCGACAACGGGTCAGCGACTTGGTCCTGTGTGAGCTTGAGTGTCCTCAGCATCTGAGGTGTGCGGCGCACGACCCAGATCGGTTGGCCGCGCCACAACAACACGATGTGGTGACCGGGCTGCAAGCGGCTGAGATCCACCGGCATCGGGCCGCCATTGACCTGGGCCTCGTTCGAGGGCTCCATCGACTCCAGAAAGGCCGTCGCAGTCGCTGCGGTGCCCACACACGATGCCACACCCGTGGCAATCATCCAAGTTCTGCGCGTTGCATCCATCATGCCCCTCCGCTGCGGGGCGGAACATCAGATCGGGCGCTTCAACTGCAATGCATCAGGCGCGTGTGCACTGGTGTTCCGGGTGACCAGCAATTTGCACCACCAAATTTCTCGCCAACCAACTATAGTCGGCCAAGAAACCGTCAATCACCGCATTTACCCCAAGTGCACCACCGAGTACTCAAGGAGCGCCTTCCCCCTCGGGATCGAATCACGCTGGGGCGTTGATCCGCGTCGAGACCCCCGAGCGGGGCCCGACACCGACCTGTTGGCCGTCGAATCGTCTTTCCCCGTCAAACGCTGTCAGCGTTTGCAAAGAGCGCCGTTGCACGCCCCCTGGCGCAGAGGCCAGAATCGCGGCAGCATCGACGAGGCGAAGGTGCAGCTTGGCATGCACCCAGCGCGCTTACCATTGGCGCACGATGACGGTCGAATTTAAATCGTGCAGTGCGCCTGAGGCCTTTGACGTACTCGTCGTCGGCGGCGGTATCAACGGCGCAGGCATTGCCCGCGACCTCGCCGGGCGCGGATTGAAAGTCATGCTGTGCGAGCGCGACGATCTTGCCGCGCACACGTCCTCATCGTCGACCAAGCTGATACACGGGGGCCTGCGCTACCTCGAGTATTCCAAATTCGGCTTGGTTCGCAAGTCGCTTCAGGAGCGTGAAGCACTGCTGCGAAGTGCACCGCACATCATGGGCCAGATGCGCTTTGTTCTACCGCATGCTCCAGACATGCGCCCCGCCTGGATGATTCGAGCAGGTCTGTTCATTTACGACCATCTCGCGCGGCGCGCATGGCTGCCTGGCTCCTGCGCAATCGACCTGCGTACGCATCCGGCCGGGGCCCCACTCAAACCCAACTTTGTGCGAGGCTTCAACTATTCCGATGGATGGGTCGACGATGCGCGGCTGGTTACGCTGTGCGCGGTGGACGCGGCCGAGCGCGGGGCTACCGTGCGCACCCGCACGGCCTGCACCAGCGCCGTGCGCGGCGCCGACGGCTGGCATGCAACTTTGCTCCAGGCATCAGGGCAGGGGCAGTACATCATCGCCCGCGCCTTGGTGAACGCGACGGGCCCATGGGCGCAACGCTTTCTCCAAAGCGCGGTCCGTCATGCTGACGGCCGCGCGATGCAGACGCACATGTCGTTGCGACTGGTGCGCGGCAGTCACATCGTGGTGCCTCAATTGTTCACGCACCCGGACGCTTATATCCTTCAGGTGGATGCTCGCCGGGTCGTCTTCGCTATTCCCTACCAAGGCGCGTTCACCTTGATTGGTACCACCGAGGTGCAAGTGCCGGAGCCCAGTGGGGCGGAGATCTGTACCGATGAGGAAGTGGCCTACCTTTGCAAGGCTGTGAATCGCTATTTTCGCGTTGAGGTCAAACCTGAGCATGTGGTCTGGCGCTACGCGGGCGTGCGCCCGTTGCTGGAGGACCACGGCGGGGATGCTTCGGCAGTGACGCGCGACTACAGACTTGAAGTGGTGGACGGCGGCGCACCTTTGCTCACGGTCTGGGGTGGAAAGATCACGACTTTCCGCAAACTCTCCGAGCAAGCGGCGGATCGACTCTGCTGCATCATCGGTGCGCCGGGATCTGCCTGGACGCGTCACGCGCACCTTCCTGGGGGCGATCTGTCGGCTTGGATACAGCCTGGGGCACGGCCTGATATCGACTTCGCAAAATTCCTGCGGACCGTGCAGCAGCGCTATGCCTGGCTGCCCCCGCCCCTTGCGGAGCGTTTGGCCAGAGCCTATGGCAGCCGAATCGACCGCGTGTTGATCACCGAGTCAGGGCAGCCGGCCCAACAATTGGCTGATCTCGGCCCCCCAGTTGTGCTTGATGTCTACGCAGCAGAGATCGACTATCTTCGGCGGGAGGAATGGGCTTGCAGCGCGGATGACATCCTCTGGCGGCGAAGCAAAATAGGTCTTCACACCAACGAATACCACCGCGCTCAATTGCACGCGTGGCTGGCCCAGACGCCGCTTGCGATCCGGCGCGCCGTGTAGTCCCGCAGGTGTTCAGGACGTGAGTGCGGGTTGTCTTGCCGCTTCGCGTGCGGGCTCTTTTGCATCGAAGTGGCGTACGGCGCCACGGTGTTTATTGGCTACCATCATGACTCGGGGATGGCACTCCAGCATCGCGCGGGCCTTCGTTCCTGGCCCTCAGCAACGTCAGGACGTTTCCTTCGATGCGCGGCAAGCCTTGATCCTTGAGCGGATTGAGTTCCCGATAGAGCGCATCTGGTCAATCGGCAAGGGGAAGATCGCGGTCGAATCGTCGCCCACGCCAATCGCCGACAGCGTCTGCAAATAGCGCAGTTGCATGCCCCGTGGCGCCGAGGCCAGGATCGCGGCAGCATCGATAGAGGCGGACGAAGCCTGCCCGATGGGCTGCTTCGAGCCGCGCGTGCCCCCGAACTCCAATGTGCCGCCGCACGGCCATTCGGCTAGCGAAGAGCAGGAGCCTCGAGTGCGCCGCCGCCTTAATCCCGGACGGCGCAAATGGTGTCGCGTGAAAGCCCATAGCGCTGCATCTTGGCATACAGCGTGCTTTTCGCGATGTTTAGCTGGCGCGCAGCCAGCGTCAGGTTTCCGCCCGTGGCTGCCACCGTGCGCTGGATCAATGCGCGTTCGCCTTGGGCGATGCTTGGAATGTCGCTTTCAGGAGCATGCGCGGGTGGTGGCGCCACCAGCGCCTCGGCACAGACCAACTCGGCCGGCAGGTCAGCACAGGTCACGGCGCCGCCATCGCTGACGAGCACCGCGCTTTCGATGACGTTGCGCAACTCGCGCACATTGCCTTCCCAGGCGTTGCATTCGAGTTGGCGGATCACAGCCGGATTGAGGATTGCAGGCTTGAGGCCTTGCTTGGCGCGGAAATGGTCGAGGAAGTATTGCGCCAGCGTTGCAATGTCGCCCTTGCGCTCGCGCAGGGGAGGGATGCGCAAACTGGTGACGGCGATGCGGTAATACAGATCCATGCGAAACCGCCCCGCGGCCACTTCCTGGCGCAAGTCGCGATGGGTTGCCGCGATCAGGTGAAAATTCACCTTGCGCGGCGTCGTTTCCCCCAGGCGGCACACCTCGCCTTGCTCCAGCACGCGCAGCAGGTGCGGCTGCATGTCCAGCGGCATTTCCCCGATTTCATCGAGAAACAGCGTGCCGCCGTCCGCGGCTTCGATCTTGCCCGCCATTCCGCCTTTTCGCGCGCCCGTGAAGGCGCCATCGGCATATCCGAACAACTCGCTGGCGAGAAGCTCGCGCGACAGGCCGCCGCAGTTCAGGACGACGAACGGTGCGGCCGCGCTTGCATGGATGCCGCGGGCGAACTCTTCCTTGCCCACGCCGGTCTCGCCCAGCAGCAGCACGGAGGCCTTGGCGCGCGCGATCTGCCGCGCTTTGGCGATGATGGCCTGCATGGCCGGGTCCGACGTGATGATGCCGGCGAAGGCGTCGACTTCGCGGCCTTCGGCTGTACCGTCTCCCGATGATTGCGCAGCGCGAACCGGGGGGCGCAGCGTGCCGGCGCGCGTGCCGGGGGACGGGATGACGACAAGGGTGCCCAGGTTCTCACCGCGTTCGATGATGGGCTCAATCCATTGCGGCTGGATCCAGGACGGAATGGTGCCTCGCGCAAGGTTGCGGCGCAGCGTGCCGGCGGCGAGCTCCGGGATGCGCCGCGAGGTGGGCCATTCGAGGGAGCCGCCCGCGGCGTGGATCGCCGCATGCGCGTGCTCATTGATCTGGATGGGCAAGCCACGCCTGTCGAACAGCACGGCGCCCTGGTTGCCGACGGACGCGCCATGCTGTGCCCAATGGTTGAGCAGGCGGTAGCGCCGCTCCATCTCGCCAATGGTGAGGCGACTCTCGATCCGGTTCGCCGTGGCCACGACCAGCGCAAGGCTCTGCCGGCTGAAGGTCTGCGACAAGCCTGAAATATCCAGCACCCCAATGATCTCCCCATCGGTGGGGTGGCGGATGACAGTGGCCGAACAGGTCCAGCGTTTGATCCCCGCGCAGTAATGCTCGGCGGAATGGATTTGTACGGGTTGGCCCACGGCCAAGGCCGTGCCGATCGCATTGGTGCCACAGAACCGTTCGCTCCACGTCACGCCTGGCACCAGGCAGATCGACTCGGCCGAGTCCTTGGCAGGGGTGTCGCCCTCCATGGTGAGGATCGTGCAGTTCGTGTCGGCCAACACCATCATGGTGCCGGTCTCGGCCAGGAAATCGCGCGCGCTCGCCATCATGGGTGCACTGACTTCCAGCAACTCCCGCTGGCGCTCGCGCAAGAGAAAGAAATCCTGCTCGGACACCGGGTGCGGACCGGCATGCTGCGTCGGGTCCACATTGGCGTCCTGGCAGCGCTGCCAGGACGCATTGACGAGGTCGCGCAGCGCGTTGGTCGCACTGCCATCGCCGCTGAGGAAACGCTCCCACGAATACATGACGCTCGCGTCCTTGCCGGGATCCGAGAACATCTGGTGGGGGTCCAGAATTTCCATGGGTTTTCTCCTGATTCGGATGATCCCCGGGGGCGCCAAAGGCTGCTGCGGGGCGTGCCGTCCGACCGGTCGTGGCCTGCTGATGCCGAACGTAAACATCGGCGGCATTGCGCCACGCGTTCCGCACCTCCAAACGTTGACTTATACGCCCATTTGCAGTGGCCGTCCACATGGTGCTAACCCGTGCCATGGGGCCCCTGCGCCTCGCGCCAGCGTCGAGATCCGGGCGCGTGCGGCGCACGCGCCCATGCCTGCGCGCCTGGCCTCGGCCGCGATTGCCCGGGCTTCCTTGCATGCGCGCGCGATGGCCGAAGGGGCAGGGGGTGATGCCTCAATGGCAGATGACCAGGTCCTCCGCAATGGTGAATCCGCACCCGGTTTTCGCCTTGACTTCCGGGACCGTGACCCCCGGATGCAGATCGGTGAGAATCAGGGTGCCGCCGGGGTTGACGGCAAAGACGCACAGGTCCGTGATGATCATGTCGACCACGCCTTGGCCCGTCAAGGGCAAGGCGCAGCGCTTGAGGATCTTCGGCGAGCCGTCTTTGGCCGTGTGCTCCATCAGGACAATCACGCGTCGCACGCCGCTGACCAGGTCCATGGCCCCGCCGGGACCCTTGACCATCTTGCCGGGGATCATCCAGTTGGCAAGGTCACCGCTTTCGGAGACTTCCAGACCCCCGAGGATGGAGAGGTTCACATGGCCGCCGCGAATCATGGCGAACGATTCCGCGCTCGAGAAAAAGCTGCTTCCGCGCTGGCTGGTGATGGTCTGCTTGCCGGCGTTGATCAGGTCGGGATCGATGGTGTCGGCCGTCGGAAACGGGCCAATGCCCAGCAGCCCGTTTTCGGACTGGAGGGTGACGTGGATTCCGGCGGGAATGTGGTTGGCCACCAGGGTCGGAATGCCAATGCCCAGATTGACGTAGTCGCCATCGTGCAATTCGGCTGCAGCACGCCGCGCCATGCGCTCGCGCACGGGGTCGGGCGGTGCGCCGTTTGCGGCGCCATGGATGGTCGGAAATTCGATGCGCTTTTGGTAGCGGTCGCCCGCGATGATGCGGTCGACATAAATGCCCGGCGTGTGGATCTCGTCCGGGTCGAGTGCGCCGGGCTCCACGAGTTCCTCAACCTCGGCCACCGTGGTGCGCGCACATGCGGCGATCATCGGATTGAAGTTGCGAGCGGTCTTGCGAAAAACGAGGTTTCCGGAGGTGTCGCCTTTCCACGCCTTGACAAATGCCACATCGGCCCGAATGGATGGCTCCAGCACGTACTCGAGCCCGTCAAAGGCCTTGGTTTCCTTGTCCTTGGCCAGCAGCGTGCCCAAGGCGGTGCGGGTATAAAACCCCGGGATGCCCGCGCCGCCGGCACGCAGGCGCTCGGCCAGCGTGCCCTGGGGCACCAGTTCCAGCTCCAGTTCGCCCGCGAGCACCTGGCGCTCGAATTCCTTGTTCTCGCCGACGTAGGAGGCGACAACCTTCTTGACCTGGCGCGCGTTGAGCAGCAATCCCATGCCGAAACCGTCAACGCCCGCGTTGTTTCCGATGATGGTGAGGTCTTTGGCGCCCACCTTTAATAGCGCATCGATGAGATGCTCGGGGATCCCGCACAGGCCAAAGCCACCGGCCGCGAGTGTCATGCCGTCAAACACGACGCCGTCGAGCGCGGATGACGCATTTGCATAAACCTTGCTTCGCTTTCTGCCATCTTGCATGATCATCTTCCGTCTATGTGCCTGCTTCAAAAACGGGAACCCGAGTCACCGCGATGGGGGCATGCTGGGCGGCGAAGCCCAGGCGGCGGGTTGCCCCCGAGGCCGGTGATCGGGACTCTGCACTCAAGCCGCGCGTTCGGGCAGCGGCAGGCCAAGCCACTCCTTGTAAAAGACATCGATGTCCGGCTCGAAGTCGTGGAGCACCGGGTACCACGGCGTGGGTGACTCGATGTCGTGCATGATTCCGCAGGTGGGGCAGTAATACTCGCGGTAGACCTGCCACTGCACGTCGGGGGCCATCAGCTTTGGATAAACCTCGGCCATTGCCTCTTCGGTGTCACGCACGTAGATATTGGCGTGCAGCTTCCAGTTGTCCCGGTAATCGCAGAACTCATGGCCGCAGTCGCACTTCACGTTCCACTGCTTGGTCGCGGGCGACTGCGCGATGTACAGGTGCGGGCCCAGGGGAAGGACGATCTTGTCCTTCCACGCGACCTTGTCCTGCAGCGCGTGCACGAAGAGCTCGAACCGCTCCTTGTCCTTGGGCATGGACAACATGCGCATGGTGGTGTCCCAGTCGAGCTTTCCGTCGACGAGATTCTTGACCTGTTCCTGGGTGTAGGCAGACATGTGATTGCTCCTTGATTCTTTGGGGTGGGGTGCACGGGGAACCGGGTCCCCCGTGCAGGCAAGGCCTGGTCAGCTCACTCTTCGACCAGCACCACGGTGTGCACATCGGGCATCTTCGACAGATCCATGCGATAGACCGAGCCGTAGGAGGGCACACCAAGCTCGGCCTCGGTCAGTTCCCATTCCGCAGGCAAGTCCCAGAACGCCTTGAATTGATCGCGGAATTTCGCCGACAGATCGAAGCTGGTGGCGAACATGTGCCGAACCTGAACTGAGGCGTGCTTGGTGAGAACGCGCTCGCGCTCTTCCTTCATCCAGTCCCGGGTCGGGACCGAGCGGGCGAGACGCTCCTTGCGGATTTCAGCGCGCCGCGCGCTGGTCTTGCCTGCATCGACCGACCACACACCCTTAGCGTCCTGGGTCAGCACGGCGCCGTAGACCTTGCGCGCGTACTCCGGCAGCAACGCCTTGGCGTTGAGGTCCAGGGCGATTGCCTCGGTCTCCCGGTCCAGCGGGTCGCCAAAGCCGGGGCCGCCGCGCAGGTAGTTCAGGTACAGGTCGTAGTTGTCGTAGCAGTCCTCGGTGGTCATGCACTGGTGATCGCGCTTGACCGTGGCGGTTGCATCGATGTGGCGCTCATAATCGGGCGCATCCGGATTGAGATCCGCACCAAGGGGCAGGGAGTCACCGCGTGCGATGCGTTCCTTCAACCCCGTTTGATGCGCCTCGAACCGGTAACCGGTGGCTGAGGGGTAGCCGCCCATCATCCCCCAGTCGCTATTCATGTAGCCGTTGCCCATGAAGAACATCGTCCAGTCGTGCGCCTTCCACACCATGCGCAGGGTCTCAAAGCCGCACCCGCCCCGGTACTTTCCATAGCCGCCGGAATTGGCCTTCACGTTACGCCCGAGGTAAAGGAGTGGCTCGGCCATTTCCCAGATTTCGATGTCGCCCATGTCGCCTTCGGGGTTCCAGATCGCCGCAGCGTGGTTCAGGCCGTCCTTGATGGCCGACGCCCCTGTGCCGCAGGCCGACGCCTCGAAGCTGTTGACGGCGTGAATCTCGCCATCCTGGTTGATGCCTCCGCCTTGCAGCCAGTTGGAGGTGTTGGCATTGCCCGCGTTGACTTCTTCCAGGTAGCCGCGGCTGTAGTACGCCTGGCCCAATCCACGCCACATCGTGGTCCAGGCCGAGACCAGAAAATGCCACGCATAGGCGTGTCCGGTGCGGCGGTCGTCCGGGTTCATCCAGCATCCCTTGGGCAGGTGGAACTCCGTGCCAAAGTACGCCCCATCGTTGATCCGCTGCGTGGGCACGAGCGTCTGGGTCATCATCACCCAGATGCCGCTGGTGAATGCCACCTGGTGGGCGTTGTAGGAGTGCCAGCCCCAGCGGCTCGCACCTTCAAAGTCCAGGCGCCAGGACCCGTCCCCGCGAATTTCCATCTCCACCGGCGCGTGCATGATGGAGTCAAGCTTGGCAAAGGCGTTGGAGGTCTGCACGTCCTCGTGCTTGTAGGGCACGTCGACAAAGGCCACCTTGCGGTATTTGCCGGGGATCGTCATGGCCTTGATGCGTGTTTGCAGGCCCCGGCGACCTTCCTCGATGACCTCGAAGCCGAACTTTTCATAGGCCTCCAGACCTTCTTCAGCGATCACTTCCTCGACCAGGTCGCGGATCATGTGGCAGCCCGCAATGCGGGTGCGCTCGTCGAGGATCCAGTACTTCGGCGTGCGCACCGAGCGCTGCGATTCGTGCAGCCAGTCACGCAGGGGCTCGTCGTTGACGCCGGTCTTGCGGCAGGTGATCATGTAGCCGTCGCCAAAGCGCTGGGTCTGGCCCGTGGACATGGAGCCCGGAGTGACTGCGCCAGTGTCGATCACGTGGGTGACGCCCCCGACCCAGCCAATGAGCTTCCCGGCCCAGAAAATGGGCACGATGGTGGCAATGTCGCAGGGATGGACGTTGCCGATCTGACAGTCGTTGTTGGTGAACATGTCCCCAGGGTTGATCCCGGGGTTGCCTTCCCAGTTGTTCTCGATCATGTACTTGATCGCCGCGCCCATCGTGCCCACGTGAATGATGATCCCGGTGGACGTCAGCACGCAGTCGCCAGCCGGGTTGTACAGGGTGAAGCACAGCTCGCCTTCTTGCTCCACGATGGGGCTGGCTGCAATCTTCTTGGCCGTTTCCCGTGCGTGCACCAGGCCGCCGCGCAGCTTGGAGAACAGCTTCTCGTAACGGATCGGATCGGCCTCCCGGAACTCCAGACGCTTGAGCCCGTTGTAATGGCCCGTGCTTGCGGTGCGCTCCAGGATGGCATCGCGGAATTGCTTGAGGGTCTCGCCAGTTCCCAGCAGGTCGGCGCAGCCCACTTCTTTCATGCTCATCATGTTCATGCTGATCTCCTCAGAGGATTTCTTTCAGGTGGAAAAGGCGATGCTTGTCGAGCCGCGACTCGAACCCGTCAGGGACCACAAACGTGGTGGCGTCGGATTCGATGATGGCCGGGCCCACAATGCGGTTTCCAGGCTTGAGCGACTCCATCTTCCAGATCGTCGCCTCGATCCATTTCTTGTGGCGATAGAACGGACGGGTGCCGACGCGCGCCTCCGGTGGCGGTGCCTCGCCGCCGTCGGGGTCCTCGGGCAGCACCGGTTTTTGGGTGATGACCAGCCCGCGCATGATGGCGCCCGTGACGGAAAATCCGAGCTCGGGCGAGCGCGCTGAGTTCGAATACACACGCCCGTAGGTGGTTTCGAAGGCGTTGACGATGCTGTCCCAGTCGGCTGCCGTGGCCGCGCCTGAGACCGGGGAATTCACCTCCAGGTCATTGAGCTGGCCCATGTACTGCATGCGGTAGCCAGGGCGCAGGATGACGTCCTCGGGCTTGAACCCGTTGATGACGAATTCCTCGACCACCTTGTTGGCGAGTTCGCCCCAGGCGGCCTGGATCACCTCGCAGGCCTGCACCTTGTCCGCATCGGAGGCGAGCTGGGGCAGGGCGATGTCCACGCTCTTGTCGTAGCGGTATTCGAAATCGGCGCACGCGCAGCCAAAGGCCGAGAACCCTGCTGCCCAGGCCGGCACCACCACGTCCTTGAAACCGAGCCCTTCCGTGTAACCGTACGTGTGCACGGGGCCGGCGCCACCATAGGAAAAGCACACGAAGTCGGTCGGGTTGTAGCCCTTGGCACTGATGTTGGCGCGCAGATACTCGCGCAGGTTGAGGTCGAGCAGCTCAATGACCCCGGCTGCGGCATCCTCCACCGACAGGTGCAGCGGATCGGCGATCTGGGCCTTGATGTGCTGGCGGGCGCGCTCGACGTTGAGCTTGATGGCGCCGCCGAGGAAGTTGTCCGGGTTGAGGTACCCCAGAATGACGTGGCAATCCGAGACCGAAACCGTGTCGAGGCCGCTTTTCTCCCAACAGGTGCCAACCCGGTAGCCGGCACTGTCGGGGCCGAGCTTGATGGATCCGCTGTAGGGGTCCAGCCGAACGAAGCTGCCGGCGCCGGCGCCCACCGAGTCCATGGCCACGAGCGGCAGCGAGAGCACCAGGCGCGCCATGTCGGGATCGGAGGCGATGGCGAAATTGCCCTTCGTGATGAGGGCCATGTCGAAGCTCGTGCCGCCGATATCGCTGCAGGCGATGTTCTCGTAGCCGAGTTTCTCGCCCAGCAGCTTCGAGCCGATCACGCCGCCGATCGGTCCCGAGACAATCGTGCGGGCCAGCTCCTTGGCCTTCCAGCTGATCGTACCGCCATGCGTGGCCATGACGCGCAGGTCAAAGCGCGCGCCGTGCTTCTTGAAGCGGTCACTGACCTTCTTCAGGGTCTGACGCGAAGGCTCGGCGGCGTAAGCCTCGAGCACCGTCGTGTTCATGCGATGGCTTTCCTTGCGTGAGGGGTAGTAGTCCACCGAGGCAAAGACCGGGATGTCCACGCCGAGGGCCTTGAGCTCCTGGCGGCAAATGTCACGGGCGCGCAATTCATTGCGTTCATTTTTGTGCGATTGCAACAGGCAGATGACGATCGCCTTGGATCCCGCGTCCACCAATTCACGCGTGGCCTGACGCACTTCGTCTTCGCGCAGCGGGATGACGATCTGACCCTGCACATCGGTGCGCTCCGTCACGCCCCGGGTCCGCGACAGGGGTACCAGGGGTTCGTCGTAGCGGTGGGTGTTGAGGTGGATGCGGTCCTCCAGCGCGTAGCCGAGATAGCTCTGGATTGCGCGCCCCATGGAATGGACCTGCTCGAAGCCTCGGTTCACGAGCAGCCCGACGTCAAGCCCCTTGCGCTGGACCACGCGGTTGAGCATGGCGGTGCCGGAATACACGCAGGTGACGAGCTCCGGGTACACCTCGTCCACGTCCCGCTCCCAGTGGGCAAGGGCATCCTTGGACGACTCCAGAATGGCCAGGGATTCATCCCCCGGATTGCTCTGGGCCTTGCCGACGACGAATCGCCCATCGGCGCGAACAAAGAAGGTATCGGTCATCGTGCCGCCGGCATCGATGCCCAGTACCTGGACTTGTGAGTGCACTTCCATTGCATGTCTCCATTTCTGGTCTAAAGCACGTTGGGTACCAGGCTTTGCTGCCACCCGCATGAGCGCGTATCGACTTGCGCGCTGCTGTTCTTGCAGGCTTCATGCCAACGGGGCGGGGCACCTGCCGCAGGCGTTGCAACCCCTTGATTGGTATGGAGCCGATCCGGGTTTACACGGAGACTCGGCGTGGAATTTGGCGCGCTGCTGCGACGTTCGAAAATCGAACGTTCGGCCGAGTCCCGGTCGGTTGGCACAGCGTCGGAGGGCGCCAATGGAGGCGCGTCCGGCAGGACTGGCCGAACGCGCATACCCGTCAAGGACGTGATGCGCGCCCAGCGTCCGCGCGCCTGGGCCTTACCCGCAGTCCAGCGGGCGCTGCCGCAACGGGCTGCGATCCGGGTCAGCCCTGGATCGGGCGCACGTGGGTGATCATCGAACGCTGCGGTCCAGCGGGTTGTGCATCAACAGGGACAGCCGTGGGCAAGGGCTCTGCCGTGACAGCAAGCGGGGACTGTTCGAATCCGGAGCGCTTGGATGCGGAGGATGAAGACAAAAAACTCGGGTTTGATTGAGCGCCACGTATGCCGTGCCCGCACAGGACGCCGCGCCGTGGCAATCATCCAAGTTCTGCGCATTGCATCCATCATGCCTCTCCGCTGCGGGGCGGAACATCCGATCAGGCGCGTCGTAGGACCATGTTGGAACGGGTCGCGGCGGCGGGCTAACGTCGTAAAGACGCGTCGCTCATCACGCCTTGTGTCCTAGGTCACTGAAACGCACCGTCCGGTCAGCGGCAAGCACCGCCGCAGCCCTGGTCGTGACGCCGAGTTTGCCGTAGATCGACTTCAGGTACCACTTTACTGTGTCAACGCCGATGTCCAGGCTGCGCGCGATTTCCTTATTCGATTGGCCCCGAGCAAGCAGATGCAGGATCTCGGTCTCACGGCGCTTCAAAGTCCCAACTGCCGTGCCCAACATGGCAGCTCTTTTCTCGGTCGTAGGTGCTTCGGGTGGGGCATCGGGGGCTCTAACGGATCGCCCCAGCAATTCGATGTCGCCGAGCGCGGCCAAGGTGCTCCCCCAGACTGCGCGCGGCAACTGATTGGCTAGCACGCGCTCGTGAACCATTTGCGTGATCTCGATGAAACGGCTGCCTTCATCGAGAAAGCTGCGCCGCAAGCCCATAGCGAGCCCGACGCGCAAGGCCATCGCCGCCATGTCCAAGGCCAAATCGAGGCGGCCGGCGCCATCCAGCGCCAGCAAGATGCGCACCCGAACCTCCAACAGCAACCGCCGACCTTCGATGGCGGCACTCAGCACCGGCTCGAGGACGTTCTGGGCCTTGGCAGCCCGGCCTCGGTGGCTGGCTGCCGGCCGGCAAGCCGATGGCGCAATTGAGCGGTAACCCAAGCGGCGGCGCGCATCGCGGCCCCCGTCCCGCGACCCACGTGATCCGGACGGAGCAACCGGTCGACATGGCAGGGCTGGGCATGTTTCTCAATCGCGTCACCAACTCGATGCGTGAGCAACTGCTGCGCATCAAAGGCGTGGCGAATGTCAAATCGCGGCCGCGCCACGTTAAGTCACAAGGCCCACTCGTGGTGCATGCCGTTCGAGAGAAGTTCTACGCGCTTCAATGGCTCGATGCATGGCCAGACGCTGACCGAAGCACGCGCTTGGTGTTCATCGGACGCGAGTTGGACGGTGCCGGGCTGGACTGTCTGTTTGAGCAACTGTGTCTTTGATTGATCGTCAGGGGTGTGAGGGCTGGTTGGGGATTGGCCTTAGTCGCAAGCGTGCACCCCAAGTTTGCCGTCTAGGAAGGTATGGATTGCTGGCGCAACTCGTTGATCGCAGTCGTGAAGACACGTGTCGGACCGCTCTTGGCCGACAACCGAAGCTCAGGGCGTATGCTGCTTTGCAGCCATGGTGCCGAGCGGGCAAGATTGGCACCGCGTCCACGAGTTCCCTGCACATCCATACGGTGCAGCGAAATGCCATCTTTGCGCGCAACAGGACGCGAGCCGCAACGGGAGAAATGCGAAGATGCCGACTGTACTGATCACGGGAGCGAGCCGCGGCATCGGCCGCGAGCTGGCTCGTATGCTCGTGTCCCAAGGCTGGCAGGTGCTGGCGGGAGTTCGCGACCCGATGGCGGCGCCGCCTGGCACGCGGGGCGAGCGCCTCGACATGGCGGATTCCGGCTCCATCAACGCGTTGGCACAGCGGCTTCGCGCGAGCGAACAGCGACTGGACGCCCTGGTGAACAACGCCGGCATCTATGACGGACCGGCACGTCGCATCTGGGATGTCAACGTCCTGGGGCCATTGCTCCTGACGCGCGCCCTTGAACCGCTGCTGGCGCCGGGCTCGCGCGTTGTGATGGTCACGAGCGGTCTCGGCAGGCTGTCTTCGCAGCCTCAAGAACTCGTGAAGCGTCTTTCCGCTCCGAACCTGTCTCTCGACGACATCGAGAGCCTGGCGCATGAAGCGCCAGGCGGATACGGAGCGAGCAAGGCCGCGCTCTCGGCAATGGCGCGCATCTTTGCCAATCGGATGAACGATCGCGGGATTCTGGTAAATGCCATCAGTCCCGGTTGGGTTCGCACCGACATGGGTGGCGCCGGAGCGCCGCGCTCGGTGCAACAAGGCGCAGCAAGCCTGCTCTGGGGTGTCCAATTGCCATCCGACGGACCGTCAGGCGGTGTGTTTGAGGACGGCAAACCGATCGAGTAAGTCCGTCGCTCGGCCAGGGCGCGCACCGGAGACGGCGTCACGGCACGCAACAGATTGCGGCTTGCAGTGCGCCAAAGGCCGAGCCGGCCGGACGCGCGTCAGCGCGGAGGACGCGACACGCAGCCAGCGTCTGCGCGCCTGGGCCTTGCCCGGACGTCGAGCGGGCGTTGCCGCGCTGGCGTGCGATCCCCGTCAGCCCTGGATCGGGCGCGCGCGGGCGATCATCAAACGCCGCAGTCCAGCGGGTTGTGCATCAACAAGGACAGCCGTGGGCAAGGTTCTGCCGTCGCACAAGGCGGTGGCTGTTCGTATCCGGCGCGCTCACGTCCGACGGGAAGGCGGCCCGATGGCCGGGGCGGCAAGGGACAGCCGAATCAATCGGCGTGGGCGTCCCTGCCCGAGGCCGACTCGGTGCGGCCTGGGGAGTCCGAGATTCGTGCATGGACGCACGGCAAGGGTCGATCAGCTCACAAAGAGGCTTGGACCTTCCTCATCATCCTGACCCGCGCGGCGATCAGGCAGCAGGCGTGCTTGGATAGATGATGGTGGAGAGAAAGCGGATCGGACATTCGATCAATTTTTCCGGTCCATGCGGAATGTTGCCCTGAAAGGTCAGCGAATCCCCCGGCTCAAGCCTGTAGGTATTTTGGCCGTGGCGATAC
>JAGWOZ010000299.1 GCA_028870715.1 Betaproteobacteria bacterium | reverse complement strand
CACGTGCGCAGCCTGGACTGCGAGGCGTTCATTGCCGCTGCCTGGGATCTAGTCGGACGCAAAGTCAACAAGAGGGCCAGACTGGTCGAGATCTGGGAGACTGCCGCACGCTCGGCAGCCCTGCCACACGGGACCGAGAGTATCGCAGTCGAGACGTTTCGCCTGACGCTGCGGCACTTTCAGCACCTGACTGAACTGCGCGCCGACATCGAAGGGCGGGCACAGACCGTGCTGTGCGACAACAGGGACTACGCCCATCTGCAAAGCCTGCCGGGTATCGGACCCATCATTGCCCTGACTATCCTGGCCGAAGCAGGCGACCTGCGCCGATTCGGACATCACCGCCAGTTTCTGAAGTACTGTGGCTTCGATCTGGCCAAAGCCCAGTCGGGCGTGCAGCGCGGCCACGAGAAACTCTCGAAGCGCGGCAATGCCCAGTTACGCATGGCCTTCTGGATGGCCGCGCAAGTTGCCATCCGCCAACGCGAGAATTCCTTCCGGGACAAGTACGAACGCTACGTCAAAGCCAATCCGTTGGATGCCGACCTCAAGCGCAAGGCGCTGACGGCGGTTGCCGCCAAAATGGCTCGCGTTGCCTACGCCATCGTCAAGAAGGGGCTGCCATATCGGCAGTTCTTCGAGCAGAGTTTGCCCAGCGGATCGATCCCTCTCAGCAGGGCCGTTGGGGCACCGTCATGAGACGGCGACCCCGTAGATAATGCTTGGACCTTCCGCTGGGCGACCTATGCTGTTTTAGGTACGTTGAAGACCGCGCCGGCCCAAGTTGGGCTGCCGGATCTTGTTTCCACTATGGTCAGTCGAGGTGCCCCTTTGCTTGCGGAAGATCGCTGGTCATCGCTGCATGCTCTTTTGCTCATGCCGATCCGCCTCCGGCGCATCGGCGCGGAGTGCCTTCGCCTTTCACGTTTGCACCACTTGCATTTAGTACGTTGTCGAGTCGAATCGCCTGCGGCGCGCCATAGACCTCGATCAGCTGGTCCATGACCCGCACCAGGCGGCCTGATGGAATGGACGTCCCGCACTCGATGCGCAGCGCTTCGCGATTGCCTTCGTCGATCACGTTCAGCGTCCGGAACGGCCGGCCGTCGTACATGGTGTCGCGCATGAAGTCCAGGGCCCAGACATGGTTGAGCTCGGTGGTCGCCAGCAAGGGCTGCCGCTCGCGCGTGATCAGCCGCTTCTTCGTCCGTCGTTGCATATTCAGTCGCATATCGCAGTACACCCGATGCACCCGCTTGTGATTCCAGCTGCTGCCCCCGTTGCGCAGGTGATGGAAGCACTTCCAGAATCCCCAACGCGCACGCTTGGCCACAACCCCGTTGAGCGCCTCAATGACGGGCGCATCCTTCTGCACCCAATCCACTCGAGGCTTGTAGTACGCCGACCGCGACAGACCCACGATCTTGCAAGCTTTGGTGCGCGACAGCCTGTGTTCGCTGACCAGGCAGTCCACCGCGCCATGCTTGGCGGTCGGCGTCACAACTTTCGCGACAGCACGTCCTTGATCGCCGCGTTCTCCAAGGCCAGCTCCGCATACAGGCGCTTGAGCCGGCTGTTCTCCGCTTCCAGCTCCTTCACACGCTTGAGCTCGCCCACCGACATGCCGGCGTACTTGCTCCTCCACTGGTAATAGGTCGCGTTGCTGATGCCATGCTTGCGACAAACCTCGACCACCGGCAGGCCGGCTTCCCCCTCGGCCAGGATCGACAGGATCTGGCTCTCGCTGAACTTCGACTTCCTCATCGCCCTTCATCCTCAATGAAGCGGAAGTCTCTATTTTTAACCTGTCTCCCCTTCGGGGAAGTCTACGTAGTCACGCAGCAGGTGTATGAGTGCCTGCTGCGTCGCCTCAGGCTGACAACTGTCGACGACCACGCGCTCGGGCATGCCGCGCAGCCACGTAAGCTGTCGCTTTGCAAGTTGCCGGGTGGCGGCGATCGCTTGCGCGGTGAACGTGGTGTAGTCGCACGCTCCTGCCAGATAGGCCCAAGCTTGCCGGTAACCCACAGCACGCATCGACGGAAGTGCGTCGTGCAGGTCTGCGCGCCGGCGCAGGGCGCGCACCTCATCGAGGAAGCCCGCCTCCATCATTGCCTCAAAACGCCGGGCAATTCGCGCATGCAACTCCGCGCGGCTGGATGGTTCAAGTGCCAGCACGCGCAGAGGCAGGCCGTGCTCGATGCGCGCTTTGCGGAAATGCTCCGACAAGGGGATCCCAGTCAGGTGCAAGACTTCAAGCGCGCGCTGGATGCGCTGCGTGTCACCTGGTTTCAGGCGCGCGGCCGTTTGTGGGTCGAGCCGCGTGAGCTCTGCATATAGCGCTGGCCAGCCACGCGCGTGGGCACGGGCTTCCAACTCGGCGCGCAACTTCGGGTCTGCATGCGGCAGTTCATTCAACCCCTCTTGTAGTGCCTTCAGGTACAGCAAAGTGCCGCCAACAAGAACCGGCTCGCGGCCACGAGCGCGGATGGCATGGATCAGCTCCAGCGTGTTCGTTGCGAACACGGCTGCGCTGTAGCTTTCCGCGGGGTCGCGGATATCAATCAAATGATGGGGCACGCGGGCGCGCTCGGCTTGGGTCGGCTTGGCGGTGCCAATGTCCATGCCGCGATAAACCAGCGCCGAATCCATACTGATGAGCTCGATGGGCCTGTGAGCTGCCAGCTCAAGCGCAGCGGCGGTTTTGCCCGAGGCCGTGGGGCCCGTGATAACCCATACCCGTTTTGGCGGCTCTCCCATGCAATGCCTGTGAGTGGGTCAGCGCCCGCGCAGGAAGAGCGCGTCAAGTTCCCCCAGACTCACCTGTCGCCAGGTTGGGCGGCCATGATTGCACTGGTCCGAGCGCTCGGTGGCCTCCATGTCGCGCAATAGGGCGTTCATCTCGGCAAGAGTGAGCGCCCGGTTGGCACGCACAGCGCCATGGCAAGCCATGGTGGAGAGGAGGGCGTTGCGGCGTTGCTCCAATGCCTGGCTGGTACCAAATGTCGCCAACTCGGCTAGCACTGCGCGGGCGAGTTTGACCACGTCACCGTGCATCAAGGGTGCCGGCAAGGCGCGCACGGCC
>JAGWOZ010000054.1 GCA_028870715.1 Betaproteobacteria bacterium | reverse complement strand
GCAAACGCCTTTGGCCAGACCAATACATGACGCGCAAGCCTCTCCATGCCGAGGAAACAGCGCGGCGCTCGATGGTCAATGCGTCAGATGAGCAGTCCTGTGACCGTTGTCGCAGATGCCCATGAGGGACTTCAGAATCGGTAGCGATGCAACGGCGAGGGTTTCAACGCGGAGTGTAGGCAAGTATGGGCCAGCGCTGACCGCGGCTTGTTGCGCTCGACGCGAAACGGACTGAGGCGTGTGCATGGCGCTCGCGCCCCAAAGGGGCCCTCACCCATCGTGAACAACCCGGACACCCGGCGCCGCATCGTGCGGCGTAAAGCGAACGCACGGAGAATCCAAGTACCCGCAAATGAGAAGAACGCCGATATTTGGAATTCCATACTGCGAACACGCAGAGTTTGACTCCTCGCTAGCCCGCTCTTGTATGCGCCTGCATCTGCGTAGCGACCGTCTGCGCCAAGCGCAGGCGTGCTGGCGCAGCCTCAAGCCCATCCACGAACCGCTGAGGAATGCCGCCAATGCCAACCATTGCGCCACATAGTGCGCCTGTGAGCATAGCCCGCGCCTGGTTCTGCCCGCCACCATTGACCGCATGCAGCACGGCTGACTCGAAATCGTGTTTAAAACGGGAAGCCAGGTAATAGGCCGCCGGAAACTGGTGATAGACCGCACAGGGCATGCCATACACAAGGGAAACCTTCCAGGCGGGTTCGATGCGAATGTCAGGATCGACGGCCGCACGTGCAATGTTTGAGGGTGTGAGCAGCGCATCGGGCGACGCAAACTGCCCTGGATGCCGAACGGACTCCGGGCCAGATGGCACGACACCTTCGCCCGCTGCAGTCACCGTATGGAACGGCAGTTGGCCGGTGCGTACCAACTGGAGAAGCTTTGCCGAGATTTCAGCGTCGAGTTCATTGCCCTGCACAAGGAGGCCGAGCACTGAACCGAATGCAACGGTCATGGCGCCAACCGTGGGATCGATTTGGGTGAGCAGAGTATTGCCCCCAACGTGCTCTGCGAGGGCTGCCGGTTGCAGCGCGTAGCGCACAGCAATCGCCAAGGTCCGCTCCGCCGCCTCGGTGTTGTCGGCGTAGCCGCCGACCTCACCCCATGGCCTGCCGTGCTGCACCCTCAGCCGCCAAGCCTCGCGGATGGACTGGCTGGTGTATCCGCCGGGTCCCTGCATTGGCGTGCCGTCAAGAAGTGGAAATAGTTCCGTGTCCATGCGTCGGCAAAAATCAGCTTCGTCATACGATCCGCGCTCGGCCAGTGAGCGAAGCGTCATCTCGAGTAGCCAGCCGGCCTGGGACGATTGCCCGGCTTTGAGACCGCCGTGGTATCGGCCGGGGCGCGGATCCGTATAGTCAGTGATCCAGGGCCCGTAATCCGCGCGAAGTGCCTCAAGGTCGTAATACCAATGCGGGCCCAAGGCAAGGGCATCGCCGACGAAAGCTCCAATCAAGGCACCGCTTACGCGCTGTTCAAGGGATGGGGATGGCATGAGAGTTCCTCAATATGTTGTCGAATATCCCTGAGGACCGGAGCACGACAGGGAGCCTACAGACGCTGCCAAATCGTCACTTCGGACAGGGTGTGCTGGTACTTGCGGAGAGTTTCGCGAATCACAAAAGGCACAGCCAGTGGATCACGCATGAGTTGGAAATGGGGCTCCAGAAGTAACTTGAGACCATCGAGGGTTGTGAAGCTCTCGCCATCTTTCTTAAAACCCCCGATCCATTCCTCGCGCTTGGTGTGCTCTGGCAACCATGTGTAGGGCGACGCAATAACCAGCACCCCCCCCGGGTTCAGACGCTCGTGCACCGTGCGAAGAAACTGCGCTGGACTGTACAGCCGGTCTATCAGATTGGCCGCCAATATGAGGTCATACCCGGTGAATACGGCCTTGAGATTGCAAGCGTCGCCCTGAAAGAACTCCACCTTGTGCGCAAAGTCATTCAAGCCGATATCGGCAAGCGAGCGCTCCTTATAGGTAACGAGCTCGCCCTCGTCCACAAGCGTGTAGCGCACCCTTCCCTGTGCGGCCATCTGAGTGCCGACGCCGATGAACCGCGCCGAGAAATCGATGCCCGTGACACGGTCGAAGTGTCTTGCCAACTCAAAGCTCGCGCGCCCGGTTGCACAACCCAGATCAAGCGCCCTTTGCGCAGGACGGCTACCCATGGCCTGAATCGCCAAGTCGGCTAGGGCTCGCGGAAAGTTGGGCACACCGAAATAGCTATCACCGAAGTGGAATTCGCAGTACTCGGCAACCGATCGATCGGTCTCATAGTGCGAGCGTGGCACTTCAGCCGGTGCAGCGCTCACCACGTAACGAAACCCCGCATGCTGGAAAAAATGTCGCCGAAACGCATAGCGGGATATGGGCAAGGCCTCGTTGCCGCAGGAAATCCATGACCCGCCCTTCATGAGATTGTGACGATCATCGAAGGTCGGTGTCGTAAAGTCATCGTAGATGGGATGGACCTCAAAACCCGCATAGGGATACGTGGGGGTCTCCAGCCACTGCCAGACGTTCCCGATCAAATCGTAAAACGGCCCTTGAGCGAATAACGTCACCGGGCAAGAAGAAGCCCAATGATCGAGTTCGATATTCGCAGGCGCTGGGCTGGGCTGAGGTAAATCCCCAATGCCTGCGCCCAGACGCATCGCATGCCACTCGTCCTCGGTAGGCAGTCGATGGGGCGTTCCGGTCTCGCGCGCTTTCCATTGGCAAAATGCGCGCGCCTCATGGCAATTGGTCTCAACCGGCCAGTCCCAAGGCATGGACACTTCTTCGCACATCAATCGCAGGCGCCATGTGTTGCCTTCGCGCACCCAGAACGTAGGGTTATGCACGCCGGCAAATCGCTTCCATGCGGCGCCTTCCTCGCTCCAAAGGCTGTCGTCGCCATACCCGCCATCCTCGACAAACGCAAGGAACTCCTGGTTGGACACGAGATAACGGGCCGCCTTGAATGGCGCCGTGCTTGCATCGTGCACGCCAAACTCGTTATCCCAGCCGTAAACGGCTGGCTTTGCACGATCACGTCCGAGACGAAATTGACGCGCTGGCACATCCACCAAAGCATTTGAAGGCGCAGCGCCACTGATTCTGCATGGTTGCCATGCAGGGTGCGGCTGGACATACTTAACGCTGTGCTGCCGAATGAGAACGGACGACGTTTCGAGATGAATGCGCTCATGCTCGATGCCCATGAGAATGATCCACCACGGGCTGTCCCATCCAATGGGGGCGGCCAACGGCAAACTGCGAATGAGCTCGCCCACAACTGCGCGGACTTGCCGACGGTAGTCACGCACGCGCTCCACGGATGGCCAATGGTATCGTGCCTCGTCCAAATCGTCCCAGCTCATCTCGTCGACACCAACAGCAAACATCGACTCCAGACGTTGGTCGATGCGCTCTTTGATCAACCCCGCGAGGAGCAGCTTGTTGATGAAAAACGTTGCCGTGTGACCGAAGTAAAAGATCAGCGGATGGCGCAAGGCAATCGGTTTGACGAAATACGCCTCATCCGATCGCAGCACCTCGAACAATTGCTCGTAACGATCAAACGTGGCCTCAAACGCACGCATCACCTCGTCGCGAAGTGACTCGAGATCTGACGATGTAAGCAGAGTTGTGCGCAGGCTGGATGGCTGTTGCGCGGCTGTATGTTGCATGGCTGACCTTGCATCGGCACGAGTCGTGAAATTTGGGCCCCATTATTCCAGTGCCATGTCCCAACCGTACGCCCGGCTGAAAAACCTGTTCTTGTTTGAATGGGCATTGCGCGTCCTTTGCTCGCATGCGACGCTGTCGAAGCGCGCAGGGCGATTCACGGCGGATACCCCCCGTTGGGATCATGCATGGCGCTGCGGGGATGAAGCACGCGCCGACGCAAGGAGGTCAGGACCGTGCATGGGCGTTGCATTTGCAAATCCCGGTTTCGCTGGCCGCTTTCTTCATGGTGTGATTGCGATCCTGGCAATGCACTGCCGCCCTGTTTCTCTGTATTCACCCACATTGCCTGCAACGATAACCCCTCTCACCACATTAGTTCTAATACAAACTATTATGGCCGCCATCCATCTGCGTTGATGGTCATGCCTATCAGCGCCTTCCAAGCCAATTGCCCGACTCCATGAGGAAAAAGGTTCTCTCACTACAGCACAGACCATGGCCCAATTGCACACAGCGTGCTCATGTGATGGCCTGCCGCCCGGCGCGCTGGGACTTTTCCAATGGTGCGGTCGAGAGCTTGTTGCTCCCAACGACGCCAACCGAATGAACGCCCTGCTCCGTAGTACCGCACTGTTTTGCGATCATGATGCGCGGCCTTTGTTGTCCTTGGCACTTCTTCCAGAATCGTCCCCAATCTTTGCATAAATGAAGGCGTCACCATGCCTCGACAGCCCACTCTTTTTGTGTCCCATGGCTCGCCAATGCTCCCGCTGGAGCCGGGCACAGCTGCGCCCATGCTGCAAACGCTTGGAACGCAATTAACGAGACCTGCCGCCATCCTTTCGTTTTCGCCGCACTGGATGGCACGCATCACGGCCGTTGGCTCAAGCTCGAGGCCGTCCACGATCCACGATTTCGGCGGCTTCGACCCTGCCTTGAACGACCTGCGCTACCCGGCTCCTGGCAGTCCTGAGCTTGCGCAGCGCGTCGCGTCCATGCTAGACGCCGCAGGCTGGCGATCTGCCCTGGACCCAGAGCGAGGGTTGGACCACGGCACGTGGGTTCCGCTGCGGCTGTTGTTCCCGCACGCTGATATACCGGTCGTCCCCTTGTCCATGCCATGGCCCCTTGATGCAGCCCGTGCGTATCACCTCGGCCAAGCGGTAGCTCCACTTGCTGATGAAGGGGTCCTGTTGCTGGGCACCGGTAGCCTGACCCACAACCTACACGAATTTCATCCGCGGGCGGCAACGAGCGAGCAGCCCGAGCCCTATGTTCTGGAATTTGTCGACTGGATGCGCCAAGCCATTGATCGTGGCGACACGGCAGCCCTGCTTGACTACCGCCGCCTCGCACCGCACGCGGCGCGTGCGCACCCCACTGATGAGCACCTCCTCCCCCTTTTCTGGTGTCTTGGCGCTGCCGGCCCCGACCGCAAGGCTCATCATCACGCCGGCGGCGTGCACTACGGCATGCTGAGTATGGATGCGTGGACGTTTGCCTGATCTCGCTCGCATTGCCATTGCACCCTTTTCACCCGCGTCAGGATTTCCCACATGTCAACCTCCGTCACTGTCGCACGTCCTGAAAGCCAGGCCGAGCAACTCTTCCTCCTGTTCCACGGCGTCGGCTCGAACGCGCAGGACCTCGTGCCAATGGGGCAACGGTTGTCAGCCGCCTTCCCCAAGGCCTTCATCGTGAGCGTGCAGGCGCCCTACCTCTCTGACTTCGGCAGTGGATTTCAGTGGTTCTCCGTTCGCGACGTCACCGAAGATAACCGGGTGCAGCGCGTTCGCGAGGCCATGCCAGCCTTTGTGGAAACCGTACAGGCGTGGCAAAAGCAAGCACACGTGGACGTCGCGCGAACAGCCCTCATTGGCTTTTCACAAGGCGCCATCATGGCGCTCGAATCAACACGCAACGCCAGCCCGCTCGCCGGGCGCGTGGCAGCAATTGCCGGGCGCTTCGCCCAACTCCCGACGAAATCTGCCCCTGGCACAGCCATCCATTTTTTCCACGGCAAACGCGACTTGGTGATGCCTTACACGCGGACTCTTGAGGCCGCCGAACACATCGCCACCCTCGGCGGCGATGTCACCGCGGACATCCTGCCCCTAGCCGGTCACGAAGCCAACGCCGAAATCATCACACTGCTGATCGAGCGACTCCAGAGCCCGGTTCCGATGCGCCGACCAGACGACGCTGGCGGCGCTAGTCCCAGCGCGGCACCAAAAAAGCTGTGATGAGCTCGATTCCGATGCGCGTGAAGGCGCCCCCTTGCACGACCCGTTTACTTTTCACCCACCCACTCCGTAGGAGATTTTTGCATGAGTAAGGTTCTTGTTCTTTATTACAGCACTTGGGGACATGTCGAGCGTATGGCGCAAGAAGTGGCCGACGGCGCAAGATCGGTGCCCGGCGTCGAAGTGACGATCAAGCGCGTGCCTGAAACCATGCCTGCAGAGACAGTGGCAGCCATCCATGCAAAAACGGATCAGGCGGCGCCAATTGCCAAACCCGAAGAATTGGCTGATTATGACGCCATCATCTTTGGTACGCCTACCCGTTTTGGCAATATGTGCGGACAGATGCGCAATTTTCTCGACCAGACCGGCAGCCTGTGGCAGCAGGGCAAACTTGTCGGCAAAGTTGGCAGTGTGTTTGTGAGTACTGCAACCCAACACGGCGGCCAGGAAACCACGATTACCTCGTTTCATACGACCTTATTCCATCATGGCATGGTCGTGATTGGTGTGCCTTATGCCTGCGCACAGCTCACGAATATGGATGAAATCTCGGGCGGAACGCCATATGGAGCGTCCACTCTAAGCAAAGGCGATGGGAGCCGGATGCCGAGCGCGAATGAGCTGGCCGTCGCCAGGTACCAAGGTCAGCACGTCGCAACGATTGCGAAAAAGCTCTTCGCCTGAAGCCCCCCCTGTCCAGCGGCAAATGGCCACTTCAATCGCGCCCAATACTCTTGCCACTCAAGTTCCACCGGAGACCTTCATGATTAAAACATCAACCGCCCCGTATGCCGCGCTGCTTCTGCGCGTGAGCCTTGGCATCATGTTCCTGGCGCACGTCGCCCTCAAAGTGTTTGTCTTTACCGTGCCAGGATTTGTCGGATTTTTCGGCTCGCTGGGGCTGCCGCCAATCCTGGCTTACCTCGTGATTGCACTCGAATTTTTTGGCGGTATTGCACTCATCCTTGGTATTTATGCGCCCTGGGTCGCCCTACCCTTGGCTGCCGAGATGCTTGGCACGATTGTCCTCGTGCATGGGGCCAACGGCTGGCTGTTCACCAACAAGGGGGGCGGCTGGGAGTACCCTGCTTTTTGGACCGTCGGCCTGATTGCGCTGTATCTTCTGGGCGATGGAGCCATGGCGCTCAAGCCTGCGCAGACCGTCCGCTCCTGACTGGGCGGCAGGAATCGCAAGGCGCCTTCTCACGATCGTGCGCGCCCGTCGCTCGCGCACGGTGCGCCGTGATTTGCGCAGCGCGCGTCCCCAAGGACCCCAACTGATGCGCAGCCATGCCCACTGCCGAACGTCTGCCCGATGAAATCCATGATCGGTACTCAGCGTTGCGCGCTGACTTTGCCAGCGGCCAGGCAATCGCCGTGCTACATATCGGGGCGAGCCGTACGGTGATTGCCGTCGGACGAGGTAGCCAGCCGCAAGCGACATGGACGCTGGACATCGGTTCGAGAAAAATCGCCAACGCATATTTCAAACGTGCGCTGCCAGCGCCAGAAGAAATCGAAGCCGCCATCGTTGAAATTGAAGACGAAATCAGCCGGGCGAGGCCGCTCTTCGCTGCTGCGTCAACGGTCTTGACGAACGACACCGACGTGCGCGACATAGCCCTTGCCGCGGGTGTCGGCGACGGGCCGAGCATCATGCTCACAGTCGACGCTGTCGAGCGCACGTTCGAGCGCCTGGTTGCCACCGCCCTTCGTCAGCTTGGGCACGACTTACCGCAAGGTACCCAGTTCGCTGCGACACTGACGATTTTGCGTGAGCTCATGCACCACCTGAAGATTCCATCCATTACGGTCCGGGCGGAGTGTTGACATCCACCCGGCCCTTGGCACCACCTTTGAACATGTGCCCGCACGACGGGCACACATGCACCGCGCGACCGCAACAGCGCGTTAGTGGTACTCATCGACGCGCATGCAGCGCAGCACATCCCTCGACGGGGCACGCCTGGGACAGGCGTGGCGGCGAGACCCAAACCTCTGCCCCGGCAACGGGGCAAGTCCAGGTCCTTGACCCGCGAAACCTCCACGACAACGCCATGCGTTTAGTGGCGGGAGAGTTCACGCAGTTGGCGTAACAAGGCAGGCCGCCGCGAATCTCGGCAAGCGTCACGCTCCGCGTGAGCACCGCAAAGCTTCCCCCTGCTCCCCTACGAGCACCCGCCACTCGCTCAAATGCAGGGACACATCGACTGATCCTGTATTTCGGCGAAACCGCCCACACAGTCTCGCTTGCATGCAGCCAATTCCATTAGGCTCTACAGTATCTTGCAAGATCTTGAGTAAATGCGCCAAGTCTGACACACACGCGATATCGATATGGCATCTTCCAAGCCTCGCATTGCACTGATCTCCCTCTTGATCGTGTTCGGTTTGGCAGCAGTGGCCTACGGCTGGTACTTCCTGGGAAGATCCAAGCCGATGGATGCGCTGGCCAAGGGCAATGGGAGACTCGAGGCCATCGAGATTGATGTGGCAACACGACAGCCAGGGCGTCTCTCACAACTCTTGGTCAACGAAGGCGCGATGGTGCGCGCCGGTGAGGTCCTGGCCCACATGGATACTGCACCGCTTGAAGCCCAGCGCGCCGAAGCCCAGGCGCAGATTGAGCGTGCAAGAAACGCCATAACGACCGCAAAGGCCCAACTGGCCCTGCGTGATAATGAACTTGCGGTGGCTCGCGCCGGCGTCGTGCAACGCGAAAGTGATCTCGTCGCTGCCCGGCAGCGATTGGCGCGATCACAGGCCCTGGTTCGCATGGGAGGCGTCGCCGAGCAGCAGCTCGATGACGATCGCGCGCGCGTCGGCAGCCTGCGCGGCGCCGTGAGCGCTGCTCAAGCCCAGGTTGCAGCCGCACGCTCGGGCATCGAGGCCGCCCGTTCCCAACTCGTTGAGGCCGGTTCCGTCGAGCGCGCTGCACAAGCATCGATGCAGCGCATTCAAGTCGAAATCGACGACTGCACGATCAAGTCACCGATCAACGGCCAAGTCCAGTACATCATCTCCCAACCTGGGGAAGTCCTCCCCAGTGGGGGCAAAATTCTGAGCCTCCTCGATGTCGGCAACCTTTACATGTCCTTCTTCCTGCCCGAGCAAGATGCCGGACGTGTGGCACTTGGGGACGAGGTGCGCATCGTTCTCGATGCGCACCCTCAACAAGTCGTCCCTGCATCGATCTCGTATGTTTCGAGTGTTGCGCAATTCACTCCCAAGACCGTTGAAACACAAAGCGAACGGCAGAAGCTGATGTTTCGCGTGAAGGCGCATATCGACCCCGACTGGGCGGACAAGCGCTTGGCGCAGTTGAAAAGCGGCATGCCTGGAATCGCCTATATACGGCTGGACCGAACGGCGCCTTGGCCGGATGACATCCAACGTTCAACGGCACGGTGAAACTGACCTTGCTCTCCGGCACAGCTCCGGCCTCGCCCGCCCATCCGGTCGCTGGCCTCTCCGGCGTCAGTTTGCGATACGGTCAGGTGCTTGCTCTTGACAATGTGGATCTGAGCATTCCGGCCGGATCCATCGTGGGTCTGATCGGGCCCGACGGCGTTGGCAAATCGAGTCTGCTGGCACTGATCGCTGGCACCCGTGTCATCCAGCGCGGCCATATCGAGGTGCTTGGTTGCGATATGGCGAATGCGCATCAGCGCACTGGCGTCAGCGAGCGCATTGCATACATGCCCCAAGGACTGGGTCGGAACCTTTACCCAACTTTATCCGTATTTGAGAATCTTGACTTCTTTGGCCGGCTCCGTGGATATGGCAAAGCCGAGCGCGAACAACGCATGCATGAACTCCTCGCAGCTACCGGCCTTGCACCGTTCGCCGACCGCGCCGTGGGCAAGCTCTCGGGAGGCATGAAGCAAAAGCTTGGCTTGTGTTGCGCGCTTTTGCACGACCCCGACCTCCTCATCCTCGACGAGCCTACGACCGGCGTCGATCCACTCTCACGCACGCAGTTCTGGGCGTTGATCGAACGCGTTCGCATTTCCCGTCCAACAATGAGCGTGCTGGTGGCCACCGCCTATATGGATGAGGCGGCACGCTTCGAATGGCTCGTAGCGATGGACGCCGGGCGGCCCATCGCCACCGGAACGCCTGACAGTTTGCGCACCCAAGCAGCCGCGCAAACGCTCGAGGAGGCCTTCATCAACTTGCTGCCGGAGCCAAAGCGCCGCCAACATCGCAGGGTCGTGCTGCCACCGAGACAACAACTGGTCAAGGTCGAGTACGCGATCGAGGCGACCGATCTCACGCGCACCTTTGGCGATTTCGTCGCCGTCGACCAAGTCAATTTTCGCATTGAGCGCGGAGAAATCTTCGGCTTCATCGGTTCCAACGGATGTGGCAAGTCGACGACGATGAAAATGCTCACCGGGTTGCTGCCTGCCAGCAGCGGCAATGTCCGTGTGTTTGGCAAGGAGCCAGACCCCAATGACCTGCAAAGTCGCGCGCGTGTGGGCTACATGACTCAGGCGTTTTCCCTGTACACGGAACTGACGGTTCGCCAAAATCTCGAACTCCACGCAAAACTCTTTCGCGTGCCTGCCGCGATTCGCGCCGACAGAATCGCGGAAATGACATCACGCTTTGGCCTCGAATCCGATCTGGACAAGCATCCGACGGAGCTTCCACTGGGCATACGCCAGCGCCTGTCGCTGGCCGTGGCGGTTATCCATAAGCCCGATCTGCTGATCCTGGATGAGCCCACCTCAGGGGTCGATCCGATTGCCCGCGATGCCTTCTGGCAACACATGATCGATCTGGCCCGAACCGATGGCGTGACGATTTTTGTATCAACACATTTGATGAACGAGGCGCTGCGCTGCGATCGCGTCGCGCTCATGCATGCGGGGCGCGTTCTCGCCACCGGCGCCCCGCAAGCGCTCATCGCGCAGCGCGCTGCACCGTCGCTCGAACAAGCATTTGTTGCCTGGATCACCGAGGCCGAAGCAGCGCCAGAACATGCCCCCCCCGCCACTACACCAATCTTCCCTTTGGAGCAGGCATCAACGGCACGCGTGCGCCCCCGCTCGGCCTTTAGGCGCGCCGGCATACGCCTGTTGAGCTATAGCCGGCGCGAAGCGCTCGAACTGCTACGCGATCCGCTGCGCGCAACCATGGCGCTGGCCGGGAGCGTGATCCTGCTTTTCATCATGGGTTATGGAATAAGCCTTGACGTCGAAAACCTGCGATATGCCGTACTTGATCGCGACCAGACCGCCCTGAGCCACGAATACACGCACAACCTGGCTGGCTCGCGCTACTTCATCGAACATGCGCCGATCACGGATTATGGCCAGATCGACCAACGCATGCGAAGCGGTGAACTGAGTCTTGCAATCGAAATTCCGCCAAACTTCGCCCGCGACATCCAGCGCGGCCAACGTGCGGAAATCGGCGTCTGGATTGACGCTGCCATGCCCACGCGCGCAGAGACGATCGATGGCTATATCCAGGCTTTGCACGCCGCCTGGCTTGTCGAGTATGCGAAACGCGCAATCGGTCTGGCACTTCCCAATGGAGCCGCTGGAATTGAAACGCGATTTCGTTACAACCCGGATGTCAAAAGCCTCGTTGCGATGGTCCCAGCAGTGATTCCCCTGCTGCTTCTGATGATCCCAGCCATGCTCACGTCGCTGAGCGTCGTGCGGGAAAAAGAACTGGGGTCGATCATCAATTTCTATGTCACACCGGTCAGCCGACTTGAATTTCTTCTGGGCAAGCAGCTTCCTTACATCGGGCTGGCGATGTTCAACTTCCTGCTGCTATGGGCATTTGCGGTGACGGTATTCGGCGTGCCGTTCACGGGCAGCTTTGCCGCACTGTCAACCGCTGCGCTTCTGTATGTCACCACAGCGACTGCCATAGGTTTGCTGATGTCGACTTTCCTCAGGACACAGATGGCCGCCATTTTGGGCACTGCCATCGGAACGATGCTGCCAGCGGCACAGTTTTCTGGAATGCTCAACCCGATATCCTCGCTGGAGGGACCGGCGGCATGGATTGGGCAGATCTATCCGACCACGCATTTCCTGACCATCAGCCGCGGCACATTCTCAAAGGCTCTCGGATTCGCAGATATGGGCCCAGCGTTCGCCCCGCTAGCCTTGGCCATACCGGTGCTCATTGCATTGAGCGTGGCGCTGCTCAGGAAGCAGGAGCGGTAACGATGGCCTCCGCCGCCAACGTCTTCCACCTTGCAATCAAGGAGCTTCGCAGCCTATGGCATGACACCGCCATGCTGATGCTGATGGTTTTTGCTTTCACCGCGTCAATCTACACGGCGGCCAGCAGCATCCCCGAGACGCTGCACAGGGCATCGCTGGCGATCGTCGATGAAGATCATTCAGCGCTGTCGGCACGCATTCATGCAGCGTTTGTGCCACCCTACTTCCTGCCACCGCCGTTGATCAGCCAGGCTGAAGTGGATCCCGCGCTCGACGCTGGCCGCTACACGTTCGTCCTCGACATTCCGCCAAACTTCCAGCGCGACGTGGTCGGCGGCCGCCAGCCGGTGCTGCAACTCAATGTCGATGCAACGCGCATGTCGCAGGCGTTCACCGGCAGTGGCTACGTCCAGGCGATCGTCAACGGCGAAATCGCCGAGTTCCTGCTGAGCCATCGAACCCAGCAGACGTTACCTGTCGATCTGGCAATACGCAACCGTTTCAATCCGGCGCTCTCGCAGTCGTGGTTCGGCGCAATCGCCGAACTGATCAACAACATCACGATGCTCGGGATCGTACTGACCGGCGCTGCACTGATCCGTGAACGCGAACACGGCACCATCGAACACCTGTTGGCGATGCCTGTGACGCCATTTGAGATCATGGCAGCAAAAGTGCTGTCAATGGGCTTTGTCGTGTTGCTTGCCTCGACACTGTCGTTGATCATCGTCGTGCATGGACTCTTGGCGGTTCCACTATTGGGCTCGCCTTGGTTGTTTGTCGGCGGAGCCGCACTACAGATGTTCGCTGTGACTTCGATCGGCATCTTCATCGGAACAGTCGCACGCTCAATGCCGCAGATGGGTCTTCTTCTCATCCTCGTGCTGTTGCCTCTGGAAATGCTCTCCGGGGGCATGACTCCGCAGGAGAGCATGCCCAAACTGATTCGCACCGTGATGTTGGCTGCACCGACAACGCATTTCGTCAATCTCTCGCAAGCGATCCTCTTTCGCGGAGCCGGATTAGACGTCGTCTGGCCATCCCTTCTCGCCATCGCAACGATTGGCACGGTCTTCTTCCTGATCGCGTTGGCACTGCTGCGCTGGACGATTGGGAGAATGACTTGAGCGCAGCGCAGGCACTGTGCTCCCACGCTCCAAGGCAGAGACCTGGGTGACAGTGACAATTCAGCCTTTTTTGCCTCTTAAGAGAGCGATGCCCTGCCTTTGCACGTGAGCGCGCATCGGCCGCCCGCGTATTGCTGGTCTCAGGGTATCGGCTTGGCGGGCGGCGAAGCGTTCCCGTGCTGAGATTCCGACGCAGACTGTGCCGGTGTGGCCACCTGACTTGGCCTAGCGGCCATGGATGTTGCATCGGGGGGCAGAGGAAGATCATGCGCCATGGTTGGCGATGGCTGCGACGAGGCGAAATTCGAGGATGGAATGCTTGGTGCTGCAGATGCAGCACACGGAGCTAACGCACCCATTAAAAGCGCGACCTGGGCCGATCGCAGTAGCCTCCAGGAAATCTTGCACAAAGCCCTTGTCGGTCGCGGCGACCATCTTGCGGGGTATCGAAGGATCTCGCCGCGATGCGCATAACTCCCAATGGCCGCACACCCCACCGAAATGCACCGCCACCAACGTTCTGGCACCATTTCTTTTTCCTCGATGTTGCGTCTTCCCTTCACGTCCCGCCCGACAGCATGTCTTCCGACGCGAACATGATAGGACGGCTGCGTTGCCAGCGCTATCCGTCCCCAGCCCGGGTCCGGGCTTCGGCAAGCTAAAGGATGACCGGTCCCGCCACCAGACGCCAAAAGCGCTGCCGTGCACATCAGCGGGGCTTCGGCCGCCGCCTGGCGGGTGAGCCTGCCGACAACGGACAGGTCTTGACCGAGCCATAGACGAAAAAGACAGGAAAGTCGCTCAGTCGACAGTGGAGGGCCTAAAAATAACTGTTTTTTTATCCAGTTTTTGTGTAGGCTTACGCCCTCTACCGGTTTTCTGTATGTCCCATGTCAGCCATTACACGCCACCTTACTCAACCCTTGCCATCAGCCATTGCTGCCGCCATCTGGCGGGGCAGCGATGTTGGCCAACCCTTGGGCCAGGTCATCAAAAGCGGGTGGCTCGCGCTCGACCGCGAATTGCCCGGCGGTGGCTGGCCATGTGGGAGTCTGAACGAGTTGTTGAGCCCCCAAGCCACTGTCCTCGAGTGGCGTCTTCTCGGAAGCGCAATGAGTCAAGTAGTCGCCAAAGGCGGGCCCATCCTGCTGGTCGGGCCGCCTGCGATGCCCTACCTTCCTGGACTGCAGCACATCGGCGTGGAGGCGCGGCACTTGGTATGGGTGCAAGCTGAGACTTCGACCGAGCGGCTGTGGGCTGCCGAGCAACTGATTCAGGCCGATACTCAAGGGGCGATCCTCATTTGGCTTTCCCAGGCCAGACCTGAGCAACTGCGACGGCTACAGAGTCATGCCCAGGGCAGTCGCGCCCTCCTTTTTGCCATCCGTCCTGAGATTGCAAGGCGTGAGGCATCTCCCGCTTCGCTGCGGGTTCTGGCACGGTGTGGGTCGGATTGGGCACTCCACGTTCAGATCCTCAAGCGACGGGGTCCAGCGCACGCTGGCGAACTGTCTCTGCTTTCGATTCCCGTGGGGCTGCGTTCCGTGCTCACTTCACGGATTCGCAAGCCCTCTGCGTTGTTGTCATCACATCCTGGAGCCGCCCATGCTGTGGGCCGCGTTGCTATCGCCTTGTCTTCCCAACGTCTCGCTGCCGCCGCGTGAGGCCAGGCTGCGCGAGGTGGCGACCTGGGCGCTGCAATTCGCCCCGCGGGTTGCAATCGTCGAGGAAGCCATCCTCCTCGAGGTGCAGGCCAGCCTGCGGTTGTTCGGTGGCTGGCCCGCTCTACGCCATGTGGTGCGAGAGCAAGCATCTGCATTCGGCGTGCAATCGATTGCCTGGGCACCAACCGGACTGGGTGCTTTGGCACTGGCCAAGGCGGGTATTCAGCATGATGATGGTGGCGAGCATCTGGAGCTGGGCACACAACTGGATGCCCTGCCGCTGGAGACCTTGAGTGCGGTACACGCCCATGCCCCGACTCTGTCTCAGCTCGGTTGCCGCACCCTGGGTGATGTGCGAAATCTCCCGCGCGGCGGATTGAGCCGCCGGTTTGGTCAAGCCATGCTCTGTGCCCTCGACCAGGCGTATGGCCTGCGTCCGGAGCATTACTCCTGGTTCGAACTGCCGGAGTCTTTCTCCGCGCAGATAGAACTGATGGCGCGAGTCGAAACCGCACCTGCATTGCTGTTCGGCTCCCGGCGGTTACTTCTGCAACTTGGCGGTTGGCTGGTAGCGCGGCATTGCGGGGTGACAACCTTTACCTTGCGCTGGACGTTCGATCCCCTGCGTCCTCGCGATGCAGGCACTGGAGGTGAACTGGTGATCCGTACCGCATCGCCAATGCGCGACGTCGATCATCTCACTCGCCTGCTAGGCGAGAACCTCGCCAAGCTCCGGCTGGCAGCACCTGTGGAGCGCCTTGAACTGCTGGTCGATGACGTGCAGCCATACTCGCCCCCCAATCACACGCTTGTGCCTGATACCCAGCACGACCGTCAGTCGCTCACCCTGACGCTCGAACGTATCGCCTCCCGACTGGGCGAGAGCCGGGTCCTGCGCCCAGTACTGGCTGAAGATGCCCGCCCAGAGTGGGCACAACGCTGGCAACCGGCATCTATCCCTCTTGCCCAGCGTCCAGCAGCAACCGATGGCATGCCACACCCCACCTTCTTGCTTCCCAAACCACTGCAGCTGTCCATGCGCAATGACCGTCCGATCTACCAGGGTGAGTTGCAGCTACTTCTCGGCCCCCATCGCATTGAAGGCGGGTGGTGGCACCGAGTAGAAGAAGGTGGACAGACCACGACCCGACACGTGAGTCGCGACTACTGGGTCGCCTTGAGCGCCCATGCAGGGGTCCTGTGGGTTTTCCAAACCCGGCAAGCAACGGACAAGCCAGCCTGGTTTCTGCATGGCCTGTTTGCCTGAAGGATCGCGATGAACAATCTGCCTGTTTATGCCGAACTTCATTGCCGATCGAACTTCAGCTTCCTGCAAGGGGCCAGCCATCCGGAAGAGCTCGTCGCACGAGCCAAGGCGCTGGGTTATGCAGCGCTTGCCCTTACCGATGATTGCTCGTTGGCCGGGATTGTCAGGGCCCATGTCGCCGCCAAGGCAAAAGGTTTGGCCCTGCTGGTGGGGAGCCAGTTCCGGGTGGAGGGTAACGTTCCTTTCACCCTGGTGGTGCTGGCCTGCAACCGCCAGGGTTATGGCAACCTCTGCTCCTTCATAACCCGGTTGCGACGCTCGGCTCCCAAGGGCAGTTACCAACTGCGGATGGATGCAATACGGGGCGACGATCTGGCCGACTGTGTGATCCTGGCCTGCCCATCGCACAGGACCGAGGAACCCGGCTTGCTAAAACTGGCACAGTGGGTACTGAGCCAATTCGCCGGACGCTGTTGGCTGGGGGTGGAACTGCACAAACAGCTCGACGACGAACGGTGGCTCGAGCGCCTGCGTGATCTCTCAAAAACCACATCGCTTCCACTGGTCGCTTGCGGCGATGTGCACATGCATGTGCGCTCGCGCAAGCCCTTGCACGATGTCTTGACCGCCATCCGCCTGGGTCAACCTGTTGACGCATGCGGCCATGCCCTGCAACCAAACGCTGAGCGCCATCTACGAAGCCGTCTCCGATTGGCGTTGAGCTATTCCCCAGACTTGCTGGAGGAGACGCTTAAGGTAGCGCAGCGTTGCAGCTTCTCCCTGGATGAGTTGCGCTACGACTATCCGGACGAGGTGGTTCCAACAGGCGAAATGCCCGATGCGTATTTGCGGCGGCGTGTATATGAAGGCGCTGGAAAGCGCTGGCCTGATGGGGTAGCTGCCTCCATACGGGCTCTCATCGAACATGAACTGGCTTTGATTGCCGAGTTGCGTTATGCGCACTATTTTTTGACAGTCGATGACATCGTGTCCTTTGCCAAGTCGCGCGGCATTCTTTGCCAGGGA
>JAGWOZ010000298.1 GCA_028870715.1 Betaproteobacteria bacterium | reverse complement strand
AAAACCTGCGCGCCGGATGGCAGCTGGTTGTTGCTGGCGCTGTTGATCCCCAACACGAGCACCCCGGTCGCTGTCTGCGCCCCCCACGGCAGGGGTACCGCCGGCAGCAGCAGGATGCTGCCGTTGTTGTAGGGTGGCGGATTCGCCGCTACAGGGTTGATGCCTTGCTGGTCGAGGCTCGCGCTGGTTTCGGTGCAGGAGGTGCCGCTGCAGGAGAAGTAGACGCCCGGGGTGGACAGGCCCGCAGCGACGTATTTCGAGAGCGGGACGGTACAGGCCTGGCCGCAGTCATACGTAAAGTTGCTGATCCCCAAGATGCCGTTGACCACACCGGCCAGTTGCCCCGAGAAATCCAGCCCCTGGTTCTGGCAAGCCAGCGGCGCGGTCGGGATTGCCGGATCGTTGATGACCTCGATCGGTATCGCACCCGCGGTGCTCAGGCCACCGATCTGCACGGTGGCCTCGCGCATGCTGCCCCAGGTGTAGCCCGAGGCGAATTGCGCACAGGCCGCAAGCTGTCCGCCGCTTGCGGCAACAATGCCGGGGAGGTGCACAGAACCCAGTTGATTGGCGAAAATGCGAAGACCCGCCGAGCCGGTATCGACCAGCACATTGGGAATGCTCTGGCACGCGTTGCTCGCATCGCACACCGTCACGGTGACATAGGGGGTGTTCGCTGTGCTTGTGCCGCTCGTGTTCAGCTGCCGGATGCTGACCGGCACCACGTTGGGCCCGCTGGGTGGCGCGGCCAGACTCACGCCGGGGTTGGTCGTCGCCGCAGGAGCAGCCGGTGCACTGCTGCCGCCGCCCCCGCCACAGGCAGCCAGCAGGGTCGACGCGGCCAGCGCCAGACCCACCGCGACCCTGCGCATGTGCGCCTCAAGCAGTCCGTGCATGATGCCGGTACGTGCAGAGAATCGTTCGCGTCGGAGGCTCGTGCTCATGGCTGCAAACTCGACACATCGAACCCCGCGGGCACCAGCGACGGCACCCAGGCGACGCCATAGAAATTTCGCATGCGCCCGGCGCTGCGCACCACAATATCGTCACCGCGCACGCTGGACGCGGTCAGTCCCATGCCCGCGCGGGGATTTCCCCCAAGGTAGGGCTTGAAATAGGCCCCCAGCAGCTGCTGAAGATCGGGTTTGAATGGCCCGCGCCACGTCAGGGCAAACACCGTACCCGTGGCATTGGCATATTCAGTGACTGTGGCCCCGCGCGGAGTCTGCACGACCTGACTCTGGATCGAGCTTGCGGCTTGCGCCGCCGATGTGGATCGGGCAGCCAGGCGCTGTGACGGCACAGCCACCGTGCCATCCTCGCCGGCAGCACTCAGTGGCCGGCCCAGGCCGGCCTGGGCGCCCGTTTGCGCGAGCAGAACCAGCGCCCAGGC
This sequence comes from Betaproteobacteria bacterium, assembly GCA_028870715.1. Lineage (GTDB taxonomy): Bacteria > Pseudomonadota > Gammaproteobacteria > Burkholderiales > Burkholderiaceae_C > Thiomonas_A. The sequence goes on along the minus strand of JAGWOZ010000298.1, from coordinate 1,713 downwards.
AGCAACCCAACGCAAGATTTGCTTGAAAGGCGTCATGACAAAGGGGGTCGGTGCATTGAAACTCCGGATCGTGACGTGCAGTCTATCCGAACCTCAGACACGCAACCGCCGCACCGCACCAATCAGGCAGTGGCCTCATCAAGCACGCTGTCCAGGTGCCCGCTGTCATTCCAGCCCACCAGAATGAGGCGACCGTCGACCGCGAGCACGCGGTTGATCGCGGCATTGCGCAACTCCCAGGTACGCGGCGCATCCAGGGCCTGACCCGTGGCGCAACGGTGCAGGCAGTCCAGCGCGCCACCATGCGTCACGATGGCCAGGGTCTGGCCCGGATGGCGCTCGGCGATGCCCAGCACGGCCGCCGTGACGCGCGCATAGAACGCATCAAGGCGTTCGCCCCCTCCCGGCGCCGCAAAGGATGGATCGCGCTTGCGCCAGCGCAGGCATGCGTCGGGATGGGTGTCCTGCAACTGTGCAAAACTTGATCCTTCGAAGGCGCCGAAGGCGCGTTCGCGCAGGGCTGTGTCGGTGCGCGGCACAAGACCCTGCGCCTCGGCAATGGGTGCGGCCGTCTCGCGTGCGCGCAACAGGTCGCTGGCGTACACGCCGTGGATCCGCATCTCGCGCAGTGCTTGCGCCGCTGCCTGCGCCTGCGCCCGGCCGCGGGCGTTGAGCGCAATATCCGTGTGCCCCTGGATGCGCGCCGTGGCGTTCCAGTCCGTTTCGCCGTGGCGAATGAGCAAAAGCAAGGTGGCTTGGTCTTGGAGCATGGCTGGCATGGTAGCGCGAGTGACCGTTCCAAATGCGTCGGTCATGCCGCCGAGGCGCGCACCCGAGCGGGGCGAAATCCGAAGCTTGAGCCCAGGGCCCGGTCAATGCGCCGCACTGGCGTCGACCGGCCCGGACGTCCTGGCGGGTTTGATCAGCCAGACGATGCCGATCATCCCCAGGAACAGCCAGGCGCTCAGGCGGAACATCTCGTCCACGGAGATCGTGTAGGCCTGCTGGTCGATGAGGCGGTTGATCACCCCCAGTGCCTGTTCATAGCTGAATCCACCCTGCTGCAGGCCCTGGATGACAGGGCTCGAGACCGGGTTGCCGGCGTAGATGTGGCTCACGAGCTGCTCGTGATGCAAGCTGGCGCGGTTGGCCCACAGCGTGGTGTAGATCGAGGTGCCGAAGGATCCTGCGGTGATGCGCGCAAAATTCGACAGCCCCGACGCCGCAGCGATGCGCTGCGGCGGCAGGCCGCCGAGGATGATGCCCAGCAGCGGGATGAAGAACGTGGCGGTGGCGATGCCCTGAATCACCGTGGGAATCGAATATTCCCAATAGCTGTCCGCCACGGTGAAGCGCGAACGCATCCAGAACACCACTGCGAATACGGCAAACGAAAGGGTCGTGATCCAGCGCATGTCCACCGCGTTCATGTAGCGGCCGATGATGGGCGAGAGTATCAGGGCGAACAGCCCCACCCAGGCCAGCACCTCACCGGCGTCGGTCGCGGTGTAACCGACGAATTCCTGAAGCCACAGGGGCAGCAGCACCAGGCTGCCGAAAAACATGCCGTAGGCCAGCGCCAGCATGATGGTGCCGAGGGTGAAGTTGGGCAGCTTGAACAGGGTCAGGTCCACCACCGGATGCTCATCGTAGATTTCCCAGATGAGAAAGAGCACAAAGCCGATGAAGGCGCTCACCGCCAGTGCCACGATG
>JAGWOZ010000053.1 GCA_028870715.1 Betaproteobacteria bacterium | reverse complement strand
TGGGAACACCTTTGGCAGTTGCTTGCCACCACGGAGGGCTACACCCCGGATTTTGCCGGGGCTGGGCGACGCGGCTTGCGTAACTTGGCTCTTACCCAGCTCTGCTTGACAGGCGATGCCCAATGGCAGGGCCGCGCGTACCAGCGCGTGAAGGACGCCGACAACATGACCGACCGCTTCGACGCGCTGGCCGCGCTGGTCGGGAGTCGTGCGCCGTTGGCGCAAGCCGCGCTGGAGCGATTCGCAACGCTGTTTGCAAACGAGCCGCTGGTGATCGATAAGTGGTTTGCGCTGCAGGCGACAACCCCTGGGGCGGACGTGGAGCATATTCGCGAGCTGATGCGGCACCCCGACTTCAATATCCGCAACCCCAACCGCGCGCGGAGCCTGATCGCCACGTTTTGCCAGGGCAACCCCGGGTCCTTCCACCGCATCGATGGTGCGGGTTACGCATTCTGGGCCGAACAGGTGCGCGCTCTGGACGCGATCAATCCCCAGGTCGCCGCCCGGCTGGCCCGCGCCATGGACCGCTGGCGCAAGCTGGCAGAGCCCTACGCCCGCGCTGCCGAGCCCGTCATGAGAGAGCTGGCCTCGCATTCCGCGCTATCGCCCGACACCCGCGAGATTTTGGGCAAAGCACTGGCCTGAGCAGGGCCAAGGTCAACCAGGGAGAGCATGATGTCGGACAACACCATCAGCCTGTCGCGCTGGCTCATCGAGCAAGAACGCACCTACGGCCATATTCCGGGCTCATTACGCCTGCTCATCGAGCAAGTGGCACGCGCCTGCAAACGCATCAGCCGGGCGGTGAACAAGGGGGCAAGCACCGGCATCCTGGGCAGCGCGGGGAGCGAAAACGTGCAGGGTGAGGTGCAAAAGCAACTCGACGTCATCGCCAATGACGTGCTGCTCGAGGCCAACGAATGGGGTGGGCACCTGGCTGCGATGGCATCCGAGGAACTGGAGCGCATCCACGTCATCCCTCACCGTTACCCGCGTGGCGAATACCTTTTGATGTTCGACCCGCTGGACGGATCCAGCAACATTGAGGTCAACGTCACGATCGGCACGATCTTTTCCGTGCTGCACCTCGCTGACGGCGTGAGCGAAGTCGGCCCCGAGCACTTCCTGCAAGCTGGGCGCCAGCAGGTGGCCGCCGGCTATTGCACCTATGGGCCGCAGACCAGCTTGGTCCTGACGCTCGGCCATGGTGTGTCGGTGTTCACGCTCGATAGCGAGCAGGGAAGCTTTGTCCTCACCCAGGGCAGCCTGCGCATCCCTGCGTCGACGCACGAGTTTTCCATCAATATGTCGAACATGCGGCACTGGGCAGCACCCGTGCGGCGCTACATCGATGAGTGCCTGGCGGGACGGGACGGGCCACGCGGCAAGGATTTCAACATGCGCTGGGTCGGCAGCATGGTGGCTGATGTCCACCGCGTCCTGCAACGCGGCGGCGTGTTCCTCTACCCCTGGGACAAACGCGAACCTGAACGCGCGGGCAAGCTGCGCCTTCTGTACGAGGCCAATCCCATGGCATTTCTGGTGGAGCAGGCTGGCGGCATGGCCATTGCAGGGGCTGAGCCCATCCTCGACATTCAGCCTGAGACCCTGCACCAACGTGCCGCTGTGATCCTGGGAAGCAACGAGGAAGTTGCACTTTTGGAGCGCTACCACCGCGAGGCAAGCTGACGCACAGCATGCGGCCGATCATCACATGGCGCCAGCACACCGAGGTATCGACGCGCTGCGCAGATCGGTTAAGATTAGCGGTTTCGTCGCCGGTGTAGCTCAGTTGGTAGAGCAGCTCATTCGTAATGAGAAGGTCGAGGGTTCGATTCCTTTCACCGGCACCAAGAATCGCCAGCACGTAGCCCAGCCTAGCCGCTGGGCTTTTTGCTTTTCGGGGCGCCGACTCTTGGCCTCTTTGGGCAAAGCAGAACGACATAGTTCTGCAATGGCGTGTTGATACCGGCCTTCGTGCCTGTGCAGAGTCAACATGCCCACCACGAAGCCCGCACTCCTCCCGATCGCCCCGACCGTCTAGTGCCCCTGTGGTAAGAACAAACATGACCTGCGACCCCTCTTATGCCGACCTGACGCCCGATTGCGTACTCAACGCGATCGACAGCCTCGGAATGCGTTGCGATGGCAGGCTGCTGCAGTTGAACAGTTTCGAGAACCGCGTCTACCAAGTCGGGCTCGAAGACGGCAGCCAACGCATCGCCAAGTTCTATCGACCAGGTCGTTGGAGCGATGCGGCCATCCTCGAAGAGCACACATTCACCTGCGAGCTGGCTGAGCGGGAGATTCCCGCCGTACCACCTCTGTCGTTCGACGGCCAAACGCTTCATCATCGCGAGGGCCATCGCTTCGCGCTGTTCGCTCGACAGGGCGGCAGGCCCCCTGAGCTCGAGCGAGAGGACACCCTCGAATGGCTGGGACGCTTCCTCGGCCGCATCCATGCGGTCGGTGCAAGCTGCGCGTACGAGGCGCGGCCTGCTCTCGACATCCAGAGCTTCGGCATCGAACCGCGCAATTTTCTCGCTGCCGGCGATTGGCTGCCTGAGGAATTGCATCCAGTCTGGACGAGTGTCGCCGACCAGGCGCTTGATGGCGTTCGTTGCGCCTACCAGCGTGCCGGCGACGTCCGGACCCTGCGACTGCATGGCGATTGCCATCCCGGGAACATCCAATGGACCGACGATGGCCCGCATTTCGTCGACTTCGACGACAGTCGCACCGGGCCCGCGGTCCAGGACTTGTGGATGCTGATGTCTGGCGACAACGTGGACATGCGACGCCAGCTCTCAGCGCTGCTGCGAGGCTATGAGATGTTCCGCGAGTTCGATGAGCGCGAACTTCATCTCGTCGAGGCGCTGCGTACGCTGCGTCTGATCCATTACAGCGCCTGGATCGCCCGCCGCTGGCACGACCCTGCCTTCCCCGCTGCATTTCCCTGGTTTGGCAGCGCCCGCTATTGGCAGGATCGCATCCTGGAGCTGCGCGAGCAAGTGGCGTTGATGCAGGAGCCGCCACTCATCTGAGCTTTGACCTTGGCAGGCGACCACAGCCTGGATGGGGCCCGAACAAGCGTTGTGTGGCGCCGAAGGACGTACGTCTGCTTGACGGCCCGCTTGGCTCAGAATCTGCCCAAAGCGGACTCCCCGAAGCCTTGCAGCGGCCCCAGCGGGTTCGCAGTCGATTGCACCTCGGAGATATCCGGCTGGCCGCTCCAGATCTTGTACACGACGCGATCGTCCACCACGAGCATCAGCATCTTGAATCGCCAGCCACTGGTGATGGTCCGTCGCCGAAAATCGAGAAAGTCGAGCCAGAAGCTTCCAACACGCTTGTGATCAACGTGGCTCTGGTCAATCGAATAGCCTTTGCACGCATTCTGGTGCTGTAGGCAGTCGCGGATGCCTGGGTCGAGTGCAAAGTGGTTTCCCGACGGTGGCACCAGATCGCGCAGGATGTCCGCATAGCTGAGAATCGCGACGTTCGGCGTGACAAAGGGATCGATGCCAAGCTTGCGCAGGTCCTCAACCCGTGTCTTATACGGCTGGATGGACGCAAATGCCGCGTGCGCCTGATCGAAAGTGGCCCATGGTCGATCAGTCCGGGCCTGTCCACGCGGCAAAAGCGATGAACAGGCCCCAAGCATCAGTACGGCACACGCCGACAAGGCGGCAAGAATCAAGCGCAACGCAATGTCCAGTTCAAAGCCAACGCAGGCAACAATTGCATCATAATAGGCAGATGACGGTCATCAGGCGGCCTGATGTACGAGCGCGAAGCAACGCATCTCACCCAAGCCCGCTGCTGAGTGCATATCACGACCGAATTCCGGTGCGCCTTAGAATCTCCCAACACGAACTTCAATATCAAGCGGGTAGACACCAAGAACGATTAAGTGCCTATCGCTTGAGAACACCGGGTATCCAATGATGGAAACAACGCCTGGCGTTCGATTCGGTCGAGCGTATGGAAGTCTCCGCGCGCTCTAACTGGTGAATTTTTATGTGCAACGTTTTCGCGCTGCTTCGATGCCCGTGTCCGGCACCACGAACGGCCATCATCCAGCAGCCTGTGCCGTGATTCCCGACTCCCCGACGCAAGATCCCATTCCCTCCCCCCGTGTGCTTCTCGCCTTGGCCGCGCTGCTTGCGGTGCTTTGGTTCGGCGTGCTCGGTTATCGCGACCTGGTTCCCACGGACGAGGGGCGTTATGCGGAGATTCCGCGCGAGATGGTGCAGACGGGAGAATGGGTCACTCCCAGGCTTGACGGATTCAAGTACTTTGAGAAGCCTGCCCTGCAATACTGGGCCACTGCTGCCGCCTATGAGGCCTTCGGGCTGGGTGAGTGGCAAGCTCGGTTGTGGACGGGATTGACGGGTTTTGTCACGATCATCTTCACGTGGTTGGCAGGCCGGGCGCTATTTGGTGCGCGTGCTGGACTGTACGCGGGGGCGATCCTGGCGAGCTGTGTGTATTGGGTGGGACTGGGGCATATCAACACGCTGGACATGGGCGTGTCAGCGTTTTTGGCTGGAAGTCTGTTTGCCTTCTTGCTGGCTCAGCGCGCTGGCGCCACAGAGGCCCAAACGCGTTGGTGGATGTGGGCCTGCTGGGCACAAATGGGCTTTGCCATGCTGTCCAAGGGCCTGATCGGTGCGGCATTTCCAGGTTTGACCCTGATCCTTTATACATTGCTCACCCGTGATTGGGCCTTATGGAAGCGATTGCAACTCCTGCCTGGGTTGTTGATCTTCCTGGTCGTCGCCGCGCCTTGGTACGTCTGGGTCCAGATCCGCAATCCCGAATTTTTCAACTATTTCTTCATCTACCAACAGTTCACCCGCTTTCTCACGCCCGATCTGCAGCGGCCCGGTCCCTGGTATTACTTCATCCCTATTTTGCTGCTTGGAATCCTGCCTTGGCTGGGCGGGCTATGGCCGAGCTTGCGATATGGCATGACTCATCCCTTTGGGCCCGTAAGCGCCAATCGCCCCGTTGCACCGCACGAGCCCTTGCGCGTGAACTGGGTGCTGCTGATCTGGTCGGCTTTTATTTTTGTCTTCTTCAGCGCCTCGCACTCCAAGCTGCCCTCTTACATCCTTCCCATTTTTCCCGCGCTCGCCCTACTAATGGGTGCGTACTTCGCGCACGCACCACAGGGCGCGCTGCGGCGGCAGTTCGCCTTTTTCGCCTTACTTTCGGCCGGTGCTGTCGTCGGATTCACGCAGCTTTGGCGTGCAGGCAGTGCCACCACGCCGGGCACCCTTTACCAGCAGTACGGCTGGTGGCTTGAGGTCACGGCTGCCCTGGGCCTGGTGTCGTCCTTGCTTGCTTGGCATTGGGAAAAAGCCGGCCGCCGAGCGGCCGCCGTGCTTGTGCTGGCGTGCGGCATGCTCTTGGGGCTTACAGTTGCCTCCCAGTCCTTTCAGATCCTCGGCCGCACCGCCTCGACCAAGGACGTGGTGCGGGCGATCCGCCCCTGGCTGCACGCCGGCCAGCCCTTCTACGCGGTGGGCACGTACGACCAGACCCTGCCGTTCTATCTCGACCGTACCGTCACCGTGGTGGCTTACGAGGGCGAGCTGCATTTCGGCATTACCGAACAGCCACAGCTCTGGGTGCCGACCGTGGCCGATTTCGCCAAACGCTGGCGGCGCGATCACCGACCCCTGGCCTTCATGCCCGTCGGCCAGCTCGCAGCGATGCGTGCGGCAGGCCTGCCGCTGGTGGTGATCGAGAAGACGTCGCGCTATGCGGTGATCGCCAAACCCGGTGAGGACTACGGCGCAGCGGCGCAGGCAGCAGCCGCGCGGCTGCCTGCGGCGTGGAATACGCGAAGCGCCGGCCCCATACAGCACGAGGTCACGCCATGAGCGCAGTCGCCTTCGCGTTGGTGCTGACCGGCGTGCTTCTCAATGCCGCCGCGCAGTTGCTGATCAAGGCCGGAGCGGAGACCGCTGGACAGTTCTCCTTCACCCTGTCCAACATCTGGCACGCTGGGCTGCACTTCGCCTTGCAATGGCAGATCCTGCTCGGATTGGTTTGCTATGCGGTGTCGGTGGTCGTGTGGATCTTGGCGCTCACGCGCGTGCAGGTGTCCATGGCCTACCCCATGCTGTCGCTCGGCTACGTGGTCACGGCCTTTGCCGCTTGGTGGCTATTTGGCGAGGCACTCACCATGCAAAAGCTTCTCGGCATCGCCATCATCATCGTGGGCGTGATCCTTGTCGCCCGCACCTGAGCTCCTTGATATGAATACACCGGATTTCCTGCCGCTCACTCGCCCCGATATCGACGAAGACACCATTGCAGGCGTGGTTGACGTGTTGCGTTCGGGCTGGATCACCACAGGACCCTGGAACGCCAAGTTTGAACAGTCGCTATCGGAGTATTTCGGCGGAAGGCAGGTGCGCGCCTTTAACTCTGGCACCGTCACGATGGAGGTGGCCCTACGCATGCTGGGTGTGGGGCCGGGTGACGAGGTCATCACCACGCCCCTGTCCTGGGTGGCCACGGCCAACGTGGTGCTCGCAGTAGGCGCCACACCCGTATTCGTTGACATCGACCCCGTCACCCGCAACATCGACACCGCCGGCATCGAGGCGGCCATCACGCCGCGGACCAAGGTCATTCTTCCCGTGCATCTGGCAGGGCTGCCCTGCGACCTGGACGCGATCTTCGCCCTTGCGCAACGCCACGGACTTCGTGTCCTGGAAGACGCGGCGCAGGCCATTGGAAGCACATGGCGCTCGCGGCGCATCGGAAGCTTCGGCGATTATTCCTCGTTCAGCTTCCATCCGAACAAGAATGCAACCAGCATTGAAGGGGGCTGCCTGGTGCTTCCGCCAGATGCCGACCCCGCGCTGGCTGAGCGGCTGCGCCTGCAAGGGGTGCGCCGCTACGGGTTGGATGGCATGGACGTAGACGTGCTGGGTTCCAAGGCGAACCTCACCGACGTGGCGGCGCGCGTGGGCTTTGGACAAATGCAACGACTCGACGCCTTCAACCGCCGCCGCACCGCGCTGGCACAAGCGTATTTTGCGCTGCTCGACGCGCTCGGGCTGCCGGCACGTGGCGTACGACTGCCGGTACGTGATTTCGAAGGCAGCAACTGGCATATGTTCCAGATCGTGCTGCCCGCAGAGGTGCAGCGCGCGGCGGTGATGCAAGCCCTCAAAGACCGCGGCATCGGCACTGGCGTGCACTACCCACCCATCCATTTGTTCACCCTGTACCGCAAGCTCGGTTTCGCGCCAGGCCAGTTCCCACATGCGGAGCGCGTGGGCGCGGGCATCCTCACGCTTCCCCTCTTTCCGGCGATGCGCGATGCAGATATCGCCCGTGTGGGCGAAACGCTATCGACAGTGCTGCGAGAATTCGGCCTATGACTAGCAGCCTTGCCCCCTCCCCGACACTCTCGGTCGTGATTCCCGTGTACAACGAGGAAGCCGGCCTGCCCGCGCTGTTTGCGCGCCTGTATCCGGCGCTTGACGCCCTTGGCGAGCGCTATGAGGTGATTTTCGTCAACGACGGTAGCCGAGACCGTTCTAGCGCGATGCTGGCTGCGCAGCAAAAGCTGCGCCCGGATGTCACACGTGCCATCCTGTTCAACGGCAACTATGGCCAGCATATGGCCATCCTGGCCGGCTTTGAGCACACGCGCGGCGATATCGTGGTGACACTCGACGCCGATCTGCAAAATCCGCCCGAGGAGATTGCCAAGCTGGTGGCCAAGATGCGCGAAGGCTACGACTACGTTGGAACCATCCGTCGTCAGCGGCAGGACAGCTGGTTTCGGCGTCACGCCAGCCTCGCGATGAACGGTCTGCGCGAGAAGATCACGCATGTGCAAATGACTGACCAAGGCTGCATGCTGCGCGCCTATGGCCGCGACGTTGTGGACACCATCAATCGTTGCAGCGAGGTCAACACCTTTGTGCCAGCCCTGGCCTATACGTTTTCACTGCGCCCGACGGAAATCGAAGTGATGCATGAGGAGCGTGCCGCAGGCGAGTCCAAGTACTCGGTGTTCAAACTCATCCGGCTGAACTTCGATCTCGTCACTGGCTTTTCGCTCATGCCCCTGCAGTTCATGTCCTTTCTTGGCATCGGCCTGGCTTTGGCCTCGGGTGCGCTGTTCCTGCTCTTGATGGTTGATCGCATCCTGTTTGGCTCACAGGTGCAGGGGGTGTTTACACTCTTCGCCATTACTTTCTGCCTGCTGGGCGTGCTCTTGTTCAGCATTGGGTTGCTTGGCGAATACATCGGGCGCATCTACGAACAGGTGCGTGGTCGCCCACGCTACGTCGTGCAGGCAATCTTGGACGACACGGCAGGCAGTCACCGCGCTGTCGCTTCAGAGCCCGCCAGCGCGATGACCCGCGACGCGGCGCATCAGTCCAGTGCCCACCGCTAGGCACCCATGCGCGCTGTCGTTTTTGCCTACCACAACGTCGGTGTTCGCTGCCTGCGCACCCTCTTGGCCAGCGGCATGCAGGTCGAGCTCGTCGTCACTCATCCCGACGATCCGGCTGAGGTCCAGTGGTTCGACAGCGTCGCAGCCGTGGCGCGCGAGCATGGCATTTTGGTGGAGTTCGTGGACCAAACCATTGCGCCCGCAGTGATCGAGCGCGTCAAGCGACTTGAGCCGGATTATGTCTTTTCCTTTTACTTCCGACGCATGCTGCCAGTTGAATTGCTGCACACAGCGCGTGTGGCGGCTCTGAACATGCACGGCTCATTGCTGCCCAAGTACCGCGGCCGAGCCCCGGTCAACTGGGCGGTGCTCCATGGCGAAGCCGAAACCGGAGCCACGCTGCACATCATGCAGGCCAAGCCCGATGCGGGCGACATCGTGGCTCAGCAGGCCGTGCCGATCCTGCCCGATGACACAGCCAAGGATGTCTTCGACAAGGTGACAGTTGCCGCCGAAATCGCCCTATGGGGTGTGCTGCCTCAATTGCAACGCGGCGTGGTACCGCGCCAGCGCAACGATCTGGCCCAGGGCAGCTACTTCGGCGGACGCAAGCCTGAGGATGGATGGATTGACTGGCATCGGCATGCGCAAGCCATCTACAACCTTATCCGGGCGGTCGCCCCGCCTTACCCCGGTGCGTTTTTCAGCGTCTCTGGCCATCGCCTCATTGTCGCGCGCGCGCGCCTGGCACGGCCCGAGATCGCCGCGCTTCTGCCCGCACCCAGCAAGCCTGGGCTCCACGTGGCTGGCGGCCACGCCCTCGGCAAGAGCGGTGACGGCGGCATTGTCCATCTGCTTGAACTCTGGGACGCAAACCAGCCAGGCATCGCCTTGAACACCCGACAGATTTCGGAACTCGCAGGACACACCCCATGAAAAAAATCCTCATCCTCGGCGTCAACGGCTTCATTGGCCATCACCTGTCCAAGCGCATCCTCGCGACCACCGATTGGCAGGTCTACGGGATGGACATGAACACCGACCGTATCGAAGACGTTCTGGGAAGCCCGCGCTTCAAGTTCTTCGAAGGCGACATCACCATCAACAAGGAGTGGATCGAATACCACGTGCGCAAATGCGACGTGATCCTTCCGCTGGTGGCCATCGCCACGCCGGCCACGTACGTGAAGGCGCCGCTGAAGGTGTTCGAGCTGGATTTCGAAGCCAATCTGCCAATCGTCCGCGCAGCAGTCAAACACGGCAAGCGCCTTGTGTTTCCTTCCACGTCCGAGGTTTACGGCATGTGCACAGACGCCGAATTCGATCCCGATCAATCCCCGTTGATCTATGGACCGATCAACAAGCCACGCTGGATCTATGCCTGTTCCAAGCAGCTGATGGATCGGGTCATTGCCGGTTATGGGCAGCAGGAAGGGTTGGACTACACGCTGTTTCGCCCATTCAACTGGATCGGCGCTGGGCTGGACACCATTCATTCGGCCAAGGAAGGCAGCTCGCGGGTCGTCACCCAGTTCCTTGGGCATATCGTGCGTGGCGAAAACATCAGCCTGGTCGACGGAGGCCAGCAAAAACGTGCATTCACGGATATCGATGACGGCATCGATGCGCTCATGCGCGTCATCGAAAATCCCGGCGGCGTGGCCGCAGGCAAGATTTACAACATCGGCAATCCTGCAAACAACTATTCGGTCCGTGATTTAGCTCAGCGCATGCTGCATCTCGCTGCCGAATTCCCCGAATACGCCGAGTCTGCCCGCAAGGTGGAACTGGTTGAAACCAGCTCCGGCGCCTACTACGGCACGGGCTATCAGGATGTGCAGAGCCGCGTGCCCAAGATCACCAACACAATGCAAGATCTCGATTGGTCTCCAAAGACCGATATGGACACTGCCCTGCGCAAAATCTTCCAGGCCTATCGCGGCCAGATCGCGCAGGCCCGCGCGCTGATGGACGAAGCCGGAAACTGACACAGCCTTCAAACTCCACGGCACGCCATGCCTTTTCTCGCTCTCAAGGTCGACGTCGACACGCTGCGCGGCACCCAAGAAGGCGTGCCCACCTTGCTGCGCCTGCTCTCGCGCCACAAATTGCGCGCAAGCTTTCTGTTCAGCCTCGGCCCTGACCACACCGGGCGCGCGCTCAAGCGCGTGTTCCGCCCCGGATTTCTAGCCAAGGTGCGGCGCACATCCGTGACCAGCCACTACGGACTCAAGACACTGCTTTACGGCACCCTTTTGCCGGGGCCTGATATCGGGCGTCTGGCGGCCGAGCCGATGCGTGCAACCTATCGTGCTGGGCATGAAACTGGTGTGCACACCTGGGACCACATCCTGTGGCAAGACTACGTCGCCAGTAAAGGTCCCGAGTGGACGCGCAAGCAGATGCGCCTGGCCGTGGATCGCTTTAGCGAGATTTTTGGCCGTAAGCCCCTCATCCACGGAGCGGCCGGCTGGCAGATGAACGATTCCGCGTACGTGGTTGAGCGCGAACTCGGATTCACGCTTGCCTCCGACGGCCGCGGCAAGGCGCCCTACATGCCGCTCGTCAATGGCCGCCCTGTCGGCGTCCCACAACTGCCCACGACCTTGCCCACGTTGGACGAACTTATCGGCGTGGACGACATCACATCGGCGAATGTCGCCAGGCATATCCTTGAACAATCGCTCGATGGACGAGACCACGTCTACACGCTGCATGCCGAACTTGAAGGTGGCCAGCTTGCGCCCGTGTTCGATGAGCTGCTTGCGGGCTGGGCCGCTGCCGGTCTTCGGATGGGCAGCCTGTCCGACTATGCCGCGACACTGGATCTGAATGCCCTGCCCCAGCAAGCCGTGGGCCTGGGTGCCGTGCCCGGGCGCAGCGGCACCTTGGCCGTGCCACTCTGCGCGGACTCGGAGGCCGGCCAAACGGCGAACCGCTGAGGCGAGCACTGCGCTTTCCACGCGCGCCCCACCAACGCAAATAGGCACCCCATGAGTCCTCCCCGCAAAGGGGAGGACTGGGGCCAGACAGGCGTCAGTGGTTGCGTGCGAGTTGTTCCAGGATTGCTGGATTTTCCAGGGTTGAGGTGTCCTGCGTGATGGTCTCCCCCTTGGCCAACGTGCGCAGCAGCCGGCGCATGATCTTGCCTGAGCGGGTCTTGGGCAGGTTGTCACCAAAGCGAATGTCTTTGGGCTTGGCGATGGGTCCGATTTCCTTGCCCACGTGATTGCGCAATTCGTGCGCAATCTGCAAAGCCTCCTCACCAACCGGAACTGGCCGCTTGAGCACGACGAATGCGCACACCGCCTCGCCCGTGAGTTCGTCCGGGCGCCCCACCACGGCCGCTTCGGCCACTAGAGGATGCGACACCAGCGCGGACTCGATTTCCATCGTGCCCATGCGGTGCCCCGACACGTTGAGGACGTCATCAATCCGTCCGGTGATGGTGAAGTACCCCGTGTGCGGGTCGCGGATGGCGCCATCCCCAGCGAGGTAATAGCCCTGCAGCTCATCCGGGTAGTAACTCTTCTTGAAACGCTCCGGGTCTCCATACATGGTGCGGATCATGGCAGGCCATGGCTTCTTGATCACAAGAATGCCGCCCGTACCCCATGGCAGATCGTGCCCGGTCTCGTCCACCACCTCCGCAAAGATGCCCGGCAGCGGCAAGGTACAGGACCCTGGCACCATCGGCGTGGCCCCGGGCAGCGGGCTCATCATGTGCCCGCCGGTCTCCGTCTGCCACCAGGTGTCAACAATGGGGCAGCGCCCGCCACCGATGTGCGCGTAGTACCACTCCCAAGCCGCAGGATTGATCGGCTCACCCACGGTGCCCAGGATACGCAGCGAATCGAGCTTGTAGTTGCGCGGATGGGCCGCCGCGTTCGTCTCGGCTGCCTTGATCAGCGAGCGGATCGCCGTCGGTGCCGTGTAGAAGACGCTCACCTTGTGATTCTGGATCATTTTCCAGAAGCGCCCTGCATCAGGGTAGGTTGGTACGCCTTCGAACACCACTTCGGTGGCGCCGCAAGCCAGCGGACCATAGGTGATGTAGCTGTGACCGGTGACCCAGCCAATGTCTGCCGTGCACCAGAACAGGTCGTCGTCACGAATATCGAAGGTCCACAACATCGTGAGCTGCGTCCACAGCAGATAACCCGCGGTCGAGTGCTGAACGCCTTTGGGTTTGCCCGTGGATCCCGAGGTATACAGCAGGAACAATGGATGCTCGGCCTCCACCCACTCGGGTGGGCAATCCGCGCTCTGGCCTTCCACCAGTTCATGCATCCACAGGTCGCCCTTCGCATTGAACGCCACATTGCCGCCGGTGCGCCGATACACGACCACGTTGCGCACCGTGTCGCAGCCGCCGAGACCCAGCGCCTCATCGACGATGGCCTTCAGTGGCAACGACTTGCCGCCGCGTCGCTGCTCATCGGCGGTGATCACCAGAACGGCACCCGCATCCTCAATGCGGTCGCGAAGCGATTGTGCGGAAAACCCGCCAAACACGACGGAGTGCGTGGCACCGATGCGGGCACACGCCTGCATCGCAATCACCCCCTCCACGGACATGGGCATGTAGATGATCACGCGATCACCCTTTTTCACGCCCAGGCTTTTGAGCGCGTTGGCAAACTTCGCCGTGCGCTCCAGAAGCTCAGCGTAGCTCACGCGCGCGACCGCGCCGTCGTCGGCCTCAAACACAATGGCAGTCTTGCTGCCCTTGCCGGCCAGCACATGCCGGTCCAGGCAGTTGTAGGACACATTGAGCCGCCCATCGGCGAACCATTTGAAGAACGGCGCCCCGCTGGAATCCAGCGTCTGGGTGAACGGCTTGTGCCAATGCAGGTGCTCACGCGCCAAGCGCGCCCAGAATCCTTCAAAGTCGCTTTCCGCCTCCGCGACCAGTTTGCGATAGGCGTCCATGCCTGAAATGCGCGCGCGCTGGACTGCCTCTGGCGAGGGGTAATAAGTCTTCAGGACGTGATGCTCGGGGGCTTGTTGTTCGGTCATGGTTGTCTCCAGGTTTGCCAGACTGCGTCAACTTGTCGGGGCCATGGCCGCTGAATTTTGCGGCACACCCACCCTTACTGTATTGTGTTTGTTGGCGATTGTGTATCGCATGCTCTTACACGCCCCTGACGCTGCGGGGCATGGAAAGCCTCGAGCGCCCGAAATGTCGACGTTCTTACAATCCTTCACGATTTCGTAACGGCCTGGCTCAAACCATGACCCAACGCAACGCACGCAGTGCTCCGCCAATGATTCCCCGGCTTCTGTTCATGAGCCGGTGGCTTCAGCTTCCACTGTATCTGGGCCTGATCCTGGCACTCGGGGTGTACGTCTTCCATTTCTGGAAGGAACTGGTTGATCTGACAGGCGCCGCCATGGGAAACCAGGCCGCCCTCCAGCACCTGCTTGAAGCGGTCGCGGTGCGCAATCCAATTCCACCGGAGGGGGCTCTGGCAGTTGCCTCCGCCCACGCCGCCACCCCCAAACTCACCGAGACGACCATCATGCTGGTCGTGCTCAGCCTGATTGACGTGGTGATGATTGCCAATTTGCTGATCATGGTCATTGTGGGCGGCTACGAGACCTTTGTCTCACGCATGTATCTCGAAGGCCATCCCGATCACCCGGAATGGCTGTCACACGTGAATGCATCGGTGCTCAAGGTCAAGCTGGCCATGGCCATCATCGGGATCTCGTCGATCCACCTGCTACGGACTTTCATCAACGCCGACGCCTACAGCGTCAAGGCGTTGGTGGCCCAAACCGCGATCCATCTGACGTTCCTGGCCTCGGCGCTGGCCATCGCCTACACCGACCGGGTCATGAGCCGAACCATCCACGACTACCAGGCAGCGCAGGAACGGGATGCGAACGGACCTTGAGAGCCGAAGGCTTCGATACGGTCCTAAGATTCGGGGATACCCTGAACTGACAATGACCTCTCGGAGACCACCATCATGTCCACCACCGTCATCCGCCAAGACGACCTGGTCGAAAGCATCGCCGCCGCCCTGCAATTCATCAGCTATTACCACCCGGCCGATTACATCAAACATCTGGCGCTCGCCTACGAGCGCGAGCGCAGCGCGGCCGCCAAGGACGCCATTGCCCAGCTACTGACCAACAGCCGCATGTGTGCCGAGGGCAAGCGGCCCATCTGTCAAGATACCGGGATTGTCAATGTGTTCCTCAAGATCGGCATGGGGGTGCGCTTCGAGGGCCTGACGGGCAGCCTGCAAGACGCAGTGGACGCTGGCGTGCGCCTCGGCTACCTCAATCCCGACAACAAGTTACGCGCGTCCGTGCTTGACGACCCGCTGTTCGAGCGCAAGAACACGCGTGACAACACCCCCGCCGTGCTCCATGTTGAACTGGTTCCCGGCAACTCCCTGGAGGTCACCGTGGCGGCCAAGGGTGGCGGCTCCGAGGCCAAAAGCAAGTTCGCAATGCTCAACCCGTCCGACAGCCTGGTGGACTGGGTCCTGACCACGGTGCCCACGATGGGTGCGGGCTGGTGCCCGCCGGGCATGCTCGGCATTGGCATCGGTGGCACGGCCGAAAAAGCCATGCTCATGGCCAAGCAAGCGCTGATGGAAGACCTCGACATGAGCGAGCTGCTCACGCGCGGCGCGCGCGACAAGTACGAAGAACTGCGCATCGAGCTCTACGAAAAGGTCAACGCTCTGGGCATTGGCGCCCAAGGCCTGGGAGGTCTGACCACGGTGCTCGACGTCAAGATCAAGCACTGGCCCTGTCATGCGGCGAATCTTCCCGTGGCGTTGATCCCGAACTGCGCCGCAACGCGCCACGCCCATTTTGTGATGGACGGCCAAGGACCGGTGTACCTTGACCCCCCCAGCCTCAGCCTTTGGCCCGACGTGCGCTGGGCCCCGGACTACGACAAGAGCCGCCGGGTCAACCTCGACGCCCTGAGCTCTGCAGACGTGGCGGCCTTCAAGCCGGGGGAAACGCTCTTGCTGAGCGGCAAGCTCCTGACCGGGCGCGACGCAGCGCACAAGCGTATCGCCGACCTGCTGGCCCGCGGCGAGGAGCTGCCCGTCGATTTCACCAATCGGGTCATCTACTACGTGGGGCCCGTGGATCCGGTGCGCGATGAGGTGGTGGGTCCCGCCGGGCCAACCACCGCCACGCGAATGGACAAGTTCACCGAAATGATGCTGGCCAAGACGGGACTGATCGCCATGATCGGCAAGGCTGAACGCGGCCCAACCGGCATCGAGGCGATCCGCAAACACAAAAGCGCCTACCTCATGGCCGTCGGCGGCGCAGCCTACCTGGTTGCCAAAGCCATCAAGTCCAGCCGCCTCGTCGCCTTCGGCGACCTGGGCATGGAAGCGATCTATGAGTTCGAGGTCAAGGACATGCCCGTGACTGTGGCGGTCGACTCCGAGGGCACTTCGGTGCACAAAACAGGACCTGCCGAGTGGCGTGCGCGCATCGGCAAGATTCCGGTAACCGTTGCCTGACGATGGCGCAAACGGGGGATGCCACGCCTCGGCCCTCGCGCATTGGCGTATTCGATTCGGGTGTTGGAGGGCTGACCGTCCTTGCCGCGCTGCACCTTCGGCTCCCCGGCGCCACGCTGATCTACGCCGCCGACTCGGCGTATGCACCCTATGGCGAACGCCATCCTGCTTATGTGCAGGAGCGCAGCATCGCGCTCACACGCTTTTTGCTGGCCCACGGCGCGCAGGCCATCGTCGTGGCGTGCAACACGGCCACAGCGCTTGCCATCGCTGAATTGCGCCGCATCTGGCCACACGTGCCCTTCATCGGCATCGAGCCTGCCATCAAACCGGCACTGACCATGGCGCACGGCAGGCCCGTGGGTGTCTTGGCAACCCCTGCCACCCTGTCCTCGCCGCGCTTCCAGGCCCTGCTGCATGCCCACGCAGGCCGGGCTGAGGTCCTTATTCAACCTTGCCCAGGTTTGGCCGAAGCAATCGAAACCCGTGGACCTGAGTCCGCTGAAACGACGACCCTGGTGCGGCGTTTCTGCGCGCCCCTGCGCGAAGCCGATTGCGCCACAGTGGTGCTCGGCTGCACCCACTACCCGCTGATCGCGAAAGCCCTGCATGACGCGCTCGACGCGCCCGCAAGGCCGGTAAACCTGGTCGACCCGGCTCACGCCGTTGCAGCCCAAACCGAACGGGTTCTCGCCACGCTGCCACCAGCAAACGCCGCACCAAGCCAGGGGGGCACGCTCCAGGCGTGGACAAACGGAGATCCAGTCGCGTTGGAGCGGATCGCCAAGGCCTGCGGTCTCCATGACATCATCGTGCACCTCATGCCCGCCACGTGGTAAAGGATGCGCATCACGGATTCCATGTCCTTGCCGACCCGGTCCTCGGCAGCAGGCAGTCCTTGGACCATCCGTGCCCGATAATCAAGAACTATCGACCCAGCCATCTACCCCCAAGGCCTCGCGCGCCCCCTTACCGATGCCGACTCGATGATGAAAATTGCCACCTGGAATGTCAACTCCCTGTCCGTGCGCCTGCCGCAGGCGCTGGCTTGGCTGCAAGCCCAGCAACCCGATGTCATGGTCCTGCAAGAGACCAAGCTGACAGACGACAAGTTTCCCCATGACGCGTTACGCGAGGCGGGCTGGCAGGCGCAGTGTTTCGGTCAACGGACCTACAACGGCGTTGCTCTTCTGTCGCGCGAACAGCCCATTGATGTCGTGCGCAACATCCCGGGCCTGCGCGATGACCAGGCCCGGGTCATCGCGGGTACGGTGGCGGGGCTACGCGTGGTCGGCGCCTACTTCCCCAATGGCCAGGAGCCTGGAAGCGAAAAATTCGCCTACAAGATGGCGTGGCTGGATGCACTTGAAGCGTGGCTGCGCGGGGAACTCGCCAAGCATCCGCAGCTCGTGCTCCTTGGCGACTTCAACGTGGCGCCCGAAG
>JAGWOZ010000052.1 GCA_028870715.1 Betaproteobacteria bacterium | reverse complement strand
CCGGGCGGGGATCGCGAGGAAGTGGCCGCTGCTGTGGCCGCTGAGTCGTCAACCGGCACCTGGACTACGGTGTGGACGGATCTGTTGACGGATCTCGACTATTACAAGGGACGTGCCTATCGCATTGAGGACGTGCCCGGCGACGACACCTGCTTCTACGCCTTTGTGGCCTACCCGATCGACTTGTTCGAAGAGGGCTCCGTGGTGAACGTGCTGACCTCTCTGGTCGGTAACGTGTTTGGTTTTAAGGCGCTGCGCGCCCTGCGCCTGGAAGACGTCCGTTTCCCCATCGCCTATGTGAAGACTTGTGGGGGTCCCCCGAACGGTATCCAGGTTGAGCGTGACAAGATGAACAAGTATGGTCGTCCGCTCCTCGGTTGCACCATCAAGCCCAAGCTCGGCCTGTCTGCCAAAAACTATGGTCGCGCTGTGTATGAATGCCTGCGCGGCGGCCTGGATTTCACGAAGGATGACGAAAACGTCAACAGCCAGCCATTCATGCGTTGGCGCGACCGCTTCGCATTCGTGCATGAAGCGACGCTGAAAGCGCAACGTGAAACCGGCGAGCGCAAGGGCCACTACCTTAACGTGACGGCCCCCACCCCCGAGGAAATGTACAAGCGCGCGGAGTTCGCCAAGGAAATTGGCGCACCCATCATCATGCACGATTATCTGACCGGAGGCCTTACGGCCAACACCGGGCTGGCCAACTGGTGCCGTGACAACGGCATGTTGCTGCATATCCACCGTGCGATGCACGCCGTGCTCGACCGCAATCCGCATCACGGCATTCACTTCCGCGTGCTGACCAAGGTTCTGCGTCTGTCGGGCGGAGACCACTTGCACTCGGGCACGGTCGTGGGCAAGCTCGAAGGTGACCGCGAAGCGACCCTGGGCTGGATCGACATCATGCGCGACGAGTTCATCAAGGAAGACCGCAGTCGCGGCATCTTCTTCGACCAGGACTGGGGCTCCATGCCGGGCGTGATCCCGGTGGCTTCCGGTGGCATTCACGTCTGGCACATGCCGGCGCTGGTCACGATCTTCGGTGACGACTCCGTGCTGCAGTTCGGCGGCGGGACGCTGGGCCATCCCTGGGGTAATGCTGCTGGGGCCGCGGCCAATCGCGTCGCGCTGGAAGCGTGCGTGGAAGCGCGCAACCAGGGCCGTGCCGTAGAGAAAGAGGGCAAGGACATCCTGACCGCGGCAGCGGCCCATAGCCCCGAACTCAAGATCGCCATGGAAACATGGAAGGAGATCAAGTTCGAATTCGACACCGTGGACAAGCTGGACGTCGCCCACAAGTAAGACCACACGTTGCGCGGACGTGTGCGCCGCGATGCGAGGCCATTCGGGCTCTCGCCTCCAGGTGCACGCTTCGCGAGCGGGAAACCATTGAGGAACAAACATGAGTGAAATGCAAGACTACAAGTCGCGCCTGAGCGACCCCGCAAGCCGCAAGTTCGAGACCTTCTCCTATCTGCCGGCAATGAAGGCAGATGAGATCAAGAAACAGGTCCAATACTTGGTGAAGAAGGGCTGGAATCCTGCAATTGAGCATATCGAGCCCGAGCACATGATGGATTCGTATTGGTATATGTGGAAGCTTCCGATGTTCGGCGAGACGGACGTGGACAAGGTCCTGGCAGAGGCCGAGGCCTGTCACAAGGCCAATCCCAACAACCACGTGCGCCTTATCGGCTACAACAACTTCAACCAATCGCAAGGTGCCTCGATGGTGATCTTCCGCGGCAAGACCGTGTAAGAACCGCGACGGGTGACCAGTCGAGCCCCCGTCGCCTGCGCAGGGCGCGGGGGCTTTTGTTTGTCGGCGAATGGCGCGCAGTCCACGGCCCGAGACCGGACGGTTTCGATGATGCGCGCCATTCGCGGACGAATCATGTTTTGTATCGAGGAGCCAATATGAGCGACGTCATTGACCAATATCGCATCAGCAAGGAGCCGTATTACCGCACGGTTTCCGATGAAGTGGAGCTGTTCGAAGCCGCATATTCCGTGCGCATGCCCATGATGCTCAAGGGGCCCACCGGATGCGGAAAAACCCGTTTCGTCGAGCACATGGCGTACAAGTTGGGGAAACCGCTTATCACCGTGGCGTGCAACGAGGACATGACGGCGTCGGACCTGGTTGGGCGCTTCCTGCTTGATGCGCAAGGCACGCGCTGGCAGGACGGACCGTTGGCCATTGCCGCGCGGCATGGCGCGATCTGCTACCTCGATGAGGTGGTCGAGGCGCGCCAGGACACAACCGTGGTCATCCACCCGTTGACCGACAATCGCCGCGTGCTTCCGCTGGAGAAGAAAGGAGAGCTGGTGCACGCGCATCCGGATTTCCAGATCGTCATCTCCTACAACCCTGGCTACCAGAGTCTGATGAAAGACCTGAAGCAGTCCACGAAACAGCGGTTCGGCGGGCTGGACTTCACCTACCCGGAGCATGCCATCGAGACCGAGATCGTGGCGCATGAGAGCGGTGTTGCTGCCGACGTGGCCGGCAAGCTCGTGTCCATCGCCGAGCGCTCGCGCAACCTCAAGGGTCACGGATTGGACGAAGGCCTGTCCACCCGCATGCTGATCTATGCCGGCAGCCTGATCGCCAAGGGTGTCGACGCCAAGTCGGCCTGCCGCGTCGCACTTGTGCGGCCTATCACCGACGACCCCGACATGCGCGACGCCCTGGACGCCGCGGTGAGCACGTTCTTCTGATGGCAGTTCGCCCAAGCGCGGAGGCATGAGCCATGGCGATCAATCTTGACGATTACGCTGAATACATCGAGGACCTCTCGGAGCATAGCCGTAGCGCGCTCAAGTCGGCTTGGCAAGATGCTGTGAAGGTCCTAAGCCCGCGGGGGCTGGACAACTACATCAAAGGCGCTGGTGCGCTAAGGCGCCTGGGCAAGGGTGACTCCTTGGTCGAGACTTGGATCGAACACGCGCCGCTCGTGGCCAAGGAGGTGAGCGAAGATGTCGTGGGCGAACTCGCAACAGCTGCGCTCACGCTGGCATCGAAGACTTCTGGCGTGGTGATTGAACTGCTGCTGGCCACGGCTCCCACCGCCGCCAAGCGCCTGGGCGATGCGCAACTGTTCGTGAACTACCTCCAGTTCATCAACAGCCTTATCGCTCAAGCGCCGCGCGGTGTGCGTCCAATGCTGGAAAAGCTTGATGTGCTGTTGCAGCAACTCACTCTTGGCGGCCTGCGCCGATGGGCGCTGTGGGGTGCGCACGCGCACCGAACCGACTACGAAGCACAAATTCTGTATTTCGCGCTGGAGTCCAAGGAATCGCTGGCCATGGTGCAGAAGGAGCGCAAGGGGACGCTCCTCGTGGACGTGCAGCGACGCATCAACATGTATCTTCGTGCGCTATGGGGGCGTGACTTCTTCATGCGCCCAACCTCGGGGGACTTCGAGACGCGCGAGGGCTACAAGCCCTTCATCGAAGACTATCTGCTTCACCTGCCCGACGCCTTTGACGATCTAGACGGCGTGCCGGGCCTGGAACTCTATCGTGCCGCTGCGGCGCACTGCGCCGCGCATGTGGTGGAGACACGCACCCCCATCTCTGCCGAGGCGCTGAATCCGCTTCAGATGGCGGTCATTTCCGTCATTGAGGACGCCCGGGTCGAATCGCTATCCATACGCCGCTTTCCCGGGCTGAAAGTGCTGTGGTCCAAGCTCCACACGGCAACCCCTGCCATGAACGCCAGCGTGGGCGATTATCTCAACCGGCTCGCGCGCGCTTTGCTCGATGATGCCTATGCGGACGCCGATCCATGGATCGTAGAGGGACGGGCACTGTTTGCCCGTTCGGTGGATGCGCTATGCGATAACCAGATCTCCTGGGATATTGGGGTGACGCTCGCGCACAAGCTACTGGACAAACGACTCCCGTTCAATGCGCGCAGCGACGTGCTCACCGCGCCTTACCGCGATGACAATCGGTATTTTTGGGAGTTCGAGGAGTTTGACTTCGACAAGGCGGCCAACGCCGGCTATGAGAGCATCAAGCAGGTGCGCAAGCACGTAAGCGTGATGGAAATGGCCAACGAGGTCGACGTCGAGAACGCCGGTGATGACGCGGAGGAGATCTGGGTCCTCGATACGGAGATGTTTCCGTACGAGGACATGGGCCGAAGCTTCAACGACATGTGGGGCAAGGAGCCCCAATCCGAGCCCTTCCATTATGCTGAATGGGACTATCAGATCCAGCTTGAGCGCCCGGCCTGGGCGACGGTGCTGGAGCGCCGCGGCAGGACGGGAGAGTTGGCAATCATTGACGCGATCGCCGCGCAGTACAAGCGCGAGATCCATCGCATGAAGTTTCTGCTCGACGCCATGCAGCCGCAAGGCGTGCAGCGCATCCGCAAGCTGGAGGATGGCGACGAGATCGATATCAACGCGGCGGTCACCGGCTTCATCGACATGCGCATGGGTCATCAGCCCGATCCCCGCATCATGATGCGCAGCGTGCGTAAGACCCGGGACTTCTCCATTCTGGTGCTGCTCGACCTGTCAGAGTCCACCAATGAAAAGGTGGCGGGGCAGGACTATACAGTGCTCGATCTCACGCGCCAGGCCTGCGTGCTTCTGGCGGACGCAATCAGCAAGGTTGGCGATCCTTTTGCGATTCACGGATTCTGTTCGGACGGACGGCACGAGGTGCAGTACCTGCGCTTCAAGGACTTCGACCAGGAGTGGAGTGGGGAACCCAAGGCTCGTCTGGCCGGGATGACCGGCCAACTCTCCACCCGCATGGGCGCGGCCATACGGCATGCCGGGCACCACCTCAAGCTGCAGCGCTCAGCGAAGAAGCTGCTGATCGTAATCACCGATGGAGAACCTGCAGACATCGACGTGCGCGATCCGCAATACCTGCGGTTTGACACGAAGAAGGCGGTGGAGGACGTGGCCAAACATGGCGTTGTCACCTACTGCATGAGCCTGGACCCGCGGGCGGACCAATATGTATCGCGCATCTTTGGCCAGAAAAACTTTATGGTTGTCGACCATGTGCAGCGTCTTCCGGAAAAGCTGCCGCTGTTGTATGCGGGGCTGACGCGCTGATCACGCAACGGGCTGGTCACCGGTGGGGCGCCTGGATTGGCAGATCACCGTACGCGCGGCGGATCCAGTGCGAAGCAGGCCGGTGCGGTCATGCTCGTCGAGCGCCGAGCAAGAGACCGCAGCCTTGACCCGGTAGTTCACGCCAGGCACGCTCAGGCGTATTCTTCGCAGGGGGAGGCATGTTCCCTAGCATATCGCTTCTGCAGCCCATCAATTCGAAAAAAGCAAGCCGCATCCATGGATAAATACGTTGGCCTCGACAAGGATAAGCACGGTATTACGCAACTGGGGCGCGTCGTGCTCGACGCCCGGCTGTTCGGCTTCATCCCTGATACCGAAGATTGTGGCGGCTGGGACATCGGCCGCATGCAGACGCTCATGGATCGGGTCGACAAGCAATGGGATCAGTACGGGAATCTCCCCAGCCGACTGCCGCCGGAGCTGGCAGAGCGCCATACGCGCATCTATGCCAAAGCTATTGCTGGCGCAAAGGAGCGTGGATGGAATGCCGAGCTTGGAGATGACGAGTGAGCGCTGCGCCGCCCAACCATTGCAGCAGCACCAAAGTTGGTGGCAGGTGGTCCACCACTAGGCTGTAGGCATCGATCCTTCAATCCTCTTGACTCGGGCCCGGCTGGGCAGGCTCGCGGCGCTTGGTGTTGAAGTGCAATACCTTGGCTGGGCCGTCGATGCGCTGCTTGGCGGACAGCGCCTGCAAGGCGAGCTGGAATTCGCGAGGAAGGCGGCGCATGGCCTGTTCCGCGGTGTCCTCGTAGCTCACGGATTCAAAGGCTACAGGCTGGTCCAGCGCTGTTCTCGCATGGGTCTGGAACGAGGTCCAGGCGAGCATCACCCAGCATTTGTGCGCACTGTCGAGGAACACAAACTCCTCGGCATCGAGGATGGCGAGCACTTGCATCGATCGAATCGGGACGAAGGCGACGCCGTTGGGGCTTCGCGCCTGAAGCGCGCGGCCAAGGTTATAGGTCGCGGCTGGCATGGTGCGGTACTCGCGGGTGATGGGCGGGGCTCGGTAGACAGTGATGTCCATGGATGCTCCAGATCGGGTTCTTAAGCGTGCACGAGTTTTTTTGAGCTGGGAAAGGGCGCCGTGGAGAGACGGCCAGTCGCGCTGAGGATTCGCTCAGGCCTCCATTTTGAGTAATCCGTCCAGGGAAAGTGCGCGCTCTTCATCGCTGATGATGTGTCCCAGAAGTGGCGACACGGCAGCGGCGGCTTCATGGTCCAGCAGCAGCACGTCCACCAGTTCGGCAATAGGCGTCTGCGCCGGATCCACCAGAATCGCCCAGCGCGTCGCCTTGTGTCGCTCCGTGGGTGCCACGCGGCCGATCCAGCCCATCCCCTCCAGCGCGTTTAGCTTCGTCTGCAGATGCAGGGGGTCGCAGCGCAAGGCACGCGCAAGCTGCAGCGTTTCTTGTCCGCTATCGGGAGCCTTGCGCGCCTGCGCGAGAAGGCGCAGCAGCTTGAGTGCAAGCAAAAAATCACCGCCGGCCGCATTCTGCACGGGTAGGGCGCGCACCCTTAGCAAAGGCAGCAATGCAGCCAGCATGGCACCCAGCAGCACCACAATCCAGCTCCAATAGATCCAAATGAGAAAAATGGGTAAGGTGGCGAAGGTCCCATAGACGGCGGTGAACGTGGGGACGCTGGCCACGTACCAGGCGAACGCGTGTCCGGCAAGGTCGAAGCCCACCGCCGCAAAAAGACC
This sequence comes from Betaproteobacteria bacterium, assembly GCA_028870715.1. Classification (GTDB taxonomy): domain Bacteria; phylum Pseudomonadota; class Gammaproteobacteria; order Burkholderiales; family Burkholderiaceae_C; genus Thiomonas_A. Next base: position 10,623 of record JAGWOZ010000052.1, on the reverse strand, counting down.
ACCGGTCAAGGCGTCACGCCATTTCACATCGGTATTCGGTACATAGCGGTACAAAGCCCCGAGCGCCGACCCCATGAAAACCCACGACAGCACGGTGAGCAGGATGCCCGTGCCGCCAGGAATATGGTGCAGCCAGCCACGGTGCGCAGCCATCAGTGCGGCAGAGCCTGCCAGCCCCGCACCAAGCACCAGCGGGCCCAGCGTGATGCCCGCCCAGTACAACAGCACGCGTTGCGCGAGCGGGCGTGGGCGTGCCGTGCGCCAAATGGCGTTGAGTGCCTTATCGACGGTGAGCATCATCGAGGTTGCAAGAAACACGAGACCTGCGACACCAACCGCACCCAGGCCTTTCGCCTTGGCTGCGAACTGGTTGAGGTAGCCAAACACCGTCTCGGCGATGTTCTGAGGGAGAAGGGCATGGGCAAATTGCGTCTGTAGATGATCCTGCATGGTGTGGAAAGCCGGAAACGCCGTGAAAAGCGACAGACCGACGGCCAGTAGAGGCACCATGGAGATCAGCGTGGTGAAAGTGAGGCTGCCTGCAGTTTGCGCCAGACGTTCCTGCCCAAAGCGACGGATCAGGAGGCCAAGGGTTTGCGGGATATCAGGTGGACGGTAGCGCGGGCGCATAGGATTGCAACATGCATGAAATTCTGATTCTCTATTACAGCGTACATGGAGGCACCCGCACTCTGGCGGAAGCCATTGCCCAGGGAGTGGCTGAGGTTCCCGGAATGCTGCCACGTGTGCGCACTGTGCCACGTGTGGCGGCAGTTGTGCAGCGGACTGAGCCGCCTGTTCCGGCCGATGGCCCGCCCTATGTGGAGCAGGCGGATCTGGAGGAGTGCGTTGGACTGGCGCTCGGCTCGCCCACGCGCTTCGGCAACATGGCCGCACCCATGAAATATTTCTGGGACCAGACCTCTGGATTATGGCTCTCCGGTGCGCTGGCAGGCAAGCCAGCGGCGGTGTTTACATCCACCGGAAGCCTGCACGGCGGGCAGGAAAGCACATTGTTGTCCATGATGCTGCCGTTGCTCCACCACGGCATGTTCATCGTGGGGTTGCCTTATGTTGAGGCTGAGTTGATGACGACCGCAAGTGGCGGAACGCCATATGGCGCCAGCCACCACGCGGGGCATGACTCCAGCAGAGCGGCTACGGGTGAAGAACTCCGGCTTGCACTTGCACTGGGCCGGCGCCTGGCGGCAGCGGCGCAAAAGCTTGTCGCGTAAAGGGATTGTGATGCGCCCACAAGCACTCCAGAGCGACAGGCCAACGCAAAGCCGGGGAGTGGTCACCCCCGCGTGGCGTCTCGCCAACCTTCTCATTTGGGCGGCTCTCGTCGTGCTTTGCCTTGGCTGGGAGCTTGAGTGGGCACCCCTGCGGCCCGGGGGTTCGTGGTTGGCGCTGAAGGTGTTGCCGTTGGTAGCCGCCGCGCCTGGCATGTGGCGCGGCAAGCTTTACACCTACCAGTGGATGAGCATGTTGGTGTGGTTTTACCTTGCAGAGGGCGTTGTTCGGGGGCTCACGGACCCGCTGGCGGTATCTCGCGCCCTCGCTTGGGGAGAATGCGCACTTGCGCTGATGGCATTTGGGGTGATGGCGGCCACCTTGCGAGCCCATGCTGGCATGCGCACACCGCGCCGGGATGAAACTTCATGAATCTTGCAGATCGCCGCCTCTTTCTTGATGCGCTGCGGGCCTTGCTCGGCACGAGCCACGTGCTGGACGCGGCACAGGACGTTACCCCATACGCTCGCGACTGGCGGGGTCGCTACCACGGTCAACCGCTGGCGGTCGCCTTGCCAGGAGACACGGCTGAAGTGGCGGAGGTCGTGCAGCTCTGCGCCACGCACGGCGTACCCATCGTGCCACAGGGGGGCAACACAGGGCTCGTTGGCGGCGCGACGCCTGATGCTACGGGAAACCAGCTCCTGCTTGGGCTCAAGCGCTTGCGTCGCATCCGTGCGCTTTCCGTGCCTGATGGCGTGCTGGTCGCCGAAGCTGGCTGCATTCTGCAATCCGTGCAAGAGGCGGCACAGCAAGCCGACATGCTGTTTCCGCTGAGTCTGGCGGCCGAGGGCAGCGCCACAATTGGTGGCGTGCTGTCCACGAACGCGGGCGGCACCGCCGTTCTGCGTTATGGCACAGCGCGTGCGCTGTGCCTGGGATTGGAGGTGGTGACAGCGCAGGGCCAGGTGTGGGATGGTCTCTCCAGCTTGCGCAAAGACAACACGGGCTACGATTTGCGCGATCTGCTCATTGGTGCCGAAGGCACGCTCGGCATCATCACGGCGGCCAGCCTGCAACTGTTCGCGCAGCCGGCAGCGCAGCTCACAGCGCTGAGCCTTGTGGCAAGCGTACGCGATGCAGTCGACCTCCTTCAACAGGCGAGGGCAAGGCTCGGTGCGGGCCTCACTGGATTTGAGCTGATGAGTGCGCACAGTCTGCAACTCGTTCAGCGCCATTTCCCCCAACTGCGCCTGCCATTGGAACTTGCCGCACCATGGTGTGTACTACTTGAACTCTCTGACAGCGAAGGTGGGGCACACGCCCAATCACGACTCGAATCTCTGCTCGGTGAGGCAATCGAGCGCGGTCAGGTTGTGGACGCCGCAGTGGCCCAGACGCTGGCGCAAGCGCGGGCGATGTGGGCGCTGCGTGAGCATATTCCGCTGGCGCAGGCGGCCGAAGGGCTGAACATCAAGCATGACATCGCAGTGCCAATTTCGCGGATGGCCGCCTTCGTCGAAAGCACGGCTGAACTTGTGACCCAGGCCTTGCCGGGGGCGCGGCTGATCATCTTCGGTCATCTGGGTGACGGCAATCTGCACTACAACGTGCAGGCGCCGCTCGAAGTCGATGCTGCCAAATTCCTCGACCGGCACCAAGAAACCTGCAACACGATCGTGCATGATGCCGCCATTGCCTGCGGGGGCAGTTTTTCGGCCGAGCATGGGGTGGGACAACTCAAGACGGCGGAACTCGTGCGCTACAAAAGCCCAATGGCTCTTGGCATGATGCGCGCCATCAAGGTTGCGTTGGACCCCCAGGGGATCATGAATCCTGGCAAGGTGATCGCATCATGAGCCCTGCATGCCGAGATCGATAATGGCCCACCCCGAGCACGCGCCCGAACCCAGTCGGCCAGAACCGCAGATGAGCTCGGCGACACTTCGTGACGGACCTCCGCCACCCGCCTCGGCGAGCGCTCCGACGCGTCGCGAGGCGCCATGGCTGCCGATTGCGCGAGCGCGCTTGGCCGCGGCCAGGCGCTTGGGTATCAAGTTATGGAGCGACCACGGCCCTCAGGCCTTGGCTGCGCTCCTGGCAGCCGCCTGTGGTGTCTTGCAGGTGCGTCCCCAGTTCGCGCCGCTTTTGGCCGCGCTTCAGCGCTTGTTGCAGCGCGGTCCAGGCTCGGTCACGCATCTGGCGGATTTGGCTGCCTTGCCGCGCGTTCTCGTCGGCATCGGGCTGGTGCTAATGGCTTTCGGCTTGTTGCTTCGTGCACGCGTGGCTTGGGTCATTGGGCTCCTGCTGGGATTGCTATCCGCGGGCCTGGCATTGTGGATCGCGCGCCAGCCCAATGCAATTTTTGCCAGCGCCGCGCTTCTCATCGCTGTATTGCTGGTCTACAGTCGGCACTTCAACCGCAGCAGCTTGGCAGCCAGCTCCCTCTTTGCGTTACTGGGTATCGGAAGCTTGTTGATCTATGGCGTGCTTGGCAGTCTGTGGTTTGGTGCGGGCTATGCGCCGCCCATTCAGGATCTGCCCACGGCCTTTTACTACACGATCGAGACCATGTCGACGGTCGGTTATGGGGATATCGTGCCACGCACGGTCGAGGCGCGGATGTTTACCGTGTCCATGGTCGTGCTGGGGATCACCGTCTTCGCGACGACGTTGTCCGTCGTCATTGGGCCGCTAGTTGGCGGGAGCATCAAGCGGGCATTGGAGGGTCGCATGCAAAAGCAGCAACGGCGAAACCATTACGTCATTCTTGGCGTTTCCAGCTTGGCGTACACCATGTGGAAGGAACTCCATGCGCGCAACGTGCCCGTGACGGTGATCATCGGATCGGGTCAACATTCACCGTACCCGGAAGATGCCGATGTGATTATGGGCGATGCGACGCGCAACGAAGTTCTGCAGGAGGCCGGTGTCCCACAGGCCAAAGCTGTTCTGACCCTGCGCGACGATGATGCGGAAAACGCCTTCGCCGTACTGGCCGTGAAAGAACTCGCGCCTGGGGTGAAGACCATTGCGGGGGTGAATGATGCGCGCCATTTGGCCAAGATCCGCCGGGTCCAGCCCGATCTGCTCTTTGCTCCCCAGGTGCTGGGAAGCGATCTTCTGGTGCGTACCCTGTTCGGTGAGCCCATTGACAACGATACGGTAAGCAAGCTTTTGTTCGCACAGAACTGACGAAATCCTGTTGCGCCGCTCGATTCGCGAACCAGCGAGAGGGCCGCGCGCCGGGCATAAGGAGCCGCCACAAGCCATGGATCGACATGGTCATGGCGGGACTGACGGGCGGATTCTCCAAGTCATGTTCGACTGCAGAAAAGCAGTGGCATGCGCCGAATTAGTACCTTTCCCCTCGGCCGCCTTCGGTGGCGCGTGGTTGTGGTCTGCCGATTTTGCGCGAGACAGTTTTTGGATGCCGAATTGCGGATGCGTAGTTTGGTAGCCGCTTCAGTCAATCTGAGCAGCACCCTCTACCTGACCCTGCCTCGTGCCCTGATTTTCGGTCATGGTGCAGTGCTGGTTTGATCTGCGTCAGATGATCGCGATGTGATGCTTGGACAATGAACAGCGGGACGCCAACGATGCCCAACATGGAGACGGCGCATGGCAAGCAGCACCAATGGCAGGCTGGATCAGGCGCAAGCTGATTGGCTCGACCGCTGGTGGCGAGCCGCTAATTACATCGCCTGCGCGCAGATCTTTTTGCAGGACAACGTGTTCTTGCAAAAGCCCCTGTCTGCGGCGCACATCAAGCCGCGGCTTCTGGGGCACTGGGGCACAAGCCCGGGTTTGAACCTTCTCTATGCCCATCTGCTGCGTGTGGTGAGGCTGCATGGCGTGCAACCGCTTTTCGTAGCGGGCCCCGGGCATGGGGCGCCTGCCATTTTGGCCAACGTATGGCTCGAGGGCAGCTACGCTGGGGTGCGGCCGGAACTGAGTCGCAACGCTGCCGGCATGCGTCGACTGTGCCGTGAATTTTCGACGCCAGGCGGCGTGGCCAGCCATGTTGGACCGCACATTCCCGGGTCGCTGCATGAGGGTGGCGAGCTGGGCTATGGGTTGCTGCATGCATTCGGCGCTGCGTTCGACAACCCACACCTGCTCGCGCTGGCGGTGGTGGGTGACGGGGAGGCAGAAACTGGCCCGGCGGCCGCAGCGTGGAAGTCGATTCACTTCCTGAATCCGAAGCGCGATGGCGCCGTACTCCCGGTCCTTCATCTGAATGGCTACCGCATTGCGGCCCCCACTGTGTTCGGACGCATGGCGGACGAGCACATTACCCGCTATTTCGAGGGTCTCGGCTACCGCGTGCTTCGGGTGGAGGGACGGGATGCGGCGGCCGTGCACCGCGATTTGGCTGGTGCAATGGACGCTGCAATTGCGCATATTTACGCGATCCAGCGCGATTGGCGCGCGCCCTCCGCACGCGAGCGCACGACCCCGGACTGGCCCCTGATTGTCTTGCGCACCCCCAAGGGATGGACCGGTCCGCAACAGGTCGATGGATTGCCGATGGAAGGAACCTTTCGGGCTCATCAGGTTCCTTTGCCAAGCGCGCGGGACGATGCCACCCAGCGTGCCCAGCTGGATGCCTGGCTGCGTAGCTATCGGCCGCAGGAATTGTTCGACAGCAGCGGCTGCCCGGAGCGTGATTTGCTCCGGGGGCTTCCGGCGCAGGGGCTTCTACCGGGCAACTGCCACCATGCAGATGGTGGCCGCGTTCGCATCGATCTGCAATTGCCATCGCTCGCTGAGCTTGCCCTTGACGTACCAGCCCCGGGCGCGACCACATTCGAGAGCGCTCGTGGCCTCGGCATGTGGCTGCGGGACGCCCTGCGGCTCAACGCAGGAGCGGCGAATCTGCGTATCTTTTGCCCAGACGAGTTGGTTTCCAACCGGCTCGACGCGGTATTCGAGACGACCCGGCGTTGCACTGTGCAGCCCACCATCCCGGAAGACGATCATCTCGGCCCTGATGGCCGTGTGCTTGAGGTTCTTTCAGAGCATTGTTGCGAAGGTTGGCTTGAGGGCTATGTGCTTAGCGGGCGACACGGATTGTTCGCCTGCTATGAGGCGTTTGCGCCCATCGTCGACAGTATGATCAACCAGCACGTGAAGTGGCTCAAGGCGTCGGCGGAAGTGACATGGCGCCGCCCGCTGCCCGCGCTCAACATCCTGCTGACCTCGCACACTTGGCGGCAAGACCATAATGGCTACAGCCATCAAGGCCCGGGATTCATTGACAATGTGCTCAATCGAAAGCACCGGCACGTGCGGGTGTATCTGGCTCCCGACACCAATTGCCTGCTCGCATTGGCGCAGCACGCATTTGCCAGCGTCGACCGAGTCAACGTCATCATCGCCGGCAAGCAGTCGATGCCGCAATGGCTGTCGCTGCAGGCTGCGCTCGTGCATTGCGCCGCGGGTGCCGGACGGTGGCCTTGGGCTGAGGGCGGCGACGCGTCCGACCCGGAGGTCGTGCTGGCCTGCGCTGGTGACGTGCCCACGCTCGAAATGCTCGCAGCGGCCGATCTTCTGCGCAACTGGGTGCCTGATCTCAATTTCCGGCTCATCAATGTGGTGAATCTTCTGGTGTTGACCTCTCCGCTCGACCACCCGGATGGTTTGCCCGACCCGGATTTCGACGCGCTCTTCACGGTCGAGCGCCCGGTGCTTTTCGCCTTCCACGGCTACCCGCATGTCATTGACGGCTTGGTGCACCGCCGCGCCAACCCCCAGCGCATCCGCGCAGAGGGCTACCGCGAAGAAGGTACGACGACCACGCCGTTCGACATGGTTGTGCGCAATCGCGTCAGCCGCTTTCACCTCGCCCTGCAGGCGCTGGATCTTGCAGCGCGTGACGACCCTGCTGCCCAAAGCCTGCGTACGCATTGCCAGCAGCGGATCACTGAACACGCGCTCTATATCCGTACCCAATTTGAGGATATGCCGGATGTGCGGGATTGGCTTTGGGCGCAACCGCCGTCTTCGGCGATAGAGGGGGTGGGCCAGCAGCACCCATGTTCAAAGCGATAAAGAGGCAATGAAAGACATGGACATGAAAGACTCGCCGACAGAGGCCACGGGTTCATTGGCCACCGATGCGCCGCCGGGCTTCTCGCTACGACCCAGGCGGTTGGGGATTGACACGCATCACGAGCCGGTAGTGGTGCTGCGGGCTGACTCTCCAGTATGCCGCGCTGAGGGTTTTGAGGCACACGCACGCATCGAGGTGCTCGGCGAGCGGCGGAGCATCATTGCGACGCTGAACATCCTCAAGGCAGGGGAGCTGATCGGCACGGACGAGGTGGGTCTGTCGGAGTCGGCGTGGCACCGCCTGGAGCCCGCAGCAGGAGAGCGCTTGCGTTTTCGTTACGCTCCGCCCAGCGACAGCATGAGCCACATCCGGGCCAAGATTTTCGGCGGTCATTTGAGCGAAAATCAGTTCGATGCAATCATCGGCGAGGTGGTCGGCGGGCGACTCTCGAACGTCGAGATCTCAGCGTTCCTCGTCGCCTGCGCGGGCGGTCGCATGAGCGTAGCCGAGGTCACAAGCCTCACACGTGCGATGGTGCACACAGGCAACCGCATGAGCTGGCCACACCCCGTCGTGGTCGACAAGCACTGCATAGGCGGATTGCCCGGGAATCGCACCACGCCTATCGTGGTGCCCATCGTCGCTAGTCTGGGGCTGATTATGCCGAAGACCAGTTCGCGCGCAATCACCTCGCCCGCGGGTACCGCGGATACAGTTGAAACATTCACCCACGTCGACCTGACGCTCGCCGAAATGCACCGCGTCGTGGAAGCCGAGGGGGGGTGCATGGTGTGGGGTGGTGCCATGAACATGAGCCCAGCCGATGACCTGCTGATCCGTGTTGAGCGCATGCTGGACCTGGACAGCGAGGCCCAACTCGTGGCGTCCGTCTTGTCCAAGAAGGCCGCCGCTGGCTCCACCCATGTGGTGATCGACATTCCCACAGGCCCGACTGCGAAAGTACGCAGTCAGGGCGAAGCGCAGTCGCTTCTGCATGCACTCAGGCTGACGGCGCATGCGATCGGACTGCAGCTGCATGGGATCATCAGCGACGGCAGCCAGCCCGTGGGTCGCGGGGTGGGCCCGGCGCTGGAGGCGCATGATGTGCTTGCGGTACTGCGAAACGATCCGCAAGCGCCGGATGACCTGCGCCAGCGCGCACTGCAAGTGGCTGCCGCGGTGTTGGAGCTTGGCGGCATCGCGCAGGGCACGGTGGCGCAGGAAATGGCGCATGCGGCGCTAGCGGATGGCCGAGCCTGGCGGAAATTTCAGGCGATCTGCCAAGCTCAGGGGGGCTTTCGCGAACCGGGAGTGGCGAAGCATCGCTATCCCATTGCGGCGATGCGCGCGGGGCGAGTGGCTCGCATCGACAACCGCTTGTTGGCGCGTGCTGCCAAGCTCGCCGGGGCTCCGCATGCCAAGACCGCCGGATTGTGGCTGGGCGCGCACGTCGGCGAGCATGTCGAACGCGATCAACCGCTGTTCGTGCTGCATGCGGAGTCTGAGGGCGAACTCGAATATGCCCTGGATTTCGTGCGTAGTCATCCGGCCCTCATCCATCTGGAGAGCTGAAATGCCGACTCTTACCCTATATCCGCTTCCTGGCAACGAGGAACGCGCCCAGGCGATCGGGCGTGCGCTGGAAGACCGCGCCGACGTACGAGTCGCAGACTGTACGGTTCACCGCTTTCCCGATGGTGAAAGCCTCGTTCGGGTGCAACCTCCTGCGGCGGCAAGCCAGGTGGTGTTGGTGTGCACGCTCAATGACCCGGACTCCAAGACCATACCGCTGCTCATGGCGGCAAGCACCCTGCGTGAGTTGGGCGCTGCGCAAGTCGGACTGGTGGCTCCGTATCTCGCCTATATGCGCCAGGACAGCCGCTTTCTGGATGGGCAAGCGATCTCCGCCCGGGTGTATGCAAAGCTTCTCTCCCGGTACTTCGACTGGATGATCACGGTGGATCCCCATTTGCATCGCATTCATGACCTGTCCGAGATTTACAGCATGCGATGCGCGGTGCTGCACGCTGCGCCACGTATTGCCGCTTGGATCAAGGACCATGTGCAACGGCCGCTGATCATTGGACCGGATGCGGAAAGCGCGCAGTGGGCGGCCGATGTGGCGGCGCGCGCAGATGCGCCCGTCGTCGTTGTGGAGAAGACCAGGCGGGGGGACAAAGACGTGCACTCCACAGTGCCGGATCTGCACCTTCATCCCGGCCGAACTCCGGTACTTCTCGACGACATCATCAGCTCGGGGCGTACCCTGGTTGCAGTGCTGGACCATCTCCGGCAGCGTCACACATTACCGCCCGTGTGCATTGCCGTGCACGGGTTATTCGCTGATGATGCGCTGTCCGCAGTTCGCACCGCCGGCGCAGCGACGCTTGCGGTGACCGACACTGTGGCCACTGCGAAGCACGAAGGCGTTCAGATCATCGATCTTACCCAAGACACGGCGCAAGGCGTGCTTGACATGGCCGAGGTCAATGCACGGCGGGCTACGCCAGCCCGGATACAAGTCAATACGGGAGCGCAGCCATGATTCGCCTGTCCAGCCACGGAGCCGCCAAGCAGGTCACGGGGTCCTGCCATTTAGTCGAGACCGAGACTTCCCGTGTGCTCATTGATTGCGGCCTGTTTCAAGGCGGGCATGAGCTCGCCGAGGAAAATGCCGAGGAGTTCGGCTTCGACGCCAGCACCATCGACGTGCTCTTGCTCACACATGCCCACCTGGACCACTGCGGGCGTATTCCCTTGCTGGTCAAGCGGGGATTTCGTGGCCGCATCATCGCCACCGCGCCCACGCGCGAACTCGCCCGGCTGGTTCTGGCCGACTCGGCCGGCCTGCAGGAGGAGGAGGCGCGGCGCGCCGAACGTCATGCAAGGCACCGCGGGGATGAACAACCGTTGCCGCCTCCGCTCTACACCCTGGCGGAGGCGTTTCGCAGCATGGATTATTTCGACGGCGCCGCCGCATATGGTGTACGCATCGAGGTGGCCAGGGGTGTGCATGCAACATTTATGAATGCAGGGCATATCCTGGGATCTGCCTCTATTTTCCTTGAAGTGGAAGATGCCGGTACCGCCCGCAGCATCTACTTTTCGGGCGATATCGGAAACCCCGGCCGACCGCTTCTCGACGACCCTCAGAGTCCGCCGGCTCCACCCGACTACGTGGTGATGGAAACCACCTACGGCGACCGCGACCACCGCCCTTGGGGGGCGTCCATCGACGAACTGATTGACGCGATCTCCGCGACCCATGCGAGGGGGGGCAACGTCGTGATCCCGACCTTTGCCCTGGAGCGCGCGCAGGAAGTGCTCTACGCATT
>JAGWOZ010000051.1 GCA_028870715.1 Betaproteobacteria bacterium | reverse complement strand
TGAACTGGCGAAGTTTTTTGCGTAGAAGGGGTCGATTGCGATCAACGGCGTGAGCTTGACCGTCAACCGCGTGGTCGATGGGGCGGACGGTAGCGCTGTCGTGCACATCAACCTCATTCCCCATACCCTGCAACACACCAATCTGCACACGTTGCAGGCGGGGCATACGGTGAATCTGGAGGTGGATCTGATTGCGCGCTACGTCCAGCGCATGCTGGGTGCATCACCTGGTCACGAGGCCCAGGGCCTCTGATTGGCTGTTGCAGGTTTGCATCGCTGGCGCCTGTGGAACGGTTCGGACCTTCGTGGCGATTATGGCTGGCGGTGCGGATGCGCCAGGCAGACCGGCACCGCTTGGCCACGGCAGCCCTTGGCCATCAGTGTGCACGGGCAGGTGCCCTTAAGCGCTGTGGTGTGCTCGCAGCCCTGACCCATTCGGGCGCCCGGAGCACGATGTGGACAGCATGCCTGCTGGCGTTCGGCGCGGCGTCGTGCGTGGCGATGGCGGCACCGGCGCCGAGCGCAAGCGCCGCTTCGTCGCCGCAAGCCCTCGTGCCCAGGCCCGCTGCGGCAGCATCGGCCGCAGCGGCCGGGCAACCGCGCTATGTGGTGCACATCGACGCACCACAGGACCTGCAGGGGATGCTGGCGCAGTACCTGGACATCGAGCGCTGGCGGTTTTTTCCAGATATGAGCTCCGAGCAGCTGCGCGGTCTGGTGGACAAGGTGCCGAGCCAGGCGGGGGATCTGCTTGCGGCGCAGGGCTACTTCTCGGCGCGCATTGCGGTCCACCTGGACGAGACGCAGCCTGTGCCCGTAGTCGCCATTGCGGTGCATCCGGGCGAGCCCACCCGCGTGCAAAGGGTGGACCTTCAAGTCCACGGCCCCGATGGCCATCCGGATGCCGCGCTCGCCGCCGCCCTGCGCAAGAACTGGCGCTTGGCGCCACGGCAGGTGTTCCGAAGCGCCGCGTGGGAGACCGCCAAGGGCAACGCGCTGCTGGAGTTGTTGACCAAGCGTTATCCGGGGGCGCGGATCGGCCACAGCGAGGCGCTGGTGGACCCGGAGGCGCGCACGGCAAGCCTCACGCTGCAACTCGACACCGGGCCGGGCTACACGTTCGGTCCGATCCATGTCGAAGGCCTGCAGCGCTACCCGGTGTCGATTGTGCAGCGGCTGTCGCCGCTGCACCCTGGCGAGCCGTATGCCCAGAACAAGCTACTGGAGTGGCAGGCGCGGCTGCAAAGCAGCGGCTACTTTCGCACGGCCCTCGTCGCGGCGCCCTTGGCCGAGGCGCAGGGAACCAGCTTGCCCGTGCTCGTCCGGGTTGCCGAGCAAAAGACGCAAAAGCTCGGCGCGGGGCTGGGCTACAGCAGCAATACGGGTGCACGTACCCAGCTTGATTATGAAAACCTCAACATCGGCGGGCGCGCCTGGCGATTGACGAGCGCCATCAAGCTCGAGACCCTTCAACAATCGCTTTCCGCCGGGCTGGCCTTTCCGCGCACCGAAAACGGCTCGCGCTACAGTCTGGGCGCTGATGTGCAGCACAGCAACATCCAGGGCCTGACGACGCGCAGCCAAGTCCTCTCTGCGCAGCGCCAGCGTGTGGACGGCCCGATCGAGACGCTGCAGTCCCTGCAGTTCATCAATGAGCGCCAGGACGTGGCGGGCAGCGGCAGCACCAGCACGATGGCTCTGGTTCCCGGCTTTTCCTGGACCCGTCGCCGTTTGGACAACCCGATTGATCCCCGCAGCGGCACGCTGATCAACGCGCAGATCGGCGGCGCAAGCAAGGCGGTGTTGTCGGACCAGAATTTCATTCGCCTGTTGCTGCGTGGCGTCGACCTCATTCCCTTGGGCACACGCGACCAGCTCATCGTGCGCGGCGTCGTGGGCAGCGTCATCAGTCCGTCAGCCGAGGGCATTCCGCAGCAGGAGCTGTTCCGTGCTGGCGGCATTGGTTCGGTGCGCGGCTATGCCTACCAGAGCCTGGGGGTGGTTCAGGGCAATGCCATCGTCGGCGGGCGCGCACTGCTCACCGCGAGCGTGGAGGCTGTGCATTGGCTGACGCCCGCGTGGGGTGCCTCGGTCTTTTACGACCGCGGGGGCGCCGCCGACAGTTTTGGCGCGCTGAAGGCCGTGGCCGGTTATGGCGTGGGGGCGCGTTGGCGCAGCCCGGCGGGCCTGATCAGCGTGGATCTGGCGTATGGCCAGGCCACACAGGCCGTGCGTCTGCAGTTCAATGCCGGGGTGAATTTCTGAGATGCAGGACACACCGGCATCCTCCGCCCCGGGCGGGCCACTGCCGCGCAGCGCATGGCGCTGGGTGTGGCGTGGGCTCGCGGCATGTGTGCTGCTGGTGGCGCTCTTGATGGGCCTGATGGCGTGGCTGACCAGCGCACCGGGCCTGCGGTGGTTGAGCGCGCAGCCGTTGCAGTTCGGCGCCACGCATGTCGAATTGGAGGATGTGAGGGGCAGCTTGTGGAGCGAGCTGCGCATTGCGCGGCTGCAGGTTCAAAGCCCGAAGGCCGATGTGGACGCGCGCGAACTGCACTTGCGGTGGAGCCCCCTGGCCCTGCTGCGAAGCTCCAGGCGCGTGGAGATCCAGCAACTGTCCTTTGCCCGGCTGGATGTCACGCTGCCACCCGGAGCGTCGCCCGGCCCGCCGGCCTTGCCGCAAAGCCTGACCCTGCCTGTGGCGTTGCGCGTGGCGCAACTGGACATTGGGCGCTTGCGCGTCGGCGCACTGGGAGCACTGCAGGATTTCGGCGCGCTGCGCGCCAGCGTTGATGCCGATGGAGATGCAGCGCGCGTGCAGGTTCACGCAACAACGCCGTGGGGCCAGGCGCAGGCGCGCTTCACGCTGGGCCTGCGCCGCCCGTTCAGCGTGGGCGGCGCGCTGCAGGCCACGTTGCGCTTGCACAAGGACACATTGAGCCTTGCTGCCCAACCTTCGGGAAGCCTGCAGGCGCTGCGGCTGCAAGGCACGGCCAGCGCCCTGCACACGCAAGCCCGTTTCGACGCGCATCTCGCGCCATTCTCGACCCTGCCACTGCGCTCAGCGCGCGTGCGCGCCACGGATGTGGACCCGGCGCGCCTCGACCCCGCGCTGCCCACGGCCGCGATCGATGCGCAACTCGACCTCCAGCCGTCCGACCCGCAAGATGTGCGGGGAAGCCTGCACCTGCAAAACGCGCGCCCGGGGCCGGTGAACGCCGCACGCGTGCCGCTTCGCAGCCTGCAGGCCGCACTGCGCCTGCAGCGGGGAAGCTTGCGCGTTGACTCGGTGCGGGCTGTGCTTGCGGGCCACGGGGAGTTGACGGGTCACGCAAGCTGGCAGGACGAACCGTTGCCCAGCAGCCCCGCTGCCCGAGCCCAGGGTCAGCCGGGTGGGGCGTTCATGGTCGATTTGCAGGCCAGCCAGGTGAACCTGCGCGCGCTCGATGCAAGGCTGCTTCCCACACGGCTGAGCGGTCCCCTGCTGGCGCGTGGAACGCTCCAAAGCCAGGAGCTGCAGCTTCGCCTCGCGCAACCGGGCTGGCTGGCCGAGTTGCGCGCCACGCATGCAGCCCAACGCATCACGATCACCCGCATGCGCCTTCAGGCCCAAGGCGGCCGGCTGGACGCAAGCGGTGTGGTGTCCACCAGCGCCCCACAGCGCTTTGAGCTCACCGGCACGCTCGACCACTTCGACCCCAGCCGCTTCGGCGCGTACCCCGTGGCCGACCTGAACCTGCATGCACATCTGCAGGGCGACGCCCGGGCTCGCAGCGCGCAGGTGGCCTTGCAGGTGTACCCGAGCCGTTGGCGGGGGTACGTGTTTTCGGGGCAGGCGCGCGGCATGGCGTCGCCCGCCGGGGTACGGGGGCTGCAGGCGGACTTGCTGTTGGGCCGCAATCGCCTGGACGCGCAAGGGGACTTTGGCAGGGCGGGTGACACACTGCGCTGGCGCCTGGATGCTCCCGAGCTTGCGCAGATCGGCCCCGGCTTGGATGGGCAGGTGCAAGGCAGCGGAACCCTGTCGGGCACGCTTGCCCAGCCCTCGGGGCATTTTGACCTGCACGGCGGCGGCCTTGTCTTGCCAGGTGCGATGCGGGTCGACGCGCTCGTCGCCCGCGGCAGCCTGCAGGCCGGATTGCGCGGGCCGATGCGTTTGCAGATCGACGGACGTGGCATCCGGGCAGGGGCCCTGGCCTTGCAGACGGTCCAGGTTCAGGCCAGCGGTCGACTCGATGCCGAGCGCATCACCCTGCGTTTGCGCAACGCTGACCTGGATCTGAGCGCGCAGCTTGACGGCGGCTACACGCCAGCGCAAGGCTGGCGCGGAAGCGTTGAGCAATTCACCAACACGGGCCGCTATGCCTTGCATCTGCTGGCGCCAGCACAGATTGTGCTGGCGCCAGGCGCCGTGGGGGTCCACCATGCGCGGCTGCAAAGCGCAGGGGGTCTGCTTGACCTGCGTGAGGCCACGTGGAAAGCGGGTGCGATTGTCACCAGCGGCGGGGCCAGCGGGGTGGACCCCGCCTACTGGCTGCACCTGGCCGGTGCGGACCTGCAGGGCGTGCGCTCCACGGTGCGGCTCGACGCCGACTGGGCGATCGCCCTGGGGCAAACGGTGTCAGGTCACCTGGACATCGTGCGCACAACGGGGGACGTGACCCTGCCGACCGATGCGCGTCTGAGGCTTGGGTTGTCGGCTTTGGACCTGCACGTGCTGGCCAGGGACGACGCCGTGTCCGTCAGTGTCGATGCGGCGGGTCGCCTGCTCGGCACGGTGCACGGCACGGTGCAAAGCCGCATCGCGCGTCGTGGTGCGGCCTGGGGGCTGGAGGGCACGGCGCCCCTGACCGGGGGTCTGCGTGCGGATCTGCCCAGCCTCGCCTGGGCTGGGGCCATGCTCGGCCCGACTGCAAGGGTGGGCGGCAGCCTGTTGCTGGACATGCGCGCGGCCGGCACGGTGGGCGACCCGCAGCTCTCGGGTCAGCTCACCGGCACCGGCTTGGCGCTGGCGCTGCCCGAGCAAGGCCTGGATTTGCACGGTGGCCTGCTCGACGCCAGCTTTTCCGGGGATCGGCTGCAACTCACGCGCTTGAGCGCGCAAGGGGGTCAAGGCGAGGTGACGGCCAGCGGCAGCGCGCAGTTCGCCGGTGGCAAGCCCACGGCCGAGCTTGCGTTCACACTCCACGCGCTGCACATCCTCAACCGGCCTGATCGCCAGGCTGTGGTCAGCGGCAATGGCATGCTGACGCTTGGCGGGCGCAGCGCACATCTCGATGCCAAGCTCGCCGTGGACAGTGCCACCATCGAGCTGCCGCGTGGCAGTGCACCGAAGCTTGCCAACGATGTGGTGGTGAAGGGGCGCGCGCAATCGGCAGCGGCCAAGTCCCGTGGCCCGGGCTATGCCGTGACCGCTGTGGTGCAGGTCGAGCTGGGTCGCCAGGTGCACGTCAGTGGGTACGGGCTGGACGCCGATCTCGGAGGCCAGCTTGCCCTGCGCGCGGCAAGCGGTGAACCCCTTGCGGCATCGGGCAGCATCGAGGTGCGCAAGGGAACCTATAGCGCATACGGCCAGACGCTTGCGCTGGTCAAGGGAGGCGCCGTGAATTTCTCCGGCCCCATCGACAATCCGGGACTCAACTTCGCCGCACAGCGCTCGGGGTTGCCGGTGGTTGTTGGTGTGCAGGTCACCGGAACTTTGCGCGCGCCGCAGGTCGCGCTGACGTCCACGCCCGCGATGCCCGACAGCGAGATCCTGTCCTGGCTGGTCCTGGGCCAGGACCTCAGCACCGCCAGCCCGAACAACCTTGCGCTGCTGCAAACCGCGGCGGGTGCGCTCCTGGCCTCGGATCGGGGTGCGCCGGTGACCAGCCGCGTGGCCAGCGCCCTGGGCTTGAGCCAACTCTCGCTCGCCGGCCAAGGCGGGCTGCAGAACAGCATCGTCACGCTGGGCAAGCGCATCACCTCCAAGCTGTCCATTGGCGTGGAACAGGGGCTGGGCACGACTGGAAGCCTGTTCAACATCCGGTACGACTTTACGCATCGCCTGTCGTTGCGGCTGCAATCCGGTGCGGATAGCGCGGTGGATGTCTTCTACACGTTCCGCTTCGATTAGCCTTCGTCCCGGCGATGGCGCCTGCTCCGTCGGGCTCCTACAATGCTGGTTTGTCTTCAGCGCACCGCTTGCCAGGGTGCCGCACGCGCATGCCCTTATCCCCCATCCCCGAAATCGTCGCTGAAATGCAGGCTGGCCGCATGGTCATCCTCGTGGACGAAGAAGACCGCGAAAACGAGGGGGACCTCGTACTCGCCGCGCAGCATGTCACGCCCGAGGCTATCAATTTCATGGCCACGCATGCGCGCGGGCTGATCTGCCTGACCCTGACCCGCACGCGCTGCGAGCAGATCGGGCTCAGGCCCATGGTTCAGCACAACGGTTCCTCCCACGGCACGGCCTTCACCGTGTCAATCGAGGCGGCCAGTGGCGTGACCACCGGGATCTCGGCCGCAGACCGCGCGCACACCACGCGCGTGGCCGTGGCACCGAACGCCAAGCCCGCTGACATCGTGCAGCCCGGCCATGTGTTTCCGCTGATGGCCGAGGAAGGTGGGGTGCTCATGCGCGCGGGCCATACCGAAGCGGGCTGCGACCTCGCTGGACTGGCGGGGCTGGAGCCGGCGGCGGTGATCTGCGAAATCATGAACGACGACGGCACCATGGCTCGCCTGCCGGACCTGGAGCGTTTCGCCGCCCATCACGGACTGAAGATCGGCGCCATTGCCGATCTTATTGAATATCGCAGCCGTACCGAAAGTCTGATTGAGCGCGTGGATGCGCGGCCAATGCAAACGGCCTTTGGCACGCTGCAGGCCACGCTCTACCGGGATCGCGCTGGCAGCGGTGTGCATCTTGCGCTCGTGCATGGCGAACCGCAGCAGGCGCGCGAGCCGGTTGTGGTGCGGGTGCATGAGCCGCTGTCGGCACTGGACCTTCTTGATGCCCAAGCCACCACCCATTCGTGGAACTTGCAGCAGGCGCTCGCACGCATTGCGCAGGCCGAAGCGGGTGTGGCCGTGCTGCTCAACGCGGGCGAGAGCGCAGCAGCGTTTGCGCGGCATTTCGTGGCGTTGCACAGGCCGGCGGCCCCGCGTGGAGCCGCTGCGGCGCTGCGCACCTATGGTGTGGGTGCCCAGATCTTGCGCGATCTGGGTGTGCGCCGCATGCGTCTTCTCGCGGCGCCGCGCAAAATGCCAAGCATGACCGGTTTTGGACTGGAAGTGGAGGGTTTTGAGCCGCCCCCCGCTGCTGCCGGCACGGGGCACTGAACGGTTGACCCGGCGCCCCCTTCAACCTCGATTCAGTTTTCCCCAAACCCATGCAACACGCCCAACAACGCGATAACCCAGCCTTGCTCATCGGTGCCGAACTCAGCGTTGGCATTGTGCAGGCACGCTTCAATGCGGATCTGACGGACCGCATGGCCGAAGGTTGTGTGGCGGAGCTCCATGCCTTGGGCGTCCAGCCGGACGCGATTCGACACATCACGGTGCCAGGCGCATTGGAGATTCCGCTGGCGTTGGCGGCGCTTGCCGAGAACGGCGACTTTGATGCGCTCATCGCGCTGGGCTGCGTGATCCGCGGCGACACCTACCACTTCGAGCTCGTCTGCAACACGTCCGCTGCGGGTGTGCAGCAGGTGGCGCTCGAATTTGGGCTGCCCGTGGCCAACGGCATCATCACGGTCGACACCGAAACGCAGGCCAACGCGCGCATCGACAAGGGTCGCGAATGTGCCCGGGTGGCCGTGGAAATGGCCAATCTTCTGGTGGAGATCGGCGACTGACGCGCCGGGTAGCGAGCCATGAATTTCACCAATCCCAAGAGCGCCAGGCGCAAATCGCGCGAGCTGGCCCTGCAGGGCGTATTCGAATGGCTGGTGTCCGGAAGTGACGCTGGCGCCATCGAGGCGTTTCTCCACGAGCGCTATCCGACGATCAAGCTGGATACCGAGCATTTCCAGGGGGTCCTGCACGGCTGCATCCGCGAGGCCGCCCAGCTCGACGCGGACATCCAGCCGTATCTGGACCGGCCGACGCGGGAGCTCTCGCCTGTCGAGCACGCCCTGCTGCTGCTGGGCACGTATGAACTCCGCTTCATGCTGGAAGTGCCTTACAAGGTCATCATCAATGAGGCTGTGGACCTGGCCAAGGTCTACGGTGGTACCGACGGTTTCAAGTATGTCAACGGCGTGCTTGACCGGCTGGCCGTCATCCTGCGTCCGGACGAAACCACGGGCCGGCTCGTCCCGCAGCCCTACCAGCAGCAGCCAGGAGGCATGCCCGCCAATCCGGCGGCCAAGGTGCCGGTGAGTTTCAAAGCCAAGACGCCCGTGCGGTCCGATGCAAAGCCTGCAGCGCGCCGCGCCGGCACCGATGCGGCCAGTTCGCCCGGCGATCCCTGGGCCCAGCGCAAGCCTTCGGCACGCCGCAAACCGCAGGGGGAATGAATTCCATGCAACTTGCCAGCCGCATTCAACAAATTGAGCCGTTTTACGTGATGGACGTGGTGCGCGCCGCCTGGGAGCAGGAGGCCGAGTGGCGCCCGCAGGGACGCAACATGATCCATCTGAGCGTGGGCGAGCCTGACTTCACCGCGCCGTCCCCGGTGGTGGAGGCAGGCGTGCGCGCCTTGCGCGAAGGTCGCACGGGTTACACGCTGGCCCCGGGCCTTCCGGCGCTGCGTCAGGCCATCGCGCGCCACTATGCGGCCAAGCACGGCGTGAAGGTGGCGCCCGAGCGGGTTTTCATCACGGCGGGCGCATCCGGCGCACTCACGCTGGCGTGCCTGCTCCTCGTGGAGCCGGGTTCGGAAGTTCTGATGCCCGATCCCACCTACCCCTGCAACAAGAATTTCGTTGCCGCCGCGGGCGGCACGGCGCGCCTGCTGCCCACCTCGGCCGCCTCGCGCTTTCAGCCGACCGCGCAGCAGATCGATGCGGCCTGGGGCCCGGCCACGCGCGGCGTGCTGCTGGCATCGCCATCGAATCCCACCGGCACGTCCATTGCGCCGGATGAATTGGCGCGTATTGCGGCCGTGGTGCGCAAGCGCGGGGGATTCCTGATGATCGACGAGATCTATCTTGAACTGGGGTTCGACTCCGCCTACGGGCGCACGGCCCTTGCGCTTGATGACGAGGTCATCAGTATCAACAGCTTTTCCAAGTATTTCCAGATGACGGGCTGGCGGCTGGGCTGGATGGTGGTGCCCGAGGCGCTCATCGAACCGCTGTCGCGACTGGCTGGCAACCTGTTCATTTGCCCCAGCAGCCCGGCTCAGCATGCTGCACTGGCTTGTTTCGAGGCGGACACGCTGCTTGAAACCGAGCGCCGGCGTGCTGAATTTCAGCGCCGCCGCGATGTTATCGTGCCAGCCCTTCGGGACTTGGGGCTGGATGTGCCGGTGCTGCCCGACGGGGCGTTTTATGTGTGGGCCGACTGTTCGCGTCATAGCGCAGACAGTTGGACCTTCTGTTTTGATGTGATGCGCGAAACCGGCGTGGTGCTTGTGCCCGGCAAAGACTTCGCCACTTACCAGCCCGAGCGCTGGTTTCGGCTGAGCTACGCCAACAGCGTGGAAAACCTGCGTGAGGCGGCCCGCCGCCTGAGTGCGTATCTGGAGCGCCGAAACCCGCGCTTGGCGCGGGCCTGACTTACGTCACCCAAGCCGCGCGCGAACGCGCCAGTCCGCGCCAATGGGCTCCACGCGCATGTCGTGCAGCGCGATGCCGTCGGCCACTGCCTGAAGCGGCCCGAAGGGTGCAATGCCGGCGCCCTGGCCAAGCAGTGTGGGCGCCAGATACAGCAGCAGCTCGTCCACCAGCCCAGCAGTCAGAAGGGACGCGTTCAAGCGAGCGCCGGCCTCCACGTGCAGTTCGCCGATCTCGCGCGCGGCAAGCTCGTGCATGAGTGCCGCGAGGTCGGTTTTCCCGGGTTTGCCGGCATCGGTGGGCAGCGCGATGACTTCAACGCCCTGCGCGCGCAGGGCCTGCGCGCGCGCTTCGGCCTCCTGCAGCGGCAGCGCGTGTGCCACCCAGACCTTGTCTGGCTCAGCTTGGAGCATGCGCGCGGTCGGGGGCAGTTCCAGGCGGCTGTCGACGACCACGCGCACGGGCTGGCGCGGCGTTTGCACATGACGCACCGTGAGCTGTGGATCGTCTTCGCGCACGGTACCGATGCCGGTGAGTATGGCGCAGGCGTGAGCGCGCCAGTGGTGGGCGTCGGCGCGTGCGGCAAGTCCTGTGATCCACTGGCTGCGCCCGTTAGGCAGGGCCGTGACGCCATCCAGCGAGGCCGCCGCCTTCAGACGCACCCACGGCCTGCCCCGCTCGAAGCGCGAGAAAAATCCCAGGTTCAGCGCGCGGGCCGCGTTTTCAAGAAGTCCGCTCTCAGCCCGGATGCCCGCAGCGCGCAGCCGGTCCAAACCGCTGCCGTCCACACGCGGGTTCGGGTCGCGCCCGGCCGCGACGACACGGGCCACGCCCGCATGCACAAGCGCGTCGGCGCAAGGCGGGGTGCGGCCATGGTGCGCGCACGGCTCCAGAGTGACGTAAACCGTGGCGCCGCGCGGATCGGCGCCGTGCGCGCGCGCGGCATCCAGCGCCACGATTTCCGCATGCCGCTGTCCGGCGGCTTCAGTGGCGCCTTCGCCAATGACACGGCCGCCCTGCACGATCACGCAGCCGACCCGGGGGTTGGGGCTGGTGAGATAGAGCACACTTTGGGCAAGCGCCAGGGCCCGGCGCATGTACGCCGCATCGGTTGCATCAAACATGGGTGTAGTGGGCATCGGAAGCTCAGGCTTTACGGCTGCTGGGGGTGCGTGGGGCACGGGGGGCACGAAGGGGCTTGCCGCTGCGCGCCATTTCTTCAAGGATCTGGACGAACTGCGCCGGATCCTTGAAACTGCGGTACACGGAGGCGAATCGCACATACGCCACGTCGTCCAGGCGTTTGAGTTCGTCCATGACCCATTCGCCAATCTGTGCCGAGTCCAGCTCCCGCGCGCCGGTCTGAAGCAGCCGCTCCTCGATACGACTGATGGCGGCATCGACATCTTCGGCGCGCACGGGGCGCTTGCGCAGCGCGAGTTGCAAGGATGCGGCAAGCTTGTCGCGGGAATAGTCCACGCGCCGCCCATCCTTTTTCACGACCGCCGGGAAGCTCACTTCGGCACGCTCGTAGGTCGTGAACCGTTTGTCGCAACCCGCGCAGCGCCGCCGGCGCCGCAGTGCGGTGCCGTCTTCGACCTCGCGGGTTTCCACCACCTGGGTGTCAGGATGCTGGCAAAAGGGGCATTTCATCCATTGCTCCGAGAAACCCCGGCGTTCAGGCTGGGGCAGTAACAAACAAGAAGACAAGCGCCAAATGTTGGCGGCAAGTGCAGACAGGGTGCAGACGGCATTATTGTCCGCGGCGATCGTGCAGTCCTGGCTGCGCGCCTGGTGGGCTGTGCCCGTTGCCCAGCCGGGGCGCTGGCGCCCCGCTGCCGAGGGGCGAGTGCCCCACCCCCCAAGCTACACTGCGGGCATGCAACCAGCGCGGCTTCCCTCGATTGTCATTCTCATCTCCGGGCGGGGCTCCAACATGGAGGCCATCGTGCGCGCTTGCACGGCCGAACAGTGGCCCGCGCGCGTGGCCGCGGTCATCAGCAACAGGCCCGACGCGCCTGGCTTGAGGTTTGCGCAGCAGCAGGGCATTGCCACCGCCGTGGTTGACCATCGCCTCGCGCAAAGCCGTGAAGCGTTTGAGGCCGAGCTTGCCGCGCGCATCGATGCATTTGAGCCCGCGGCCGTCGCGCTGGCCGGTTTCATGCGTGTGCTCACAGCGGGTTTTGTGCGGCACTATGCGGGCCGGCTGATCAACATTCATCCCTCGCTACTTCCTGCCTTTCCCGGGTTGGGCACGCACCGCCGCGCACTCGACAGCGGCGTGAAATGGCATGGTGCAACCGTGCACCTGGTCACGCCCGACGTGGATCACGGCCCCATCGTCGCGCAAGCCCCCGTGCCTGTGCATGACGACGACACCGAGGCCATGCTCACGGCGCGTGTGCTTAATGAGGAGCATCGCATCTATCCCGCCGCCGTGCGCGCGCTTGTGGAGCGGCGGCTGCAGGTGCAGGGGCTGCGCGTGCGCGTGCTTGCCGCCTCGCCCGTTCAGGCCGGTGAGGTGGCGCGATGAAGCCGCGCGCCTTGGTCACCAGCGCACGCGAGCTGCTGCGCCAGGTGCTTCGCTTCGAGCTGCCCGCCGATGTCGTCGTCTCGCGATATTTCCGCGCGCATCCCCAGCTCGGCCAGCACGACCGCCACGTGATTGCCGAGAGCGTCTACCAGGTCGTGCGCCACCTGCGCCTGTATCGGCATTGGGCCGAGGCGGCCGGCGGTGCCCTTGACCTGCACCTGCTGGCATTGGGATGGCAGGCGGATGCGGCCACTCTCGCCTTGGCGTTTCCCGCTGAGCTTGTGGCCTGGCGCGACAAATCGCTGCGTCAGGATGTGGCTGCGCTGGCGCCTGCCCTGCGCTACAGCCTGCCCGACTGGATGGCGCTGGCGTTGCAGGCACGTGGCGATTTGCCAGGGGCCGAATTCGACCACCTGGCCCGCAGCCTTCTGTTGCCCGCACCGCTGGATCTGCGCGTGAACCTGCTGAAGACGACGCGGGAAGCAGCACTTGCCGAATTGCGGCAGCTTGGCATCGATGCCGCCCCCATGCGCTATTCCCCCTGGGGGCTGCGCGTGCAGGGCAAACCAGCGCTGAACCGCTCGGCGCTGTTTCTCGATGGCGCGATTGAGGTGCAGGACGAGGGCAGTCAGCTGTTGGCGCTGCTGCTTGCGCCCCGCCGTGGCGAGATGGTGGCGGATTTTTGTGCTGGCGCCGGAGGCAAGACCCTGGCGCTCGGAGCCATGATGCGCAACACAGGGCGCCTGTATGCGTTTGACGTGGCCGAACATCGGCTGGACAAGCTGCGGCCGCGCCTGGCGCGCAGTGGCTTGTCCAACGTCTATCCGGTGGTCATCAGCCACGAGCGCGACGATCGGGTGCAGCGATTGGCTGGCAAACTCGACCGCGTGCTCGTTGACGCTCCCTGTACCGGCACGGGCACCCTGCGCCGCAACCCGGACCTGAAATGGAGACTGCACGAGGCCGATGTGCTGAAGCTTGCTGCGCAACAGACGTCGATTCTGAACGCCGCGGCAACCCTGCTCAAACCCGGTGGTCGCCTGGTGTACGCCACCTGCAGCTTGCTGCCCGCTGAGAACCGGCAGATTGTGGAGCAGTTTTTGCGGGAACGACCGGATTTCGCCTTGCAAGGCGCTGCAGAGGCGCTGGCTCACCAGCAGGTGAATCTTGATGGCAGCACCGGCAATCCGATGCTGGAACTCTTTCCCCATCGGCATGGCACCGACGGGTTCTTTGCCGCAGTGATGCAGCGCGGCGCCGCCCCCCGCACCTGAACAGGGCGCGGAACGAGGGCGCATGTCCTTGCGCCAGGTCGGATATCCCAAGCACCTACAATGGGACTCAGGCTTCGGAGCTTGAAAGCGGCGATCAACGTCCGTAAGCTGCGTCATCACGTTTGAGGTTTGACAGGTTGAAACAAAGATGTTGAATGGTTTCCTGAATTGGGCTGCCTACGGTGTGGCCCACGCTTCGGTTTGGCACATTGTGCTTTACACGTTGGTGTTAACCCATGTCACCATCGTGGCGGTCACGGTGTTTTTGCATCGCTCGCAGGCGCACCGGTCATTGGACCTGCACCCGGCCGTGATGCATTTTTTCCGGTTTTGGCTGTGGCTGACCACGGGCATGGTCACCAAGGAATGGGTTGCGATCCACCGCAAGCACCACGCCAAGTGTGAAACCGTGGACGACCCTCACAGCCCGGTGACGAAGGGGATTTCCACCGTGCTGTTGCGTGGCTCGGAGTTGTACCGCGCCGAGTCGAAAAACCAGGAAACACTCGCCAAATTTGGCCACGGTACGCCCGACGACTGGCTGGAGCGAAAGGTGTATTCGCGTTTCATGTGGCAGGGCGTTGGGCTGATGCTCATCATTGACGTCTTGCTGTTCGGCGCCATCGGCGCCACGGTCTGGGCCATCCAGATGCTTTGGATCCCCATCTGGGCCGCAGGGGTAATCAACGGCCTGGGGCATTGGTGGGGTTACCGCAACTACGCCAGCCGGGATACGAGCCATAATGTGTTTCCCTGGGGCCTGCTCATCGGTGGGGAAGAGCTGCACAACAACCACCACACCTACCCCACCTCGGCCAAACTTTCGCTGAAGTGGTGGGAGTTTGACATCGGCTGGGCCTATATCCGCGTGCTGTCCTGGTTCGGCCTTGCCAAACCGCGCAAGCTGCCGCCCAAGGCCCGAATCGGGGCGGTGCGCCCACAGGTCGACGTGGCTTTGTTGCAGACCGTGATTGCCAACCGCTATGACCTGATGGCGCGTTATGCGCGCGAAATGCGCCGCGCGCTGCGTGCGGAGTTGAATCGGCTCAGCCTTGCGTCTCCGCAGGGCGGTGCGGCGAGCCCGAGCCAGGTTCTTCGTGCGGCGCGTCATCTCATCACGCGCGAGCGCGAAACGCTGGATGCGCAGGCGCTCGCCGTCGTGGACGCCGCCGCCCAGAACAGCCCATTGATTGGCAAGTTGCTGCAAATGCGAGAGGATCTCAAGGCCGTCTGGGAGCAGTCGTCTGCTTCGGCCGAGCAGCTGCGGCAGCATCTGCAGGACTGGTGCCAGCGCGCCGAGCACAGCGGCATTGGGGCGCTGCAAAACATGTCGTTGCGCCTGCGCAGCTACCAGGTCTGAGTTACCTGGGGCGCGGCCGATCACGGTGCGCGCACGGATCCACAAAGAAAAAAGCCGCGGACCGCGGCTTTTTTTCGTGCGGCGCGCAGGTTCACTGCAATTGCTGCTCCAGAACCTTGAGGATGCTTTGTGCAGATTGGGCGCTGTCGACCCCGGCTTTGACCGGTTGCACCGTGACGCGCGAGACGCTGCCCACGGGCTGGACCACAATGCGGAAATCCTCAGGCTTGACCTCGGTCTTGCTGCCCCCGAAGAGCTTGCTCAGGAAGCCGCCTTTGTTTTCCTCGGCCTTCATCGCCGCCACCGGGTTGACGTAACGGATGTCGTAGGTGCCCGTGGCCCGGTTGCGGTCCGTCACGGTGAACCCAGCAGTGTTGATGGCCAGGCCAACACGACGCCACGCCTCGTCGAACCCGTCGACGACCTGAATGGCGCGGCCTTCATCGATGAGGGTGGCGCGCAGGGCGGTCTTGGGCGTCGTGACATCAGCCACAGCCGCCTTGGCCTGTTCCTCGTTCATGCCCAGGCGCACCATCAACTTGCGCAGGAACACCGTGTCGAGCGTGGGGTCGGGGGTGCCGGGCTGCCAGGTGGTCTGCGTCTTGTCCTGGTTCGTGTAGACCTCCACCATGGTCTGGTGCGTGATGAAGACTTCCGTGCCCTTGCCGTCGGGTGTGCGTTCGAACACGGTGCGGAAGCGATCACGTTCGCCGGTATCGTAAAGGCTGTCAAACACCTTGCCGAGATATTTGCGAATGATGTCCTGCGGCAGCTTGGCGCGATTTTCCGCCCAGTCGGTTTCCATCTCGCCGGTCGCCGCATCGGCCTTGGTGAGATAGAACCCGTTTTGTTGCCAGAATTCCTTCACGGTGTCCCACAGCTTGTCTGGCGCTGCGTCCACGACCAGCCAGCGCTGGCCGCCGGCCTGTTCAATGCGCATGCCGGGGTATTGCGGCAGCACCGCGTTGCTTGCCGCCTCCTGGGCGGCCTGGGCGTTCACAGTCTGGTATTCAAGTGCACTCACCGGCCCGGTCTTCGTGCCCTCGGGCATGGCGTAGCGTTGCTCACGGGCGAGTTGAGTGAGGTCAGGCGGGATGTCGAGCGAGGGGCCAGCCTTGGCGCTTTCATAGTCGACGCTCTTGCCCTGCACCACGCTGTCGAGTGAGGAGCACCCACCCATGGCGCCGAGGGTGGCCAGAGCCAGGGCCAGGGCTGAAAGGCGAGGAAGGGGACGTGCAGATGCAGGGATGCGGCGCATGGGTATGGTTTTAGTGAAGGACGGGAATGCCGAGGTCGGCCAGGGCAGCCCGCAACTCGTCGTGATGGCTGGACAGAGGGGTGAGCGGCAGGCGGATCGCACCGCCCATTTTGCCCATGGCCGCGAGGGCCCATTTCACCGGGATGGGATTGGGTTCGACGAAAAGCAGACGGTTCAGGTCCATGAGCTTGAAATGCAACTGCGCCGCATCCCGCGCGCGCCCGGCAATGGCCGCGACACACAGATCATGCATCAGGCGCGGGACGACATTGGCCGTCACGCTGACGTTGCCGTGACCGCCCAGCAGCATGGTGGCCACGGCGCTAGGATCGTCGCCCGAGTACACAGCGAAACCCTTGGGCGCGCGACGGAGGATTTGCGCAGAACGATCGATGTTGCCGCTCGCTTCCTTGATGCCCACGATGTTGGGCACGTCGGCAAGCCGCAGCGCCGTCTCCGGAAGCATATCGGCCACCGTACGCCCGGGTACGTTGTACAGGACCATGGGAATATCCACGCTTTCCGCGATGGCGCGGAAATGGCGGTAAATGCCTTCCTGGGTCGGCTTGTTGTAGTACGGCACCACCTGCAGCGTGCAGTCAGCACCGACCTCCTTGCAAAAGTGTGACAACTCGATGGCCTCGGCCGTGGAGTTGGCTCCGGCCCCAGCCATAACGGGCACGCGCCCTGCGGCCTGTTCGACCGCCACCCGGATGATGTCGCCGTGTTCCTTGACGTTGACGGTGGGCGATTCACCCGTGGTGCCGACCACGCCGATGCAATCGGTGCCTTCGGCGATATGCCAATCGATGAGCCTGCGAAGGCCGTCGAAATCGACGCTGCCGTCGTCAAGCATGGGTGTGACCAGGGCCACGATGCTGCCGGTAATGGGGTTCATTCCAAGCGCTTGTCAAAAATCACAGATTGTACTTGGCAGGGGGGCCTTTGGCGCTTGCGACGGGCGCTTGTGCCGGCAGGCGCTCGCGTACCGCGCAGATCCGCTGCACGTAGGCGGGCTTGGGCGTGTGCACGAAGCCATCTTCGTAGGCAACCACCCGAAGCGCGGGACGCGCGGCATCCAGCAATTCCCCCGGGCGCAGCAAGAAATCGGGGTTGCGCGGTTGGCCGACCGTTTCGTTGCCAAGGGCGAAGGTCTCGTAGATCAGCACACCTTCAGTCGCCACGGCGCGCACGATGTGCGGCAGCAGGGGGCGCCATAGATAGTTGGTCACCACCACGCCGCCAAAGGTCTGTGTGCCAAAGGGCCACGGCCCCGTTTCCAGGTCCGTCACCAGAACGTTCGCGATGCCGCGCAGCGGCTCCAGCGCCAAGGCATCACGGTCCACCGCATGCATTGCATGGCCGCGCGCAGCGAGCGCCC